>JALHRW010000377.1 GCA_022841245.1 Planctomycetota bacterium
CGGCCAGCGCCAGGCCGATGGCGAGCGAGGCGGCGAGATCGACGCTCCAGCGCCGGGCACGTAGCGCCGCAGCCGCACCGCGGTGCAGCGGCATCGCCGCCCAGGCGCAGCCGGGCAGGGCGGCGAGGATGGCGCCCCAGGCGAAGAAGGGCCGCCAGCTGGCATCGAGGTCGCCGGTCAGTTCGCCGGCGGTGAGGGTGGCGGCGAGATGCATTGCCCCGACCGCGCTGGCGGCGGCGACCGCGACGCGTAGCAGCAGGCCGCGATGCTCAGCGGTGAGGGCGGCGCTCACCGTGTCGGCGCGATACGGCCGCGCGCGGTAGCCGAGGCGGGCGAGCAGCCGCGCCTGCATGCCCGGCCCGGCGTGGGCGGGATCGTAGGCGACGCGCAGCTGGGCGGTGCCGAGATCGAGCCTGGCCCAGCGCACGCCGGGCAGCAGACGCGGCAGCTGCTCGACGAGCCAGACGCAGGCCGGACAGTGCAGGCCTTCGAGATACCAGGCGATCAGCTCGTCGCCGCCAGCGAGTTTGCGCGTCCACGCGGCGCGGAACGCTTCGCCATCGAAGGCCGCGGCTCCGGCGTCTTCGCCTGCTGGACGCCCGGCCTCGCCGCCGGCGGCATCGCGCAGGCGGTAGAATTCGGCCAGGCCGCCGTCGTGCAGCAGCCGCCACGCCGCCGCGCAGCCGGAGCAGCAGAATTGCTGTGCGGCGCCGGGAATGGACAGGCCGGCTGGGACGGGCAGTCCGCAGTGGGTGCAGCTGGCCGCTGGTCGCTGGTCGCTGGCCGCTGGTCGCTGGTCGCTGGCCGCTGGTCGCTGGCCGCTGGCCGCTGGTTGCTGGCCGCTGGCCGCTGGTTGCTGGCCGCTGGCCGCTGGTCGCTGGTCGCTGGCCGCTGGTTGCTGGTCGCTGGCCGCTGGTCGCTGGTCGCTGGCCGCTGGTCGCTGGTCGCTGGCCGCTGGTTGCTGGCCGCTGGCCGTTGGTCCTTTCACCACAGCATGACCTTGCCCACATGCGCGTGCGGTACGTACTCCAGCGAAGCCAGGCCGTGCATCGCCAGCCAGAAGGCCGATAGCAGCAGCGCTGCGGTCGGCACCCACGCCAGGCGGCTGCGCAGTCGGCCGAAGGCGGCTGCACCAGCGCCGGCGGCGATGGCCAGCGGCGGCGTGCTGATCGCCACCAGCAGCACCGGCAGCAGCGCGCCGTGCAGCGGCGAGGCGCTCCCTGCCGACAGCGAGAGGATCCAGTAGACCACCCCGCACGGCAGCACGCTGAGCGCGGCACCGAGGGCGAAGGCGCCGAGTCGCGGATGCCGTCCGGCGAAGCCAGCGACCGGGCGCAGCAGGCGGGCGGCGAATGCCCCGCTGTCGTCGCCGGCACGCAGCCACGGCAGCCAGCCGAGGCGGATCATGACCGCCACCAGCATCGCTGCGGCGATGGCGATGGTCAGCCAGGGCCCCCAGTCGGCGAGCAGGTCGGCGACTGCGGCGCCGGCCGCCCCGGCGATCGCTCCGGCAGCCGCCAGCGGCACGGCCCGACCGCTCTGGTACAGGGCCAGATGCATGGCTGCGCGCCGCCAGCCACCTTCGCCCAGGCGCAATCCCGCGACGATCGGACCGCACATGCCGCCGCAGTGGACCATGATCCACACCGTGCCCGGGCCGAGCAGCTGTAGGTAGAGGGGGGCGACGTCGCTCACTGCCGGCGACGATGCCTGCTGGCGCGACGCGTCCAGCGGGGCAAGTGCGATTTCCCAGGCCGTCCGGCAGCCGATCAACGGCGTGCTACCGCTCCTGCGCCATCGCCCGCTGGTGACGGACGCCAGCAGGACCTACGCTGCGCGCATGGACCACCGCGACCAGCTCGTCTCCCTCTCCCACGCCGTCGGCGCGCCGACCCTCGATGCCGCCATCCTCGGCGAGGGCAACACCTCGATCCGTGTCGATGACGCGACCTTCCTGGTCAAGGCCAGCGGCTGCCAGCTGTCGACCCTCGGTCGCGACGACCTCGTGCACCTGCGCTTCGACAAGCTGCTGCCCCTGCTCGACGGCGGCGCGGTCAGCGAGGCCGAGCTCTCGGCGGTCTACGAGGCGGCCAAGGTCGATGCCGGGCACAAGCGCCGGCCCTCGGTCGAGGCCCTGTTCCATGCCATGTGCCTGCAGCAGCCCGGGGTGCAGGTCGTCGCCCACACCCACCCGACCGCGGTGAACGGCCTGACCGCCTCGCGTGGCTGGCCCGAGGTGCTGCAGGGCCGCATGTTCCCCGACGAGGCGGTCGTGCTCGGCCCGGACTCGGTGTTCGTGCCCTACGTCGATCCCGGCGTGGTCCTCGCCCGCGCCATCCGCGACGGCATCGCCGCCTATCGCACCCGCCACGGCGCCACACCCAAGACGATCTACATGCAGAATCACGGGCTGATCGCCCTGGGCGCCAACCAGACCGAGGCGGTCAATATCACCGCCATGGCGATCAAGGCGGCGCGCATCCGCCAGATCGCGCTGAGTGCTGGTGGCATCAACCGCCTGGACGAGGCGACGGTGGCGCACCTGCTCGGCCGGCCGGATGAGAAGTACCGCATGGCGGCGCTGACCGGGAAGTAGGAGGCTGGCTGCTGGCTGCTGGTCGCTGGTCGCTGGCTGCTGGCCGCTGGTCGCTGGCCGCTGGCCGCTGGCCGCTGGCCGCTGGCCGCTGGTCGCTGGCCGCTG
>JALHRW010000378.1 GCA_022841245.1 Planctomycetota bacterium
TGCGGGCGGCGGTGGCGTAGTGCTCGGCCGCGGTGATGACGCGGGGGCAGCGCCCGCGGATCGCGGCGACATCGATGGCGGCGGCCGGGCTGCGTCCGCCGCGGCGGGCGATGGCCTCAGCGTGGAGGGTCCATTCCGTCGCGCCGCTGGCGCAGGCATGGAAGGTCACGCGGCCGGAGCGGCGGTCGAGGGCGGTGCGCAGCAGGGTGCCGGTGGCGTCGGGGATGAGGGCGCGGTGGATGACCAGGCCGTCGACCTCGGCAGCCCCGTCGCCGGGCACACCCAGGCGGGCGGCGGCATAGGCGGCTTCGAGGAACGCGGTGCCGGGCACGACGGTGACGCCGCCGACGCGGTGGTCGCCCAGCCAGGGCAGGCGGTGGGCATCGAGCTGGCACTCCCACAGCGGATCGCTGCCCGCGACCAGGCGGCCGAGCAGGGGATGGACCACCGGGCCGGTCGGCCCGGCGACGGCGTCGACGGGCAGGTGCCAATAGGTCTGGCGGTCCCAGGCATAGGGCGGCAGGCGCAGCAGGTCGCTGCCCAGTCCCAGCCCGGCCCACACCAGGTCGCTGCCATGGGTCCACAGGATGGCGGCTTGGCGCAGGAGGTGGCGGCGGTCGTCCTCCTTCCGCTTGAGCGACTCGACGACCGTGCCTTTGGCGCGCGCCGAGGCGAGGTTCTCGGCCAGATAGGTCTTGAGGACGGGATGAGGGCCGATCTCGACGAAGGTGGTGCAGCCGCTGTCGATCAGGGCGTGGATGGCATCGGCAAAGCGCACCGGCAGACGGATGTTGTCCCACCAGTAGTGCGCACCGAGCTGGTCGGCGGCCACGGCGCCGCCGGTGACGGTCGAATAGAACAGCGCGTCGCCGCCCGGCCCGGTGGGCAGCCCGGCCAGGCTGGCGAGCAGATCCGCGCGCACCGGCTCCATGTGCGGCGCGTGGAAGGCGTAGGCGAGGGGCAGGACGCGGGCGAAGCGGCCCTGGGCGGCGCAGGCGGCGACCACGGCGGCGACCGGCGCGCTGTCGCCGCTGATGGTCACCGCGGAGGGGCTGTTCTCGGCGGCGAGGCCGACCGATGCGCCGTGGGCGGCGCACAGCTCCCGGGCTTGAGGCGCGGCGAGGCCGAGGGCGGCCATGGTGCCGGTGCCGCGGGTCAGCTCCTGGCAGCGCGAGCGGTGGTAGATGACCCGCACCGCGGTGGGCAGATCGAGGCAGCCCGCGGCCCAGGCGGCGGCGACCTCGCCGACGCTGTGGCCGGTGACGGCGTGTGGCGCGATGCCCCAGGACCGCCACAGCCGCCACAGGCCGACCTGGATGGCGAACAGCGCGGGCTGGGCGATGTCGGTGTGATCCATCCGGCTGGTCGCTTCGTCGCGCCCCAGCTCCAGCAGCAGATCGGTTCCGCTGGCCTGCTGGTAGAGGTCGGCGACCTCCGCGACGGCGGTGCTGAAGACCGGCTCCTGGGCGAGCAGGCGGCGGGCCATGCCCCACCACGGGGGCCCGTTGCCGCAGAAGACCGCGGCGATCCGCGGGGGATGCGCATCGGTCCGCTGGCTGATCACGCCGGGCGGCGATTCGCCGGCGAGCCAGGCCGCCAGCTGGGCGGTCAGCTCCGCGATCGACGCGGCCACCACGGCCAGGCGATGCGGATGCGCCTCGCGGTGATGGGCCAGCGAGCCGGCGATGCCGGCCACGCTCCAGCGCGCCGGATCCTGGCGCAGCAGGTCCAGCAGGCGCTCGACCCAGGCGTGCAACGCCGCCGGGCTGGCGGCGCTGATCGGCACGAGATGCGGGACCTCGGACGTGGGCGCAGCGGCCACCGGCGGGGCGAGCAGATCGGCAACGCCGCCGCGGTAGGGCCGCAGCAGGGCATGGGCGTTGGAGCCGCCGAAACCGAAACTGCTGATACCGGCCGCACGGTCCGCTCCGTCGCTCGGCCACGCTTCCGCCTGGGCCAACGGCCGCAGGCCCAGAGCCTGGAAGGGGATCGTGGGATTGGGGTGTTCCAGGTGGAGGTTGGCCGGCAACCGGCCGGTCCACAGCGCCAGGGTCAGCTTGAGCAGCCCGGCCATGCCGGAGGCGCCTTCCAGATGTCCCACCTGGCTCTTGATCGAACCGATGCGCAGCGGATCGGTGCGACCGGCAGCGGTGCCGTAGACCTGGCCCAACGCGGCGCATTCGAGGGGATCACCCGCAGCCGTGCCGGTGCCGTGCGCTTCGACGTAGTGGACCTGGGCGGGATCGATGCCGCTGCTCCGGCAGCAGGTGGCGAACAGCGCCGCCTGCGCCGCCATCGACGGCAGGCTGATGCCGGTGGTGTGGCCCGCGGTGTTCACCCCGGTCGCGGCGATGACCGCGTAGATGCGGTCGCCATCGGCCTCGGCCTGGGCCAGTGGCTTGAGGATGGCCACCGCCCCGCCCTCGGCGCGGACGAAGCCATCGGCCTCGGCCGCGAAGGCGTGGCACTTCCCCGTGCGCGACAGCATCGACGCCTTGGCGAAACCGACCGTCATGCCCGGACGCAGATTGACCGTGCTCGCTCCCACGATCGCCGTCGTGCAATCGCCCTGCCACAGCCCCGAGCACGCCAGATGCAGCGCCACCAGCGAGGACGAACAGGCCGTATCGACCACCAGGCTCGGCCCATGCAGATCCAGCACATGGCTGACCCGGTTGGCCGCCACGCAGCCGGC
>JALHRW010000379.1 GCA_022841245.1 Planctomycetota bacterium
CCGCGGTGCGCAGCGCGGTCGAGCGCGAGGCCGCCCGCCGCGGCGTGCCGTTGCTGATCAAGCCGGTGGGCTGCACCGGCATCTGCCACCGCACCCCGCTGATCGAGATCCGCCCGCCGCAGGGCGAGCCGGTGACCTACGCGAATCTGCAACCGGCCCAGGTCGCGGCGTTGCTCGACCGCCATCTGCCGGTCAATCCGTTCACCGCCTTGGCGCGACGTCTCGGCCGCTGGCTCGGCGACGAAGTCGACGCCGAGCTCGATGGCCGGCGCTACCAGCTCGACGATGCGGAATCGGCGCCGTTCACCGCGTCGCAGGTGCACATCGCGACCGAGGGCTGGGGCGAGCATGACCCGCTCGACCTCGACGAGTATGTGGCGCAGGGCGGCTTCGACGCCTTGCGCATGGCGTTGCGCGACGGCGCCGAGGCGGTGCTCACCGCCGTCACCGCCGCCGGCCTGCGTGGTCGTGGTGGCGCCGGCTTCCCCACCGGGCGCAAGTGGCGGGCGGCGCGCAATGCGCCTGGCCCAGCGAAGTACGTGGTGTGCAATGGCGATGAGGGCGACCCCGGTGCCTTCATGGACCGCATGCTGCTGGAGAGCTGGCCCTTCCGCGTGATCGAAGGGCTGGCCATCGCCGCGACCGCGGTTGGCGCCGAGGACGGCATCCTCTACATCCGGGCGGAATATCCGTTGGCAGTGACGCGCATCCGCGCCGCGCTGGCAACGCTGGAAGCGCGCGGCTGGCTCGGCGCCAAGCTGCTCGGCGAGGGTCAGCCCTTGGCCCTGCGCGTGGTCGAGGGCGCCGGCGCCTTCGTCTGCGGTGAGGAGACCGCGCTGATCGCCTCGGTGGAAGGCCGGCGCGGCACCCCGCGGCTGCGCCCGCCCTTCCCGGTCGAGCGCGGCCTCGACGGCAAACCGACCTGCGTCAACAACGTCGAGACCCTGGCCTGCGTGCCGTGGATCGTGCGCCATGGCGCCGCCGCCTTCGCCGCGCACGGCTCGGGCGGCAGCCGCGGCACCAAGGTCTTCGCCCTGGCCGGCAAGGTGCGGCGCGGCGGCCTGGTCGAGGTGCCGATGGGCATGGCGCTGGCGCGCATCGTCACCGAGGTCGGTGGCGGGGTGGCGCCCGGCCGCACCTTCAAGGCGGTGCAGATCGGCGGGCCGTCCGGCGGCTGCATCCCGGCGGCGCTGTGCGACGTGCCGGTCGACTTCGAGGCGCTCGGCCGGCTCGGCGCGATCATGGGCTCGGGCGGGCTGGTGGTGCTCGACGACCGCGACTGCATGGTCGACATGGCGCGCTACTTCCTGCGCTTCACCCAGGACCAGTCGTGCGGCAAGTGCACGCTCTGCCGGGTCGGTACGCGGCGCATGCAGGCCATCCTCGAACGCCTCTGCGCCGGCACCGCGCAGCCCACCGAGCTGGCCGAGCTGGAGCGTCTCGCCCACCAGGTCGAGGCCGGCAGTTTATGCGGCCTCGGCCGCACCGCGCCCAACCCGGTGCTGACCACGCTGCGCCACTTTCGCGCCGAGTACGAGGCGCACCTCGCCGGCCGCTGCCCGGCCGGACGCTGCACCGCGCTGATCCGCTACCAGGTGGCCGACGGCTGCACCGGCTGCAGCGCCTGCGCGCAGATCTGCCCGGTCGAGGCCATCCCGTTCACGCCGTATGCCAGGCACGTCATCGACGACGCGCGCTGCACCCGCTGCGACGCCTGCCGCGGCGCCTGCCCGCACGACGCCATCCGCATCATCGACCGGGGGGTCGCATGCCCGGCCTGAGCATCGACGGACGCGCCATCACCATTCCCGACGGCACCACCGTGCTGGAGGCGGCGCGCAGCCTCGGCATCAGCATCCCGACCCTGTGCCACGCCGTCGGCGTGCCGCACCAGACCTCGTGCCTGGTCTGCGCCGTGCGCCTCGACGGCGGTTCGCGCCTGGTGCCGAGCTGCGCCATGCCGGTGGCCGAGGGTATGATCGTCGACGCCAGCTCGGCGACGGTGCAGGAGGCGCGGCGCACCGCGCTGGAGCTGCTGCTCGGCGATCATCAGGGCGAGTGCCTGGCGCCGTGCGTCGCCTCGTGCGCCGCCGGCATCGCCATCCCCACCCTGCTCGGCCAGGTCGAGCGCGGTGATTTCGGCGGCGCGGCAGCCACGCTGAAATCGCGCCTCGCCCTGCCGGCGGTGCTCACCCGCCTGTGCGGCAGCGCCTGCGAGCGTGGCTGCCGGCGCGGCGTCATCGCCAAGCAGCAGGGCGCGGCCGGCAAGCCCGCTGACCACGCGGTGGCGATCGCGGCGATCGAACGCGCGGTCGCCGAGGCCGATCTGCGCAGCGGCAAGCCGTGGCTGCCGGTGCGCATGCAGGAGACCAGCCGCCGCGTCGTCATCGTCGGCTCCGGCCCGGCCGGCCTCAGCGCTGCCTGGGTCCTGGCCCAGGCCGGGCACGCGGTGACCGTGCTGGAGGCCGAAGCCCAGGCCGGCGGCGGTCTACGCCGGAGCCACGAGGTGCCGGCCGAGGTGCTCGACGCCGAGTTGGCCGGAGTCGAGGCCGCCGGCGTTCGCTTCTGCACCGGCGTGCAGGTCAACGACCTGGCGCGGCTGCTCGCCGAGTACCACGCCGTGCTGCTCGCGCTCGGCGAAGCGCTGCCCGCGCTCGCCGCCGCGCTCGGTGCGACGGTGCCAGCGGCCAGCG
>JALHRW010000380.1 GCA_022841245.1 Planctomycetota bacterium
CGACAGGCTGGGCCGCTGGCTGCTGGCCGCTGGTCGCTGGCCGCTGGTCGCTGGCCACTGGCGCAGCTGCCGGCACCGGCGCCGGCACACCGAGGAGCGCGTCGACCTCCTCGCCGGCATTCCCGATCACCGCAATCGGCGTCTGCACCGGCACATCCTCGCCCTGCTTGCGCACCTGAGCCAGCAGCGTGCCGCTGGCCGTCGCGGGCACCTCGACGGTCGCCTTATCGGTCTCGACCTCGCACAGCCCGTCGCCGTCCTTCACGGCCTCGCCGACGTTCTTCAGCCAGCGCACGATGATGCAGGATTCGACCGAATTGCCCTGCTTGGGCAGGACGACGATGCTGGCCATGTCAGATGATCTCCGTGAAACGTGGACGGTAGGGATCCAGGCGAGGGTCGCCGGGGGCGAGGTCGGTGGCGAGGGTCGATTCGGCCGGCAGCTGCCAGGCGCCGGCGGCGCGGTTGCCGAGCTTGGCGGCGTCGACCGCCAACGCGGCGCGGCGCGAGCGGCCGCAGACGTGCGCCTTCAGCTCGGCGTCCTCGCTCGCCGGCTCGCTCGGCCCGACCTGCGGGTCGAGGGCGAAGGCGCTGAAGCAGGCGAGGTCGAAGGCGAGGCCGTCGAGCACGCGCAGCGCCAGCGCGCCGACGAAGTTGTCGGTATCGCGGTTGAGCGCTCCGCCGACCAGCACCGGCACGACGCCGGGCACGCGGGTGAGGGCGAGGAAGGTGTCGAGGTTGTTGGTCGCCGCGGTCAGCCCCGGCCGCGCGCCGAGCAGGCCGACGAGCTGGAACACCGTGGTCGAGCCATCGAGGTAGATCGCACCAGTGGCAGGAATGAGCGGCAGCAGCTTGGCCGCGGCGCTGTGCTTGGCCTTGCCGCCGCGTTCGAGGCGAGCGGCGAATGACAGTCGGCCTTGCGCCACCGCACCGCCGTGCACGCGGGCGACGGCGCCGGCGGCCGAGAGCTTCTCCAGATCGCGCCGGATGGTCATCTCCGAGACGTCGAAGCGCTTGGCCAGATCCGACACCGCGACCGAGCCCTGCTTGGTGAGCAGGCGCTGGAGCAATCCGAGACGGTCTTCGGCCAGCTGTCGCATCGTGTTAGAACGAACATAATCGAACATCGGCTGCTTGCAACAGTTGAAACGCCCGCGCGTCAAACCCCTGTTCCGGAATGGGTTACCGGGCAACATCCGCCCCAACCCAAGCGTATTCCCTGGTCGTGACCTTCCGCCTCGTCCTCGTCGTCGTGTGCTCCGCGCTGTTCACCCAGCCGCACGCCGTCGAGGTGCGCCTGGCCGGACCGCTGACCACCACAGTCGATCTGGTCGGCGAATTCCCTGCCGGCACCAGCGCGTTGTCGGCCGACATCGTGGTCCCGGCCGACGCTCCGCGCGATCTGCACGTCGGCGCTTTCGCCAGCGAGGACGGCGGCGGCTGGCGCCAGTCGGGCGTGTTCCGTCCGCTGCCGCCGGGCAGCCACCGCATCGCGCTGACCGTGCCGGGCAATGCCGATCCCACGACGCGCGCCATCGGTGGCCTGATGTTCTGCAGCACCGGCCCGGGCGCTGTGGTGCGCCTCGACGCGGTGCGGGTGCAGCCAGCGGGCGCAACAGGCAGCCATTGCCTGCACGACCTGGCGTGGGATGGCGCGCTCGGTCCGGATCAGGCGCGCATTGCGACCGGCCAGCCGTGGCAGGTGCGACTGCGTCCGGGCCGTGTGGCCGGCTTCGCCCTCGCGGCGCGGGTGACCGCCCCGGACGGGACCGTCACCCGGGTGGCCGCCGCCCCGCCGCCGCGCGGCACGCTGTGGACGCTGGCGTACATTCCGCCGGAGGCCGGCACCTACCGCATCGAATTGGAAGGCCGTTGGGGCGCCGACCGGGTGGTCCATCGACTCGAGCTGATCGCACATGGGCCGGCTCCGCTGGCCATGGCGCCGACCGTGGTGCGCTTGGCGGGTGGCGAGGCGCTGCCGTTGCAGGCACCGCTACGCACCAGCCTGGGTCGGCCGATCACCGAGGCTTCCGCCGCCTGGCGCATCAGTGCCCGGCTGCTGCTGCCGCCCAACGTGCCGGAGGATCTCACCATTGGCGCCTACGTGCGCGATGGCGTTGGGCGCTGCCGCAGCTCAACCGCCGCGATGGCCCTGCGCCCGGGCGAGCAGACCCTCCGTCTGGTCGTTCCCGCCGGATCGGCCGAAGCCGGGGCCGGCGAGGCCGGGGTGGCGTTGTGGTCGGCGCGTATCAGCCAGGCCGAGGTACGCGTGCTCGATCTGCGAGCCGAGCCGATCACCGGTGGAGCGACAGGCGAGCCCTGCCTCGACCGCCTGCGGCTTGCCGGCGTTGCCTCGACCAGCGGCCGGCTGCTGGCTGTCGTCGGCTCCACCTGGTCGGCGTCGGTGCTGCCCGCCCCGGCCGCCGGCGACAGCGCCGGGCTGCGCGTCGTGATCAGCGCCCGCATCACCGATGCCGCCGGTCGTACCGGCGAGGTGCTGGCGACGGTCGAGGAGTCCGGCCGTCAGCGCGTCGACTTCCACCCCAGCATTCCAGGCAGCTATGGCGTCGAGCTGCTCGGCCGCTGGTCGGATGGCCGCCAGGTCGCGTGCGCGCTGCCGCCGCTCACCGTCACGGGCGAGCATCCCTGCCGCGATGGCCGGGCGCTGTCGCTGCG
>JALHRW010000381.1 GCA_022841245.1 Planctomycetota bacterium
GTGGTCTCGGTGTCGACGGCGACGCGCCCGGCGCGGGTCAGACGCTCGCAGTAGGCCGGGAACGAATCGGCGGTCAGCGTCTCGTAGACCGCGCCTTCGCTCGCCGCCTTGGGCTCGGCCCGCGGAGTGAAGCGCACCACCTGGAAGCCGAGGCGCTCGAACGGCGCCGGATCGGACTGGGTCGCGCGATCGACCGCCAGGCGTTCCAGCGGCGGCACGTCCGGCACGTCGACCAGAGTGATCAGCTTGCGGGTGAGCTCGGCCTTGGGCAGGAAGGCGGCGATGTTCTCGGCCAGCTTGCCTTTGTGGGTGGCGGCGAGGATCTTCTCCAGCGTGCCGTGCTCGGCGAGCAGCTTGGCCGCGGTCTTCGGTCCGACGCCGGTGACGCCGGGCACGTTGTCGGCGGTGTCGCCGATCAGGCACAGGTAATCGACCACCTGGTCGGGACGGATGCCCTTCTCGGCGAGCAGCTCGGCCGGACCGCGCTCCTGCTGCTTGAGCGCATCGTAGGTGCGGACGCGCTCGCAGATGACCTGATCGACGTCCTTGTCACGGGTGTACAGCCGCACATCCAACCCGGCGGCCCGGCCGAGCTTGGCGTAGGTGAACAGCACGTCGTCGGCCTCGAAGCCATCGACCTGAACCACCGGCACGTGCATCGCCGCGAGGATCTCCAGCACGTCGGGGATCTGCTTGACCAGCGGCTCGGGCATCGGGTCGCGATGCGCCTTGTACTCGGGATAGATGACCTGGCGGAAGTTGTCGGCCTTGGCGTCGAACACGCAAACCAGATGGGTGACCTGGCTGTCGGCCTTCAACTCACGAATGAGGTTGGCGAAGGCGTAGGTGACGCCGGTCGGATGGCCGTTCGGACCCGACAACGGCGGCATGCCGAAGTGGTAGCGGTAGGCGTAATAGTGGCCGTCGATGACGGCGAGGAGGGGCCGGGTGGCCTCTGACATGTATGGGAACCGATAGAGGAACAGGCCGGGCGATGAACGCCACCACGCGCTGCGATGCAGCACCCTACGGCGCCGCGCGGGGGGCGTCAATGATTCCCTGGGAGGGTCGAGCGCCAGCTCGACCACGGGGCAATGGCGGTCGCTGGTCGCTGGTCGCTGGTCGCTGGTCGCTGGTCGCTGGTCGCTGGTCGCTGGTCGCTGGTCGCTGGTCGCTGGTCGCTGGTTGCTGGTCGCTGGTCGCTGGTCGCTGGTTGCTGGTCGCTGGTCGCTGGTCGCTGGTCGCTGGTTGCTGGTCGCTGGTCGCTGGTCGCTGGTCGCTGGTCGCTGGTCGCTGGTCGCTGGTCCCTGGTCGCAGCTCACACGACGCGGAACAAAGCCCGCGGTCCCTCACGCCAATACATCGGCACGCCCAGCCTGGCCAGCTCATCCTCGGTGATCACCCGCATCTGCCCCGGCTGGAGGTCCGACGGCAGGTCCAGGCCGCCGATGCGGTCGCGGTGCAACGACACCACCTTGCCGCCGAGAGCGGCGATCATCCGCTTCACCTGATGGTGGCGGCCCTCGCTGATCACCAGGCTCGCGCGGCCTGGGCCGTCCATGGTCAGCTCGGCGGGGGCGCAGGGCGTATCGAAGCCATCGATCATCACCCCCTGCTGGCAGCGCACGACGGCATCGGCGGCCAGCTCGCCGCTGTAGCCGATGCGGTAGCGCTTGGGCAGCTTGTGCTTCGGCGCGGTGACGCGGATGAGGAACTTGCCGTCGCAGGTCAGCAGCAGCAGGCCCGAGGTGTTGCGGTCGAGGCGGCCGACGGTGTTGAGGTTGGGGTGGGCGAATTCCGGCGGGACGATCTCGTAGATCAGCGGCGCATCCTGGCCGAGATGGCTGCAGGCCAGACCGACCGGCTTGTGGCACACCACGATGCAGCGGTCGGGCGGATCGCCGAGATCGCAGCCGTCGAGCGTGACGCGATCGTCCGGCCACAAATTGCGATGATACTTCTGCGTCATCACCCCGTTCACCGCCACGCGCTCGGCGTGGATGGCCAGGCGCGTCGCCGCCCAGGTCATGCCGGCGGCGCGGGTCACGAAGCGGTCGAGGGGTTCTCCGTCGGCGGGCACGCCGGCATGCTCGGGGCACGCGCCGGTACGTCGAGGGTGACGGTGAAGCGTCCGCCGGCGATGGCCACTGCCACGTGGCAGCCGGACAGTTCGGCGAGCCGCCGCACGATCGCCAGGCCGAGACCGGCATGACCCTCGCCACGCGCTGCATCGGCGCGCCAGAAGCGTTGGAACACGCGGCTCGCGTCGTCGGCATGCAGGCCGGCGCAGGCGTTCGCGACGCGCAGGCGCCAACCGCCATCCTGCGGCGCCAGCACGATCTCCAGCGAACCCGGATCTCCGTGGGCGACTGCGTTGCCGAGCAGATTCCGCACCATGCCGTCGAACCGCACCTCGTCGCCGAGCACCTCGGCATCGGGCAGCTCCAGCCGTGCCACCAATCCGCGCGCAGCTGCTTGACCAGCCAACAGATCCCAGCGCTGGCGCACCACCCCGGCGAGATCGACCGGCGCCGACGCACCCGGCCCGGCCCCGGCGTCGAGCCGGGCCAGGGCGAGCAGATCGTCGACCGTGTGCTGCAGCCGCGCGACCTCGCTCAGCGCGGTGGCGGTGGCGGCTCGCCAGACCGCATCGTCGCGCCG
>JALHRW010000382.1 GCA_022841245.1 Planctomycetota bacterium
CTGACGCGTGACGAGCAGGGCACCGCCCTGGCATGGGACCGTGAGAACCGGCTGCAGACGGCGGTGATCGCGCCTTCCCAGGCGGTGAGCGGGTTCGGCCGGCTTGCCACCTACCGCTACGACGCCCTGGGCCGTCGCATCGCGAAGACCGTGCAGGGTCGCACGACGCTGTACCTGCCCGCCGGTGCGCAGACGGTGGTCGAGTTGGACCTGCCGGCGCTGCCGGCCAGCCAATCGGCGATCGACGGGCCGGAAGCCGATGGTACGCTGACCAATATGGCCCAGACACCGGCAGCCGGAGGCATCCTCCCCGGAACGGTGACGCGCATCAACTTCCAGCCCGCCACGGCGGCGCTGCCGAGCGGGTTCCTGAAGGATGCCGGTCGGACCTACGCGGTGCGTACCAACGGTATGAGCTACGGCTGGACGGTCGACCGGACCACCGCGGCGGTGCGGCGCGATGCTGCTGACCTGCCGGAGTTCGACACCTTCGTGCAGGCGCAGACCACGGGTGACGCGACGTGGTCGGTGGCCCTACCCAATGGCACCTACCCGGTGGTGGTGGTGGCCGGCGACGCGCTGTCGACCGACCAGACCAACACCCTGCAGATCGGTGATGTGGTGCAGTCGGACGCGACGCCGGCCGTAGTGACGCCGACCTACCGCCTGGGCAACTTCGATGGCTACGCGGTGCAGGCGCAGGTCAGCGACGGCGTGCTGCGCATCGCACCGGCCACCGGTGCGCTGCGGGCGAAGCTGTGCTTCGTCGAGATCGGCCAGGCCGGGGGGACTATCGACCAGGCGACGCGGGATCGGCTGGCGGATCGCGTGCAGCGCATGCATGACCTGACGGCGCTGGCGGTGGAGCCGATGGGGACGCGGGAGTTTGTGTACGGGGGCTATGTGGATGAAGTGGTGGCGTACACCCAGACCGTAGGTGGGGTGACGAAGCAGTATTACCCGCACTACAACCACCTGTATTCCGTTGCTGCGCTTACGGATGGGACGACTGGGGCGGTTGTGGAGCGCTTCACCTATGATGCCTACGGCCGCATGACCATCGCCGGGCCGGGGGGTGTCGTTCGCAGTCAGTCAGCAGTGGGCTGGGATCGCGGCTTTACTGGCTATGTTACTGACTATGAGACGGGACTACTCCATGCTCGTGCGAGGCAGTATAGCCCGACGCTGGGGAGGTTCATTGGGAGGGATCCGTATCGGCGGATTATTGGGATCGAATCGCCAGATAACTCATTTAGTTTAAACGGGAGGACCTTGGTAGTCTTCGAAGTCGGAGGCTTCGTGCCTTCAAGCAGGACTCCAAGAAGGCCGCTTAACAACTATGAGATTTGGCAGACCAGACATGCAAACTTGTATGCTGGCCTTTTTGTGCCCACTGGCGTCGATCCGTCCGGAATGCTTGACATCGATGTGGTTCCACCCGGAAATGGCGGATCATTTACCTTACATACGAACGATCCGTCGAATCCATTAACCATTCATCCGCCTGGGACGACTATCCCCGTTCCTCCGGGCCTGGCTGGTATAATGTCTCCATTCTTGGATAACTTTAACTCTGCAATGAGTGCGGGCGGTGGCCTCGTTCCGGCCATGGATCGACTTTTTTGCATATTCTCGGGCGTCAGCGTCTCTGGCATGGGAGTGAACGCCAACTTTGATACCATCCGTTCGAAGAACGAGTGTGACTGCTACTCGAACAAAACGAAATGTTGCGAGAAGTATGACATTTCAAATACCCCAGCGTTGAGCGGAGGTGGCCCGATGACCATTGGGATATTTATTCCACCATCAACAGCGCCGGCGGCAACGGTGACAGTGTCCTCATTCGTATGCTATCGATGCGTAAAGTGGCGGCCATGATGCAGGCGCGATCATTGTTTCTGTTCCTGCTTTTGCCCTTAGTCGCAATCTACATAGCCTCATTCCTGGTTGTGTTTAGCGTGACCGGATGCATGGCAGAAAAAGGTGGCGGGGTTCTTTATCCTCGATTGGCAGATTCATTGACGCGAGGAGGCATCCGGCTTATGGACATCAAATCGGATTACAGGTCCGATCAGTTGCGCTATCCCATGGCTCGTGGGTATGTTGTTTTTGAACAGGTTAACGGTCTCGTTGTGTTATATTGGCCTTTGTGCTCCATGTGGAGATTGATCGTTGTTCGCTGAACCGCGCGATGCCGCCAACCGCCCATCCAAATAGCCTTCCCATCCTCTCCCATCCCCAGTCCGGCGCTCCTGGCCTGGGTGGGTGAGGGGAATAGCGGGCGGGGTAGGGCGCGCGCATCATCAAATGTGGACACGCACCGACTGACGCCATCAAATGTGGACACGCACCGACTGACGCCGCCTCCGGCCGCTGACGGCCGATAGCAGCCAACGAACGACCTCCGACAGCACGAAGCCGGCCCGATTGGGCCGGCTTTGCTCGTCGTAGCGGTTTGCGATGCGCTTACGGTGGTCGATTCGTGGTGCAACTCGACGGCGGCTCGGCGGCCTGTCGGCCGCTGTGGCGTCGGGGTGCTGATCAAGGAGCGGCGCGACCGCTACGCGGTGGCCGGCTCGGGTGGCTGGTCGTCGCGGTAGAGTCCGGAGGTGGTGTCGACGATCCACTTCGCTCCGCGCCGCAGG
>JALHRW010000383.1 GCA_022841245.1 Planctomycetota bacterium
ATGTCTTCCCCCGCTCAGTTCTTGACGCTCCGCCTCAGTTCTCGTTCCAATTGCCCACAACCCCGTCCGTTCCATTGTGCCCACCCGTCGGCAAATGGGCCGGTTTAACTCTATGTTAGCGACTGCTGTTTATATGATGATAATACTGTATGCGATGTTTGTGTCTTTAATGGTAGGTGGATTCGTGTGTGGTGTAGTATTCTATCTTGTTGCATGCACGGGGCACCATCCGGTATTCTTTCTGGCCACCATAATAGGGTCTGCTGGAACACTCCTATTTAACGGCATGGGAACTGTGAGAATAGAGAAGTATAGTCCCAATGCCGTTCCAAGTGTTATATTTATTCTCTACTTCCTAATGGGGTTTATGCTCTAGCACGATGCCCGTCGCTAACTAGTCGGTACGGGGAGCGCGTGACTTGTGGTAAAGGCTAAGATAGGCCTCGATCGCCACATGGAATTAGCCTCGCGTTCCAGGCAAGTGGGTGTCGCTGCGGTCAAGAATTCGCGGCGGCTTGGATACCTGAACAGTTAGGGTCGCCCCCGCCGCTCAGTTCTTGACGCTCCGCTTATTCCCAATTGGTTCCACTCATATGGGCTGCGATGATTCGGATGGTCCGGGCCACGCGCCCCGGTACCTCTATGTTAGCCGCATACTTCAGCCAATATGATGCATATGCTAGTAATTGGAGTTGGCATCGTTCATGTTATGTGGACAACAGCTTCACTGTTGTGGCTTCTATTTGGCCCAAGATTACCTGGAGAACAGATTCAGGATTGTTATGTGGTCATTGACATGGTTCGCTTCGATCTTTTAAAGTATAACTATATTTGGTTGTATTCTGTTTCGTTTGTACTGGGAATTGTAATTATTGCTTATGGGATAGTTCTACGTACCAGAAATGCGGCTAACTAGTCGGTACGGGGAGCGCGTGACATGTGGTTATGGCTCAGGGTGCCCTGGCTCTCCACATAGGGTCGCCACCACGTTCCAGGCAAGTGGGTGTCGCTGTGGTCAAGAATTCGCGGCGGCCGGGACTACTTAACAGATAGGGTCGCCACCGCCGCTCAGTTCTTGACGCTTCGCTTAATCCCAATCGGTTCCACTTATATGGGCTGCGATGATTCGGATGGTCCGGGTCACGCGCCCCGGTACCTCTATGTTAGGCCGAAAATGAACCCACATGATGCCAGAACAGTTGAAGAATTAATTCAATCCTGCCACTCAGGGGACCGGCCAAAGTTTGTATTCTTTTGGGGACACACGGCGGCTTCTGATAGCCAGATAGGAAAGGAGTGTTTTAGTCAATGGTATTACTCCCCTTTCACAATTGACGGTATTACGTATCCAACTTCAGAACATTATATGATGGCACAAAAAGCGCTATTGTTTGGGGATATGGTGTCTCATGATAAAATCATCAAGGCTGCTAGTCCGTCTATGGTGAAGGCATTGGGTAGGGAAGTTTTGGGATTCAACGAAGATATTTGGACAAAGAACGCTTATAGAATTGTAGTGGATGGGAATACTGCAAAGTTTAGCCAAAATATCCTTCTAAAAGAAGTTATACTAGGGACTGGGTCTAGGGTATTGGTTGAGGCAAGTCCAAGGGATAGGATTTGGGGGATTGGTCTATCTCAAGATGACCAATATGCAGAACAGCCGCTAAAGTGGAAAGGTGAAAACAAATTAGGATTCGCTCTGATGGAAGTGCGTAGTAAATTACGATCGGCCTAACCAGTCAGTAGTGGGAGCGCGTGACTTGTAGTTCCAACTATAACTTCTTCTAGGTCTCCACATGGGATTTGCCACGCGTATCAGGCAAGTTGGCGTCGCTACGGTCAAGAATTCGCGGCGGCTAGGATATTTGCATGGTTGAGATGCTCCCCGCCGCTCAGTTCTTGACGCTCCGCTTAACTCAAACTGGTTCCACTAAAAATGGTGGCGATGATCTGGATGGTCCGGGTCACGCGCCCACACTACTTCTATGTTAGGCGCAAAATATGTACTATGGTATACCATACATCTTATACGCAATATGCATCTTCATTGGCCTACCGAAGTTTGAACTAATCTATCGCGATCTAAATATTCGATTGCCTAATATTACAATGTTTTTTGTTTCGTATTCTATTGCAATATCTGTGGCATCATTGATTGTCGGCATTACTATTTCCGCAGTACAGAAGACTGATTCAAGTTCTAGGTTTATCCATTTCATAGTAATCCCAATTCTGTTTGTTGGAACAATTATTGCACTCTTCCTACCGTTGATTGGGGAAATCGAAAAGATTTAACAGACTAGAATTGCGCCTAACTAGTCGTTGAAACCGAGCCCATTACGTGTGGTTTTTCAGTCGCCCGGCTCCGGTCAAGAATTCGCGGACTGAGGTTGGCTGGCGACCCTGATGTCTTTCCCCGCTCAGTTCTTGACGCTCCGCCTCTGTTTTCGTTCCAATTGCCTTCCACCCCGTCCGTTCCATTGTGCCCACCCGTCGGCAAATGGGCCGGTTTAACTCAATGTTAGGCGAAAAATGACTAATATTGCCACCTGTAAAAATTGCAAAACGGATGTAATTCCCTCTCAAGACGGAGTATGTCCGTGTTGTAGAAAACCGTAC
>JALHRW010000384.1 GCA_022841245.1 Planctomycetota bacterium
CTGGAGCGCATCGCCGGCCAGCTCGACCGCGACCTCGACGCCGCCGCCCTGGCCGCCGCCGTCGGCCTGTCGCGCAGCCACCTCGGCGAGCTGTTCCGCCGCCATCTCGGCTGCGCGCCCAAGCGCCATCACGCGCGATTGCGCCTCGGCCGGGCCAAGGACCTGCTCGCCAATCCCTACACCTCGGTCTCGGCGGTGGCGGCGGAACTCGGATTCAACGATCTCAACTGGTTCGTCCGCCGCTTCCGCGCCGAGCACGGCCTGCCGCCCGGACGCTGGCGCGCCACCGCGGTCCGCTGAATCGCGACCGCAAGTCAAGCCCCGTCGTCCGCGCCTGCTCGACAGGCGAAGCAGGACAGCAGCATGCCGGCCTCCGAAAGGACGCTCCATGCGCCTCGCCCCGCCCTTCTCCGACCATGCCGTGCTGCAGCGCGACCAGACCATCCCGGTGTGGGGCCGCACCGGCCCCGACCAGGAGGTCTCCGTCACGCTGGCCGGCCACACCGCGCGCGTCACCGCCGGTCCCGACGGCGCCTGGCTGGTCCGCCTGCCGCCGCTGGCCGCCGGCGGTCCGCACGAGCTGGTCGCGCGCAGCGATTCGGGCGTGGCGCGCGTCTCCGACGTGCTGATCGGCGACGTGTGGATCTGCTCCGGCCAGTCGAACATGCAATGGACCTTGGGGCAGACCCCGCAGGGCCAGGGCAAGGCCGAGAGCGATCTGCCCGGCATCCGCCTGCTCACCGTCGCCACTCCGGCGCGGCTCGGCCGCCAGACCGCCATCGACAGCGTGTGGCAGGTCGCCAACCAGGCGACGCTGGCCGCCTTCTCCGCCGTCGGCGTGTGGTTCGGCCGCGCCCTCCACGCCCGCCTGGGCGTGCCGATCGGCCTGATCAACAACGCCTGGGGCGGCACCCGCGTGCAGGCGTGGATGAGCCGCGAAGCGCTGATGCGCGATCCGATCGGCGTCGACGAGGTGCGCTCGTACGAGGGCTTCGTCTACGCCCCCAGCGTCCCCGGAGCGGCCCCGACCATGGCCGAATGGGAGGCGCAGATGCGCACGCGCGACAGCGGCAACCGGGGGCTGGCCGAGGGCTGGGCCAAGGCCGGTTTCGATGACAGCGCGTGGAAGACCGTGTCCCTGCCGTCGCCCTGGCAGGAGCTCGGCCATCCCGGCAGCGGCGTGTTCTGGTTCCGCCGCACCGTCGCCATCCCGGCCGCGTGGCAGGGCCGCGAGCTGGAGCTGCGCATCGGCTCGGTCGACAAGCACGACGACACCTATGTCGACGGCGAGCGGGTCGGCGGCCTGTCGTGGGCTGACGGCCCCAACACCTGGTGCCAGCCCCGTGACTACCGCGTGCCGGGCCGCCTCGTCGCCGGCGGACAGCTGGCGATCGCGGTGCGGGCCCGCTCGCACGTCTTCCATGGCGGTCTGACCGGCCCATCGTACGAGATGCGCGTCAACCCGGTCGGCGAGCCGGACGCCGCCATCCCCCTGCATGGACCCTGGCGCTATACCGTCGAGCAGGACTGGGGCGTGATGACGCCGCCCGCGGCGCAGCTGGCGCCGGGCAGCCCGAACGCGCCCTTCACCCTGTTCGACAGCCGCCTCGCCCCGCTGATCCCCTACGGCATCCGCGGCGCGATCTGGTACCAGGGCGAGAGCAATGCCGGCGAGCCGCAGGTCTACCGCCGGCTGCTGCCGCTGATGATTGAGGACTGGCGTCGCGCCTTCGGCCAGGGCAACTTCCCCTTCCTGCAGGTGCAGCTGGCCAACTACATGGCCAGGTCGGCCGAACCGCGCCAGAGCAGCTGGGCCGAGCTGCGCGACGCGCAGCGCGCGGTCGCCGTCTCGGACCCGCATGGCGGCTTCGCCGTCGCCATCGATGTCGGCGACGCCAAGGACATCCATCCGACCGACAAGAAATCGGTCGGCGAGCGCCTGGCGCGCTGGGCCCTGTCCACGCACTACGGCCTCGGCGGCGCGCCCTGCGGCCCGCTGTACGACAGCCTGACGATCGAGGCGGGCGGCCGCCTGCGCTGCCGCTTCCGCCACGGCGCCGGCCTGCGCACCAAGGACGGCAAGGCGCCGAGCCAGGTCGCCATCGCCGGGGTCGACCGGCAGTTCGTCTGGGCCGAGTGCGCGATCGAAGACGACACCCTGGTGGTGTGGAACCCGAAGGTCGCCAAACCGGCGGCGGTGCGCTACGCCTGGGCTGACAATCCCGAGGGCTGCAACCTGGTCGGCAGCGATGGCGCGCCGGCCGTGCCGTTCCGTACCGACACCTGGTAGCTCAGGGCGCCGGCCGCATCACCCCGTGCCGCCGACGGTAGGCGGCCGGCGTCAGGCCATGCGCCTGGCGGAAGGCGCGGTGGAACCAGGACGGGCTGACGAAGCCGAGGGCGAGGGCGATGTCGAGCACATCGCGCCCACCCGAGGCGAGGAGCTGCGCCGCGCGGCCGATGCGCCGCCCGGTCAGCCAGGCGCTCGGGGTCATCCCGAGATGGCGGCGGAAGGTGCGCGACAAGTGCGCCGGCGACACGCCGGCCAGGCGCGGCAGCTGCGCCACCTGCAGGCCGCCCTCGAGGCGCTCCTCGGCGTCGGCCAGCAGGCGCGGCAGCCA
>JALHRW010000385.1 GCA_022841245.1 Planctomycetota bacterium
ATAGATTCCTTAGATTACCACATTAAAGAATGATATAATATCGGTTTGGCGCTAACATAGAGGTACCGGGGCGCGTGACCCGGACCATCCGAATCATCGCAGCCCGTATGAGTGGAACCGATTGGAATTAAGCGGAGCGTCAAGAACTGAGCGGCGGTGGCGACTCCATCTGTTAAGTAGTCCTGGCCGCCGCGAATTCTTGACCGCAGCGACGCCCACTTGTCCGGAACGCGGTGGCGACCCTATGTGGAGAACCAAGGCAACCTGAGCCATAACCACATGTCACGCGCTCCCCGTACCGACTAGTTAGGATAATTTTCCGTAATACTCATCAGCGACATCATCATCAACGACCAATCCCGAATCACCACCATATAACCTATTCCCGCCCTTTTTCTTTGGACCAGATACCCAATAATGTGTCCCCGATTCAATGTCCATATAATTGGACTTAAACCCCCTACCACTTAAGCTAATGAGTTTTAATCCACGGTAATAGAGCAACCTACCCGAACGGCTGTAATATACTCGGGCAATGCGAGCATCGCCAGTTCCCTTGTTTTCAACATACATAATCCGACTCTTCAGTTTTGAGAAATCTTTTGGTAATTCTTCCACTATCTCTTGACCGTAGACATTTTTCATGCCCGTGATTATCCTAACATAGAAGTAGTGTGGGCGCGTGACCCGGACCATCCAGATCATCGCAGCCCATTTCAGTGGAAGCAATCAGGGTTAAGCGGAGCGTCAAGAACTGAGCGGCGGGGATCATCTCAACCACACAGATATCCTGGGCGCCGCGAATTCTTGACCGCAGCGACGCCAGCTTGCCTGATGCGCGAAGCAATTCCCCTGTGGAGACCAAGAAATATCTTAGTTTATACCACTAGTCACGCGCTCCCACTACTGACTAGTTGGGCATAATTCCAATCCATTAGGCACATATCAACACGAGTGCATTGAGTAAGAAGCATCAGAAACAACAGCAACATTCTGCAAATGAGGCCAATGAAAACGCAGAACCATTTGGCATGGGCGACTAGAATATTACAACCATCTCATCCACAGGTACAAATACGCCATTACACGAATCATTTTCAAAGTGCGGCATCACCTTCTGGCAAACTAAAGTCATCATGCAAACATCATGAGCCAGCGACGTTTATGCCCAACATAGAGGTAGTGTGGGTGCGTGACCCGGACCATCCGAATCACCGCAAATAGCTATAGTGGCAGCACTTATATCTAAGCGTAGCGTCAAGAACTGAGCGGCGGTGGCAACCATAACTGGTAAGTAATCCTGGCCGCCGCGAATTCTTGACCGCAGCGACACCCACTTGCCTAGAACGTGGTGGCGATCCCATGTGGAGAACCAAGGCAGCCTGAACCATAACCACATGTCACGCGCTCCCACTACCGACTGGTTAGTCCCAGTTCTATTAATGCTAATAGCATTGAAATACCCAACGAACACGACCCGTAGGACTAATAATAAAATACAAGCACCCAACATCACCCATCGAAAATGACAGTTCATTTTGATAACCACTGTAACCCTTAAACTCATCAGAAAAGGAAAATTCTTTCACATCAACCAAAGGCCATTCCTGTTTACGAATAGATGGCCCTGAGAATACAAAGAATACCGATTCGCCGTTCTCTGAACTGTCACCTTGTATCCAAAACGGTTCCTTGCCTATTTTTGTAGCCTGACATACAGACAGTAAATATGCTTCATTCCGTCCATTGCTTTCGAACTTTTCTGTATCCCCGGAAAATTCTGGTATTCTACAGTACACGCCATGCAATGTTGGTATATAGAATTCAGGCTTTGGCAGTTCGGATGCACTCATTACCGGGAAATTCTTCGTAGAATGGAACCATTCAATGCGCAGATCGCTGTCATTTCCTGCAAAGAACTCCTCGCCATTACCAAATACAACCATCACATCAGCCGGAAGCTTTCTATCAATCAAATCATTACTATCGCCAAAATACACTTGAAACAGAAAGGAATACTTCTTCCCCAGCGCTGAAGGCCAAGGCATACCTTTTGGCCTGAATGGAATACCGCCGATTTTGGTCAAAAATGGTTTCTTTGGTTCACCACTGGCCCAGATAAATACATCAGATTTTGACGTCTCCACCAAAGGAACATTTTTTGATACGCTTTCCCTTACCTGAATAATTTGCATCAAACCCTTTGGCGTGGAAACAATGGTTCCCGAAGGCAACCATAAATCCAGTGGACTACCTGGAGGGGTAGTAGTGAATTGTCTAGGACAATTCTTTTCGATAAGACTCTCATACGGAAATATTGATCTCCAGTGCGCTACATCAATCGTTTCATGTTCTACTGATCGCATGTCAGCAACCACCGAAATCAATGATGTAAGTACAGACAAACAGTATTTTCTTAGGCACATTGTCATAGTTACTATATCCTGGGACTAACACAGAGGTAGTGTGGGTGCGTGACCCGGACCTTCCGAATAACCGCAAATAGCTTCAGTGGCAACACTTATGATTAAGCGGAGCGTCAAGAACTGAGCGGCGGTGGCGACCTTATCTGCTAAGTAATCCTGGCCGCCGCGAATTCTTGACCGCAGCGACA
>JALHRW010000386.1 GCA_022841245.1 Planctomycetota bacterium
GCTCGGCGGCGTGCCGGCCGGGGTGACGCCCGAGGAGATCGCCGCCGCGGCCGAGACCGCGCTCGCGGCCGCCGAATACCACGGCGACGACTTCCCCAAGTTCTGGATGAACTTCGGCCCCGGGGTCCTCTCCGCCTGCCTCGGTGGCGATCTGCACGCCGACGCCAGCACCACCTGGTTCACCCCGGGTGAGCACGCCGGCAAGGCCATCGCCGAGGTCGCCATCCCGGACCGGGTCGGCGGCCGCTGGTGGGATCGCGTCCAGGCCGTCACCCGCGCCTGCGCCGCGCGCTTCGGAGCCCGCGCGACGGTCGGCTTCACCGATCTCGGCGGCAACCTCGACATCGTCGCCGCGCTGCGCGACAGCAATCAGGCCCTGCTCGACTGCATGGACGACCCGGCCGAGATGGACCGCCTGTGCCGGGCGGTGACCGCGCGCTGGTGGGAGGCGTACCAGGCGCAGTGCGCCATCATCGAGCCGCTCGGCCGCGGCACCACGCCATGGGCGGCGATCTGGAGCGAACAGCGCTGCTACATGCTGCAGAGCGACTTCAGCTACATGATCAGCCCGAAGCAGTTCGCCCGCTGGGTGGTGCCCGATCTGGCCGACATCTGCGCGCGCATCCCGCACGGCTTCTACCACCTCGACGGCAAGGGCGAGCTGCCCCACCTCGACCACCTGCTCGCCGTCCCCGGCCTGCAGGGCGTGCAATGGATCCCCGGCGACGGCAACCCGGCCTCGGCCGAAGCGCACTGGTGGCCGGTGCTCTCGCGCATCCGCAACGCCGGCAAGCTGGTGCAGCTGTACAGCCCGGGCTCGGCCATGCTCAAGCTGGCCGCCGACATGCCCACCGACGGCTACGTCCTGTGCACCTCAAGCGACATCCCCGGCATGTCCAACGCCGAGCTGGCCGTCGCCATCCAGCGCGAGGCCGAATCGACCCGTCGTCGCAACCATCCCCTGGTGGCCGTGGCGTGAGGTCATGTCGCCGCTAGCGTGCGCGGCATGAACGCTCCCCTCCGCTGGTGCCTGGCCCTGCTGGCCACCATCTCGCTCTGCGGCGCCTCCGAGGCCGACGACCTGCTCGACGGCCTGCGCTACAGCGACGGCGTATCGCGCAGCGCCGCCGACTTCGCCGGACAGAACGTCGTCCTCTACTTCTTCTGCGGTCATTGACCCACCTCGATGGCGTCCCTCGGCGAGGGCGTCAAACAGGCGGTCGACTGGATCGAGCAGGAACGCAAGCCGGCGTGGCTGATCTGCATCACCCCGGACGAGCAGCCGTCCGAGCTGGTCGGCCTGGCCCAGAGCAAGGGCATCACCAATGCGCTGATGGCCCATGACCCGCGCAACCGGCTGAAGATCTCGACCAGGAACATCTACCAGACGCACATGATGGCGCCGGATGGCGCGCTCTGGCGCGTGCCGGGCAAGACGCACAAGGAGATGCTGATCGCCGCCGAGGCGCAGAAGCCCGGCACCTTCCGCATCCCGGTCGAGGGCCTCACCGACCCCAAGGTCACCGCCGCCTGGTGGATGGTCGAACGCGGCACCGGCAAGGGCGCGCTCAAGGAGCTGACCGTGGTGGCGAAGAAGAAGGGCACCACGGCCGAGCAGGCGCAGAAGGTCATCGACGCGGCGCAGAAGGCCTGCGATACCGCGCTCGCAGCCGCCGGCGACGGGCTGGCCGCGTACGAGACGGTCGAACGCCTCGCCGGACGCTTCGAGGGCCTCGATCCCAAGCCGCTGAAGACCCGCCTGAGCGAACTCGGCAAGGACGCCAAGGTGAAGGAGGAGCTGAAGGCCCGCGACATGTGGCTGAAGTGCCAGGCCGCCCTCGCCTCGCCCAAGCCCAAGGAGCAGGCCGCCGGCCGCGACGGCCTGGCCCAGCTCGCCAAGAAGATGCCAGACACGGTGTACGGCAAGAAGGCGGCCAACGAGCCGCCACCGGCTGCGCCGTAGCCCTTCCCACGCGCCATCCGCCCCGACACTGCCCGGCCATGCCGGGATTCATCCACGCCTGCTGCTGCCTGCTGCTCGGCACCGCCTTGTCCGCTGGCGAGGGGTGGCGTCCCGCCGACCATCCCGCGCCGCTCGTGCGGCCGGTCGCCGGACTGACCCGGCCGGTGCGCGTCATCGCCATCGCCGCCGAGACCGCCGGCCGCATCCGCGATCCCGGACCGGTCATGGGAGCGATGGTCGCCGACGGCATGGCCCTGACCCTCGACGATGCGATGGTCCGCGCCGAACGCGCCACTGCCGCGGCAGCCCTGGCGAGCGCCGAGGCCGAGGCCGCCTTCCGCGCCCGCGAAGCGGCCCGGGTCGAGCGGCTGTTCGGCGACGCCCGCATCTCCGAGGGCGAGCGCGACGCTGCCGCCCACGCCGCCCAGGCCGCGGCGCTGGCCCGCGACGGTTCCCGCGCCCAGCTCGCCCGTGCTGACGAGCAGCTCGCCCGCCACCGCATCGCCCTGCCGGCCGGCTGGCAGGTGCTGCGCCGCCTGCGCGAGGCCGGCGCAGTGGTCCAGCCGGGCGAGCCGGTGCTGGAGGTCGGCGACCTCTCGGCGGTGGTCGCCACGCTGCATCTCGGCGAGGACGAGATCGCCGCCCTG
>JALHRW010000387.1 GCA_022841245.1 Planctomycetota bacterium
CGTGGCGATGCCCGCGGCGGCCGCGTCGCACAGCTCGCTGGCGGCGGCCACCAGCAGGCGGGTCAGCGGCTCGACCCGGTCGAAGGAGGGGTGGAAGCCGATCGCCGGCACGGCCAGCCCGGCGGCGCCCAGGCGCAGCGCGACGGCCTGCTCGACCACCTCGAGGTCGAACTGCGCCTCCCACAGGCGGCGGTCGCGGACCACCAGGCGGCAGGCATCGAAGCGCGCGCCGAAGCCGTCGATCGCGCGGACGTCCGGCGACCAGATGCCAGCCATCGGGTAGAGCCCGACGTCGATGTACAGGGTACAGGCGCGGTCGGGCAGCGGCATCACCGGGTGCACGCCGTCGAGTCCGGTCCACGGCTCGCCATCGAGGAAGGCGGTGGCCTCGCCCTGGCAGCGCCAGGCAAGGTAGCGCCGGCCGCGCTCGCGGGCGCGCGGCGCCGGGATGCGCACGCGGCACCAGCGCTGGTGCCAGTCGCCCTGGGGTGGGCCGAACACGCTGCCGGGCCGCAGCGGCTTGTAGGCCAGGCGCGCAGCCTGGGCCGGGCTGGCGTGCGCGGACAGCAGGTTGGCCAGCGGCGCCGCCTCGACCGTCAGATCCTCGCTCCGGACGTCCCACGGCGCCTGCTGGCGCAGTACGCGCAGCGTGGCGCGGAGCCGATCGAGGACGAGCTGCGGGAGGGGATTGGTGACGCGGGGCATGGCGCGGAACGATACAAACCCGGCCAGCGGCGCCATCACCCCGGCGGCAGCGCGGCAGCAGCCGCATCATCGAGGTACCACAGCGTGCCGGAGCGCGGCAGCAGGCTGACCGGGCAGGCTGGATCGGGGCCGGCTCGCCACGCCGCGTGGGTCCACGCCTTGGCCGCGCCGAGGCACAGCACCACGCGGGTCCGCGCCCGCGCCAGCACCGGCAGGGACAGGGTCAGGCGGCGTGCCGGGGGTTTGGGCGAATCGGTGACGACGAAGCAGTCGGACAGCTCGCTCAGGCCGCGATGCCGTGGGAACAGGCTGGCCAGGTGGCCGTCCTCGCCCAGGCCGACGAGGCAGACGTCGAGCGCGCCATCGCCGGTCGCAGCGCGCAGCTGGCCGGCGTAGTCCTCGGCCGCCGGTTCGAGGTCGAGACGCTCGGCCGGCATGCCCAGCACCTGCGCCGGACGCGCGCCGCCGGCATCCCACGCCGCCAGGGTGGCGGCATCGTTGCGGTCGGGGTGTCCGGGTGGCACGGCACGCTCGTCCAGCCACAGCAGGCGCAGCCGTTCGCGCACGAAGGGGTCGCAGATGCGCGCCAGATGGGTCAGCACCGGCCCAGGCGAGCGTCCGCCGGGGATGGCCAGGGTCGCCCGCCCGCGCGCCAGCGCTGCAGCGTCAAGCAACGCATGCAGGGCCTCGGCGACGGTGGCGGGGGAGTAGGGGAGCATCCCCGCCTTGTCCGATGCCGTCTGGTGGAGGCAACCTGCGGAACCCCGAACCACGAACGACGAACCACGAACCGGGGCAATGAGAGGCACCTTGCCCCCCCCGCCCCACCCCACACACTTCCGGCCCATCCAGGAGATTCCCGTTTGATCGGACGTCGCCGCAGCCGCATCCCCATCCCTCCTCCCGAACACGCGAATCGCGCCCGCGTCAACGAGAAGATCCGGGCCACCCAGATCCGGCTGATCGACGAGAAGGGCGAACAGGTCGGCGTCATGACGGTCGAGGAGGCGCGCAGCCGCTCGATCGCCGCCGGCTATGATCTGGTGGAAGTGGCGCCCGACGCCAAGCCGCCGGTCTGCCGCATCATGGACTACGGCAAGTACCTCTTCGAATTGCAGAAGAAGGAACGCGTGGCCAAGGCGCACGCGCACAAGGCCGACACCAAGGAGGTCCGGCTCAAGCCGTTCACCGGCCAGGGCGACTTCGACATCAAGGTGCGCCACGCCCGCGAGTTCATGAACGAGGGCCACAAGGTCGCCATCCTGCTGCAGTTCCGCGGCCGCGAGCTGGCCCACCGCGAACTCGGCATCGCCATCATCAAGCGCTTCGCCGTCGCCCTGCAGGACCTCGGCAAGATGGAGCAGGAGCCGCGCCTCGAAGGCAAGCGCATGCACGCGCTGATCGCTCCCGCCCAGAAGCAGTAGTAGGCCGCTCCGGTCCACGCCATGCCGCTGCGCTGGCAACTCCCGCACGGTGTGGCCGTGGTGATGAGCCTGGCCGGGGATGGCGATCTGCGCCTGGCCCCGGCCCGCGCCGCCTGGTGCGCGGCCAATGCCGTTCCCGTCCCCCGGGTGTGCGAACAGGTGCACGGCTGCGCCGTCCTCGCTGATGACGCGTCCGGGACCGGCGACGCCCGCGTCTCGGCTGATCCCCTGGTCGCCCTCGGCGTATTCGGCTCCGACTGCCCGCCACTGGTGCTGGCCGCCCCCGATGCCCTGGCGGTGGCCCACTGCGGCTGGCGCGGCACCGCCGCCGGCATCGTCGGCGCCACCGTCACCGCCCTCGCCGCCCGCTCCGCCCATCCGCCATCGGCGTGGACCGCCCTGGTCGGCCCGGGCGTGCATCCCGACGACTACGAGGTCGACGCCACGGTGCTGACCGCCCTGGCCTGG
>JALHRW010000388.1 GCA_022841245.1 Planctomycetota bacterium
CAGCGACGCCCACTTGCCTGGAACGCGAGGAGAATCCTATGTGGCGACCAAGTTAAATCTTAGCCATGACCACAAGTCACGCGCTCCCCGTACCGACTGGTTAGGACATCTTTCTTATCGTCTGCTTCGCGCCACATCACCCTGCGCCTGTTTCCATACGTACCATCCATTAAGGGATAGGATGCCGAGAAACACGAAGAAAATGATCACCCAGATATAGTTTCTGTGGCCTACAACTCTATGTGTCATAGGCTGAGAAGGCAGATAGATAACGCTGACGGCATCACCCTTTTCTGTTGCCTCAGCAACTTCGCGATCTACTGAATATTGACCTTTATACTCACCGCGATTGTCACCTTCCATGACTACATATTGGTAATAGACGAGATATAATCCGGTTTCCTTTCTCTTCTCTGTGTCAATTTCTACCATTACATTCTCTACCTTTGCATCAACCAATTTTCCAGACATACTCAACCTTAATTCAGCGCACGATTGAAATGTCGCAATTAAGAATAAAGACATAGTGAAGACAAAGAATTTCAGTGCATTCATATCGTAGATGTCCTAACATAGAGTTAAACCGGACCATTTGCCGACGGGTGGGCAAGATGGAACGGAAACGGTGGTGGGCAATTGGAACGAGAACAGAGGCGGAGCGTCAAGAACTGAGCGGGGGAATACATCAGGGTCGCCAGCAACCCAGGTCCGCGAATTCTTGACCGGAGCCGGGCACCTGGAAAACCACACGAAATGGGCTCGGTTTCAACGATTCGTTAGGCACATTCCCATCCCTATTTTACCTTTTGTTGCTGCTTTTGGCGCTTTCTTGCATCGAAGACATCCCTTCCATCAATAACATTCCCCCTATAATCCATAAACGGGTCAAAACTGCCATCTCTATATAGCATATTCTCTGTATGCCAGAATCGCTTATCGAGATACCACAGTGGAGTAAATATTGTGGCTATCCCTTCGTTAAAACTATATTTGTCATCTACAAAACCATAGGGGACCCAAGAATACCACTTAACTCCGTTAGTTCCTATACATGCCGGCCTAAATATTCCATTTGACGAGAGAATTGAATATATGGAAATATAAACAGCTAGAATAAGAAACCCAATAATAGCTATTACTTTAAACATTTCAATTTTGTGCCTAACATCGAGGTACCGGGGCGCGTGACCCGGACCATCCGAATCATCGCAGCCCACATGAGTGGAACCGATTGGGATTAAGCGGAGCGTCAAGAACTGAGCGGCGGTGGCGACCTTAACTGGTAAGTAGTCCTGGCCGCCGCGAATTCTTGACCGCAGCGACACCCACTTGTCTGGAACGTGGTGGCGACCCTAAGTGGAGAACCAGGGCAGCCTGAGCCATAACCACATGTCACGCGCTCCCCGTACCGACTGGTTAGGCCAATCTATCTGGTGCCACAAAATGTTTTCATTCGGTCAGAAATCCTATAAGTATGATCTGTCGATTGTTATTACCTTTTCTGCCAATCTTCCCTGAGCGTTATAATATCCATTCAGCCAATTCGGTCCTTTGCGGCTCAAATAATCTACGGGCCAAAAGAATATCCCAACAGCGTTAAAGAACCGCTTAGATTTTACAACATTACAGACTACCGCGAGTGGCACTAGAGGTACGATTGGTAGCGCAAAATACAACACCACTACAGCAATCATTAAATACGTAACTCTATTATGTTTCACTGTAACTCATTGTTTTTACTATGTTTGGCCTAACATCGAGGTACCGGGGCGCGTGACCCGGACCATCCGAATCATCGCGGCCCATGTGAGTGGAACTGAGTGGGGTTAAGCGGAGCGTCAAGAACTGAGCGGCGGTGGCAACACTATCTGTTAAGTAGTCCTGGCCGCCGCGAATTTCTTGACCGCAGCGACACCCACTTACCTGGAACGCGAGGCCAATTCCATGTGGCGATCAAGAACCATCTGAGCCATGACCACAAGTCACGCGCTCCCCGTACCGACTAGTTAGGTTGCACCTATATTTTTAAAGACGTATCTATGCACAGCCTTTATACCAAACATTACACTGATAGATTTAACGCCTGTCATATCATTTAATAGTGATATGCTTGTTGTCCTAGTCACAGATGACAGTAATCCTTGATTTACTATAATGAAATGGTCGGACATGCTTTTAATCTTGAATGGAATCTCAAGTGTATTATAGTCCATATGGAATTCTAATTCCCTGTTAATTGAGAACTTCGTTATTTTCTGAATTACATACCCCTTATCACTTGTGCACTTCCGTGTTTTTCCAATACCATCCGAGTATACGAGGATCTCACATTTTCTAGGCAAGGGAACGCCAGCCATGAAACATAGTGGTTTTGGCAAAATCATTTCTGAGTTCGTAATACCTGCCCAGATTTGCGCCGGCGACTTTATTGTCGTAAATGATTTTTTACAATCATTTATATGCAACCTAACATAGAGGTACCGGGGCGCGTGACCCAGACCATCCGAATCATCGCAGCCCATATGAGTGGAACCAATTGGGAATAAGCGGAGCGTCAAGAACTGAGCGGCGGGGGCGACCCTAA
>JALHRW010000389.1 GCA_022841245.1 Planctomycetota bacterium
ACGGCAGCAGCAGCGACACCGGCGGCGCGACCGCGAGCTGCCCGCCGACGAACTCGAGCAGCCGCTCAGGCCGCAGCGCGAAGGCCCTGCCGGCCCCGCCCTGGCCGGCGAGGTGCAGCAGGCCGACCCAACCGTTGCCGGCATTCCACAGCAGTGTCGGCAGCAGGCCGAGCAGGCCGATCCCCAGCGCCAGCCACGGCGTCGGCGTGCGCAGCCAGGCGCGGGCCTGCGGCAGGGCCAGGGCCGGCAGCAGGGCGAGTGGCGCGTAGAGCATGGCGTACTTGGCATTGAGTCCGGCCGCGAGCAGGACGCCCAGCGCCGGCGCATGCCACCACGCTGCCGGCTGACCGGCCGCTGGCGTGCGCAGCAGCACGACGAGAAAGCCGGCCCAGCACAGGCTCAGCGGCACATCGGTGGTGACCAAGCCGGCGCTCAGCGCATGCAGCGGCAGCAGGGCGGCGAGCACGGTGGCCAGCCACGGGTCGGCTCCGGCGCTGCATGCCAGTCGCCAAGCCAGCGCCATGGTCGCGGTGGCCAGAGCCACGCCGAGCAGACGCAGCGCGGTCAGCGTATCGCCGGCAACAGCGCACCAGCCGCCGAGCAGCCAGGCGATGCCACCGGGCTTGGAGTAGTACGCGAGGTCGAGGCTGCGCGACCAGTCCCAGTATTGCGCCTCGTCCGGGGCCAGTGGCAGCCCGCCGCCGATGGCGATGCCGAGGCGGAGGAGGAGTAGGGCGAGGAGGATAAGCGGTAGTCTGCTGGCCGCTGGTCGCTGGTCGCTGGCTGCAGGCTGCTGGCTGCTGGCCGCTGGCCGCTGGCCCCTGACCACCAGCGCCCCTGCCGCGATGCCCAGCGCCGCACCGACGAACGGCTCGTCTCCAGCCAAACCCGCGACCACCGCCGCCGCCCCGGCGCCGAGCATGCCCGCCAGCCCGCCAGACGTCAGCCGTCCTGCGCGCCCGCGGGCGAAGGCCCAGCCGGCGACGAGACCGGCGATCAGTGCGGCGAGGATGGCCATCTGCGGACCGGGATACCCTGGCGTCCGGAGTTGCAAAGGCGCTGCTTGCGTCGGGCGGTCCAGAACGCGACACCACCACGATGCCACGCCGCCAACTGCTGCTCCTCATCCTCTGCGGCTTCTTCGTCGGATTCTTCGTCGCGGTCGAACTGCTCGGCGCCAAACTGTTCCAATTCACCCTGCTCGGCCTCAGTCCGTCGTCGTTCGGGCTGGGCGAGGCCGACGTGTTCGTCGCCACCACCGGCATCATCGCCTTCCCGCTGACGTTCATCATCACCGACATCGTCAACGAGTACTACGGCAAGCGCACGGTGCGGACGCTGACCTTCCTCGCCATTGCCGTGAACCTGGCCTTGATCCCGGTGGTGCAGTCGGCGATGGCCGTGAACGCCCACGATTTCGCCACCGGCGGCGTCGATAAGCAGACCAACGCGGCGTTCATCACCGCCCTCGGCCAGAGTTGGGCCATCGTCATCGCCAGCCTGTGCGCCTTCGCTGTCGGCCAGCTCGTCGACGTCGCGGTGTTCGCCTGGCTGCGCGCCCGCACCGGCGGTCGTATGCTCTGGCTGCGAGCCCAGGGAAGCACGGTGGTCAGCCAGTTGATCGACACCTTCATCGTCATCTTCTTCGCCTTCATCCTCATCCCGCTGATCGCCAATCTCTTCGGCGGCAATCTCGGCGTGTGGTCGGTGGGCCTCGCTTTCACCGTCTCCCTGACCAACTACATCTACAAGTTCGCCATCGCGGTGGCGATCACTCCGCTGCTCTACGCGGTGCACTGGGCGATCGACGCCTGGCTGGGCAAGGACGAGGCGGCGCGCGCCATCGCCGAGGCGCACGGATAAGCCCGGGAGCTAGCGCCGGCCCAGCGTAGCCTCGACCTCGGCCGTTCCGAGCGACCAGCTCAGGACCGGTTCGCCCGACACCGGCTGGAACAACGGTCCGCTGCGGCCCCGCGCCATCAGCACCAGCCCGTCGCCGCGTCGCACCAGGGCGAGGCCGAAGGCGCCGTCCTCATTGCGCAGCAGCGGCTGGCCGGCGAGCTCGGCCGCGTCGGCGCGCAGGACGAACTCGACCCCGCCGACGTTCAGTCGCCAGGCCGCATCGACCGGCGCCTTGCCGCGCCAGGTCAGGCGCAGGGCGAGTGGACCGTGGCCGGGTCCAGGTGTCGGCAGGCGTCCGCGTCCGCTGCCGCTGAACAGGGCGGCGCCGTCGCGCAGCTGCATGGCCTCGGCCGGTTCCGCCCGGACCTTGCGCCAGCCCTCGGCACGACGCTCGCGCATATCGTCGAGCAGGCCCCTGGACTGGGATTCCGGCCGGCGCTCGGCATCGCGCGCCACCGCCTCTTCCCAGTCCTTCTGCAGCGCATCCAGGCGCGGCTCCGCCGCCGGGCTGCGCCAGCTGTCCGGCACCTTGCGCAGGGCGCCGATCGCCTCGGAGTAGCGCCCGGCGGCGAGATGCTCGCGCACCGCCCGCTCGACGGCCGCGACCTGCGGTGCCGCCCAGGCGTCCCACGACTTGGTGAAGCGGGCGATCGCCTCGTCGCAGGCGGCGGCGCGC
>JALHRW010000390.1 GCA_022841245.1 Planctomycetota bacterium
ATGTTAGCCGCAAAATATGAAAAGAGTCTTCGGCGCACTTGCTGTAGTTGTTGTCTGCGTAATAGGATACATGGTCTTTGCGCCTATGGGTACTGGGTCCGAAAGTAGGATGTTGCGGTTTAAGAAATCTCTAGAAATCAAAGGCAATGAGGAGTTACAGGGAAGTGTAAATGGGTTTGTTGTGTTGAAATTCAGTGACGGTGAATTGCGATCAATCTGTGATGACAGTCATGCAAGTCCTTGGGGCGGAAACATGATTATGGCAGATGGGAAACAAGTAGTTTGGTCCAGAATGGGTCATGTGTGTGGCTCGAGTTACTTGGTATCAAGTAGGAAACGATATATTGATGAATGCGCAAAAGGTAAGAATATAGATAGTAAGCAGGGATTTATTGATTGGATGAATCTCCGGGTACGATAAATGCGGCTAACGAATCGGTACGGGGAGCGCGTGACTTGCGGTCATGGTTAAGAATTATCTAGGTCGCCATATAGAATTCACCTCCCGTACCAGGCAAGTGGGCGTCGCTGCGGTCAAGAATTCGCGGCGGCCGGGACTACTTAACAGATAGGGGCGCCACCGCCGCTCAGTTCTTGACGCTCCGCTTAATCCCAATCGGTTCCACTCATATGGGCTGCGATGATTCGGATGGTCCGGGTCACGCGCCCCGGTACCTCTATGTTAGGTGCTACAGACATATCCATGGATGCTAACTAGGATAATAGATGCCATACATTAACATACAAATCACCAAAGGCGCGACTAGAGTACAAAAATCTCAGTTGGTAAGTGAGATAACAGATTCTATGGTCCGGATACTCAAAAAACATCCAGAACATATTCACATTGTAATCCAAGAGATTGGTGAGGAGAATTGGGGATTCTCCGGTTTTCTAACAGATGAATGGAAGAAAGTGAAAAGGAATAGAATGCGCACCTAACTAGTCGGTACGGGGAGCGCGTGACTTTTTGTCATGACTAAGATTTATCTTGGTCGCCACATAGAATCACCTCGCGTTTCAGGCAAGTGGGTGTCGCTGCGGTCAAGAATTCGCGGCGGCCAGGCTTACTTAACAGATAGGGTCGCCACCGCCGCTCAGTTCTTGACGCTCCGCTTAACCCCATTCGGTTCCACTCATATGGGCTGCGTTGATTCGGATGGTCCGGGTCACGCGCCCCGGTACCTCTATGTTAGCCACAAAAGTTAAATATGAAACAACTTATCTTAATAACGATCGCTTCCCTAGTAGTTGCTTCCTGCGTAGCTGCTGACAATAGTAGTATAGGATTGAACATCACTACGAACGTTGCTGATAACTCCAGGGTCCTTTCCCTTAATGCTGTATGTTATACCGGAAGTCATCTGAATGCGGAACAAATAGTAGTTGTTAAGAAAAGAATTAAAGAGATTGAGACTGATGTGGGGACTATGTTGGCGGGCAAGTCCATTGACTATTTTAAAGATGCAAAACTGGCTTCAGTGCTAAAGGAAGATATTCTGGTGTCAGCTAACACAAAGATTACTTCAATACTAGAAATAAAGTTGGCAGTAATGTGCATCGATAGAGTTATTGTAACAAACCTTTTGTTGCAATAAATTGTGGCTAACCAGTCGGTAGTGGGAGCGCGTGACATGTGGTTATGGTTCGGGCTGGCCTGGTTCTCCAAATAGGGTCGCCACCGCGTATCAGGCAAGTTGGCGTCGCTGCGGTCAAGAATTCGCGGCGGCCAGGACTACTTAACGGATATGGGCGCCACCGCCGCTCAGTTCTTGACGCTCCGCTTAGCTATAAGTGTTGCCACTGAAGCTATTTGCGGTGATTCGGAAGGTCCGGGTCACGCACCCACACTACCTCTATGTTAGGCTGCTGAATGCGGAATAAAATAATATTAGTGTGCGTTTGTATTATTTTGTTTGGATATCTATCCAACTTTGTTTCGAGAGGAATAGTTGCGGAAGCGGAAATAGTTACTGAGATAAACAACTTTGAAATAGTTAGAGATGGACGGATAGAAGTAAGGAATCAAATTTATTCAGAAGTTAATATATGGATACCATTCGTAATTATATTTAAGCATTCAGCTAGGTATAATCCAAAGTATCAGTATGTTCGGGAATGGACTGGGATCATTCTATTTGGTGGTCCAGGTATTGTTCTTTACTATAAAGAAGAACAAGATGTCTAATGATGAAACGCAGCCTAACCAGTCGGTACGGGGAGCGCGTGACTTGTGGTCATGACTAAGGATTATATTGTTCGCCACATAGAAATTTCCTCGCGTTCCATGCATGTGGGCGTCGCTGCGGTCAAGAATTCGCGGCGGACAGGCCTACTTAACAGATAGGGTCGCCACCGCCGCTCAGTTCTTGACGCTCCGCTTAATCCCAATCGGTTCCACTCATATGGGCTGTGATGACTCGGATGGTCCGGGTCACGCGCCCCGGTACCTCGTTGTTAGCCGCTTTACTATGAAAATAACTACACTAAACGCGAAAGATAATGAAGTCTGTGAAGTAGTGTGGGAAGGTTTATTGGCATATAACCAGAAGTATGCGCAACGAAATCACAAAG
>JALHRW010000391.1 GCA_022841245.1 Planctomycetota bacterium
GGCCGGCGAGGTGGTCGCGCAGGGCCAGGGCGGCGGCCAGCACCGCGGCATCGTCGGCGCCGGCGAAGCGCGCGACCAGCGGGGCGTCGGTCGGCGGGCCGTCCTTCTGCGCGCCGACGTCGATCTGCACGCCGTCCTGCTCGAAGCGCTCCTCGACCAGACTGCGGATCCGGCCGACGGTGGCGATGGCGTCGGCGTCGCTGCCGCCGTCGATGCGCAGCTCGACGAAGAGCAGGGCGTGGTTCTCGCCCCACACCGGCTTGTAGCTGGTGTCGATGTACAGGCCGGACAGGCCGCTGACCGCGGCGATGCGCGACTTGTCGCCCGCCAGCTCGCTGGCGATGCCGCGGGCGAGGCGGTCGGTCGCGGCCAGCGGCGTGCCGGCCGGGGTGCGGATGGTGAGGTTCACCACCCGGATGTCCTCGGGGAAGAAGGCCAGGCGCAGGATCGGCCGCTGGCCCCACGAGGGCGCGAAGGCGCTCTGCGCGAGCACCGCCAGGGCCAGCAGCAGGAGGGCGCCGACCCCGGCCAGCGCCGTCCACGGCCGCGCCAGGGCGAGCCGCAGCACGCGGTCGTAGAACCGGGCCAGCGTCCCGGTCAAGCCGCTGCGCTGCAGGTAACGCGTCTCGTCGCCGCCCTCCAAGGCGCGGATGCGCCCGGGGCCGAACCAGCGGTCGAGGTCGTCGATGTGGGTCGGTACCAGGAACACGCATTCGAACAGCGACACCACCAGGGCGACCACCACGGTGATCGGCAGCAGGCGGAAGAACTCGCCGGTGGTGCCGGTCATCAGCAGCAGCGGCAGGAAGGCGCCGATGGTGGTGGCCGAGGCGGCGAGCAGCGGCCAGAACATCTCCGAGGCGCCGGCGAGGATGGCGGCCGAGCCGGTCATGCCCTCCTCGCGCTTCCGCTGGATGTTGTCGACCACGACGATGACGTCGTCGTCGAGGATGCCGGCGACCAGCACCAGGGCGAGCAGGGTGATCTCGTTGAGGCTCTGCCCGGTCAGGTACATCACCACCAGGGCGCCGAGGAAGGCGAACATCACGCCGCTGGCCGCCAGCACCGCCATGCGCCAGCCGAGGAACAGCAGCAGCACGCCGAGGACCAGCACCGAGCCCTGCCACAGGTTGCCGGTCAGCACCGAGAGCGAGGCGGCGACGCGCTCGGTCGAGTCGAGGTTGTAGATCGCCAGCACTCGCTCGTCGCGATGCAGGGCGAGGAAGGCGTCGACCTCGGCCTGCACCGCCGCTTTCAGCGCGGTGGCCTGAGCGCCGGACTCCTTGAGGATCTTCACCACCACCGACGGCCGGCCATCGCAGTGCACGCGGATGCCGCGCTCCAGCACGCGCGGGCCGCAGGCGGGGATGTCGGCGACCTCGCCGACGGTGACAAGGCGGCCGTCGCCGTCCTGCCGCACCGGCACCGCCAGGACCTGCTCCAGGCGGGTGAAGCGGGCCTCGGCGACGATGGTTTTGCGCGTGCCGCCGGCCGCGCTGGAACCCGCCGGCTGCGCCCCGCCGCTGCCGCGCAGTGCGGTGGCGACCTGCTCGGCGCTGAGCCCGTGGCGCTGCATCGCCAGCGGGTCGAGCTGCACCTCGAAGCGCACCTCGGGCAGGCCCTCGAGATCGGCGCGCTTCATCCCCGGCAGCGGCGTGAGGCGGTCGCGTAGCGCCTCGGCGAGCTGGCCGAGGCGCTGCAGGTCGGCGGTCGAGCTGGTGTCGGCGACCAGGTTGACCTGAATCACCGGCAGCCAGACGTCGGTCTCCATGCGCGTGACGTACGGCGACAGCGGCTTGCCATCCGACGTCGGCAGGCGGTTCTGCATCGCCAGGACGCGGAAGCGCAGGTCGTCGAACTGCTTCGGGTAGTCGGTGTCGTCCTCGAACTTGACGATGATCTCGCTGGCGCCGTCACGCGAGGTGCTGCGCACGTACTCGACGTTGTCGACCGCGCGGATGGCGTCCTCGACCGGGACGGTGACCAGGCGCTCGACCTCCTCGGCGGTGGCCCCGCTCCACGGCGTGACCACGATCGCCTCGCCGAAGTCGAAGTTCGGATAGCGCTCGATCGGGATGCGCGGCAGGGCCACGCCCAGGCCGAAGGCGACCAGGCCGATGAACAGCAGGTTCATCAGCACCCGCTGGCCGAGGCCGAAGCGGACGAGGGGGTTCACGGAGGCGTCGCTGGCTGCTGGCCGCTGGTCGCTGGTCGCTGGTCACTGGCCGCTGGCGCCACCAGTGCGGCAGCGAGCAGTTCCGGCGTCGGCAGCACAGCAACCAGCCCATCGCCCGCCGTGCGCAGGATGGTGACGCGCAGGCTGCGGCCGTCGCTGGTGCGCACGAAGCGGCCATCGAGATCGGCGCGGATCAGCGTGCTCGGCACCGCAACCGCGCCGTTGGGATCGGGCAGCGGCAGCGCGACCAGCACCTCGCGACCGCCACCCGCGGCGCCGGGCAGCTCGATCTCGACCGCGCGTTTGCGGCTCTGCGCATCGGCGAGGTCGGCGACGCGCACGGTGCGGATCGCATGCGCCGCGCCGGCGACGGTGGCCACCGCCCGCGGCAGGG
>JALHRW010000392.1 GCA_022841245.1 Planctomycetota bacterium
GCGGCCAGCGGCCAGCGGCCAGCGGCCAGCGGCCAGCGACCAGCACCCAGCACCCAGCACCCAGCACCCAGCACCCAACCACCTTCCTCAGCCGCTGCCTGGACTTTCCCGGCGCATTGAGCGCCCTCAGAGTCCGGCTGCGCTCCACTCATCCGGCTTGAACCCGACCAGCGCGATGCCCGGACCGATGGCGATGGGACGCTTGCACAAGTTGCCATTGCCAGCGAGCAGCGCGATCGCGGCGTTGGCATCGAGGCCGGGCAGGCGGGCGGACATGCCCAGCGCGCGGTACTCCTGTCCACTGGTATTGAACAGCCGGCGGATGTCGCCGCCGACCGCGGCGAGCACGCGCTTGAGTTCGGCCGCGCTCGGCGGCTGCTCGCGGATCGCCCGTTCGGTGAAGGCCGTCCCGCGCGCAGCCAGGCGAGCAAGCGCCTTGCGGCAGGTGTCGCAGTTGCGGTAGGCATAGATGGTCAGCATGGTGGCGCGCAGGTTAGCATCGCATCGACGGCTGGCATCGGTGTGGACGCCCACCATTGACAGCGCCGCGCGCTGCGCATCAACCGCGCATGGACGCCGACCGCTCGACCGTGTTCCTCGCCGGCTGCCGGGTCGCACGCAGCCGCATCCACGGCCTCGGTCTGTTCACCCGGATCGCGATCACTGGCCGACGCAAGCTTGGCGAGCTGAGCGGAACGCTGCGCCGTCTGCCGCTGGCCCGCCAGGAGCACCAACGCCGGGCCGTCATCCAACTGGTCGAGTTCTCGCGCCGCTGGGCCCTCGACCTCACCGACGGCAACGCCTTCCGCCACCTCAACCACAGCTGCCGGGCGAACTGCTACCTGCGCGTCATCGACCGCCGCGTCGAGGTCTACAGCCGTGCTGCGATCCCGGCCGGTGCCGAGCTGACCGTCGACTACGGCGAAACCATGCATCGCGGCGGCATGGCCTGCGATTGCGGCGCGCCGGACTGCCGCTCACGCATCTAGGCGGTACGGTTCCGGGCGACCAACGCCCGATCCTCGACATCGATGTGGCGGATGAGCCAGTCGTAGACCAGTGCAGCGACCGTTGTACGGCCGACACCATTCTGCAGCGGCTCCAGCCTGGCGAGCAGTTCGTTGTGCCGGAACTGGTGTTGGGTGATGTCGATGCCGCGGTCGGCGGCCCACGCCTCCTCGTCCGCGAAGTGGCCCGCAGCGTAGGCGAGCAGACCTTCTGCAACCTGCTGTCCCGGCCGTTTGCGCAGGGCGACGCACCAGGCGAAGAGCATGCGGTGCTGACGGTCGATCTCCGGAACACCCAAGGTATAGGTCCGGGTGAGATCATCGACTGCGTCCCAATCGAGGTCGATGGGCAGAATTCCAGCCGGAGGAAGCACCATGTGATTTCCGTATCCTCATCCTTGCGGCCATGGTGGCAATGCCGTACCCCACGGCATGACGAACCCTTTAATTGGGCCCTGCATGGTCCTCAGGTGACGCGGAAGGCATCGAGCAGGCAGACCGGACCGATGAGCTGCGCGCTGTCGTCGCTTCTGCGCCGGGCTGCTGCTTCACCGTATTCGCTTTCCGCATATCGCCAATTATGGATATATAGGTCGTCTTATATGCAAATGGACCTTCGCCCGTCCAAGCGCCCTGGATGACTGGACCTGCATCCGTCTCCCCGTAGACCACTACGCTCCGCAACGCCATGGAAGCCACCACTATCGATGCCGTGATGACCGGCGCCCCAGCCGGCGCCTACGGCTCATGGGCAAGCGTGGCTGTGATCGCCGGCTTGGCCGTCGCGGTGGTCGGTGGCGCGCTGCTGGTCGTACGCCTGGTCACCCGGGTAGTCGACCGCATCGCCGACAGCAAGCAGCGGCTGAGCACCTACGAATGCGGCGAGGCGCCGGTCGGCTCGGCCTGGTTCCGCTTCAACAACCGCTTCACCGTCGTCGCCCTGACCTTCCTCATCTTCGACGTCGAACTGGCCCTGTTATGGCCGATCCTGCCTCGCTGCCTCGACTGGATCGGCAAGGGCGACGTGCTCGCCGTGTTCATCGAGATCACCGCCTTCGTCGCCACCCTGGCCATCGGCCTGATGTGGGTTGCGGCCGGTGGCGGATTCGTGTGGGACCGGAAGGTCAGCGATGAGTGACAAGCCCGGCAACGACCCTGAACAGCAGGTTTTCACCTCCTCGGTCGACGAATTCCTCGCCTGGGGCAAGGAGAACTCCCTCTTCTATCTGCTCTTCGCCACCGCCTGCTGCGGCATCGAACTGATGCAGACCGGCGGCCCGCGCTACGACGTCGACCGCCTGGGCATGATCCCGCGCGCCACCCCGCGCCAGGCAGACCTGATGATCGTCGCCGGCACCATCACCCACAAGATGGCCAGCCGGGTACGCACGCTGTGGGAGCAGATGACCGAGCCGCGCTGGGTGGTGTCGATGGGCAGTTGCGCCAATAGCGGCGGCCCATTCAGCAAATTCAGCTACTCGGTGCTCAACGGCGTCGACAAGTACGTGCCGGTCGATGTCTATATCCCGGGCTGCCCGCCGCGGCCCGAGG
>JALHRW010000393.1 GCA_022841245.1 Planctomycetota bacterium
GCCGAACAGGACAGGGCGGTGCTGGTGCCGCTGACCGAGGCGGGTGCAGCGCTGGCCGAGGCGACCACGGGGACGGCGTTGGCCACCGCGCTCACGGTCAGGACGAAGCTGTCGCTGGCCGACAGCGCGCCGTCGCTCGCCGTCACCGTGATGGTGGTGGTAGCGACGTCGCCGGCGGCCGGCGTGCCGCTGAAGGTGCGGGTGGTGGCGTTGAAGCCCAGCCAGCCGAGAGCCTCGTTCGACGTCCAGGTCAGGGTCGTGCCTTCGGCGTCGGTGAAGGTGCCCAGCGGGACGACGTAGCTGAAGGGCACCGCCACCGTGGCCGACTGGTTGGGGATCGCCACCGCCAGCACCGGCGCATGGTTCACCGCCCCGTATCCCGTCGCCGGCCCCTTCCACAGGCCGACGCTGCATACGTAGATGCTGGCGGGATCCATCGGATCGAAAGCGATGTTGCCGGTCGACAGCCGCGGCACGCCAAGCAGGCGCGCCCAGGTAACGCCGGCGTCGCGACTGATCCAGATGCCATGCGTCTTGGTGGAGTAGTAGACCAGCGACGGATTGGTGGGGTGGAATACGACCTCGCCAGAGTGGATGTAGGCGAACAGGTCCTTGCCCAGATCCTTGGCGGTCAGCCGCTGCTTCCACGAGACCCCGCCATCATGCGTCTCCCACAGGCCGGCCGCTTCGCGGCTCGGGGCCTGGGTGGTGGCGATGAAGATGTGCCGGGGATCGCGCGGATTGACCGCGAACATCTTGGGGTAGGCGAGATCGATGCCGGCCGTCACCTCCCGCCACGTCTCGGCACCATCGTCCGACCTCCACAACCCACCGGCACCGAAGCGGAACTTCCACTTCTCGCTGCGGCCGATGACCAGTGCGTAGAGGGTGCCGTCAGGTGTCATACGGATCTGTTCGACATTCTGGTTGTCGGAGCGGCCCACACCCTCCGATTTGCGCGCCCACGAACGGCCGCCATCGACCGACTTCCACACCCCGTTGTTCTGCATCACGCAGTAGAGGATGCGTGCCTCCTTGGGACTACGCGGATCAAGGGCGACGCTGGTGCAGACCGTGCCTTTGGTCGGCAAGCCCTCGCTGATGGCCTTCCACGACTCGCCGCCGTCTCGGCTCACCACCACCCCGCCTTCGTAGCGCAAATTGGCGAGATCGTGTTCTGTGCCATGCTGCCCGTTGCAGGCGGCGTAGAGGACCCCGTCGAGGTCCGGATCGGCAACCAGTTGCCACATGCGGTTGACCCACTTCTCGGGGATGCCGGCAACGCTGCGCCGCCAGCTGGAGCCTCGGTCGGTGCTGATGAGGAAGCCGATGTCGCCGTAGGTCAGGTAGGCGCGATTCGTGTGCTTGGGATCCCACACCAGGTCCGTGGGCAGCGCGACTTCCAGGCCGGTACCGCGCCAGGTCGGCCGCCCCTTCGGCGATGCCGGATCCGCGACCGGCCGCGAGCAGGCCTCGGTCCAGCTTTTTCCGCCATCGCGGGTGACGAACATCTCCGCGGTGTTGACGTAGACCGCCAGGTCGCGGTCGCCAGGAGCGACGGTGATGCAGTTCGCCCGGCCGCCGAAGCCCTTGCCGCAGCTTTGCGCCAGCCAGCCCCAGGCGATGCCCTCGTGCTTGGGCGAGTACACGCGCTCCCAGGTCTTGCCCCCATTGGTCGTGCGCCAGGCGCCGAAGTCGCCGCCGAAGTTGGTGATCCAGGCGCAAGCAGGATCGGTCTCCGGCATGCTGACGAAGCGGTAGTCGGTCTTGGGTAGGTCGCAGGCGGTGAAGCTCTCGCCACCATCGGCCGACCACCACGCCGAACCCTTGTAGACGGCGCAGCAGCCGGTGCGGCCGGCGGCGTCGCTGGCGGCGCTGAAGGCCATCATGCCTGCCGCCGGCAGGCCGGTACCGCGCTTCGCCCAGGTCAGGCCACCGTCCAGCGACACATGCACTCCGCTGGCGGAGGCGGCGATGGTGCGACCGGTTCCAGCATGGACCCACAGCGCCTCACCGGCGATGCCCGTGCAGACCTGGAAGGTCCGCCCGCCATCGGCACTGCGCCACAAACCGGCAGCGGTGCAGGCGTAGACGACGTCGGGGGCCTGCCGGTCGTAGTTCAGGGCGATGACGCCGACCTCGTACTTGTCCCGGCCTTTGGGATTCTCCCACGGCACCGCCGCGCACAGCGTCTTCCAGGTGCGGCCGCGGTCACGGCTGATGCGCAATTCCTGCTGGTTGCGGTAATAGGGCATCAGCAGCGTGCCCGGTTCCCTCGGGTGGTAGGCTGGGCGGCACGAGGTGATCCCGACCATGCCCAGGCCGTCGACCATCTCCCAGGTGCCGCCGCCATCTTCGCTGAGGTAGAACGTCTGCATGTCGCAGGAGACGTGCATCAGCTTGGGATCATGCGGCGAGATGCCGACCCCGTACATCTGCCCTCCCCCGCCGATGCCGAGGCAGGCGAAACGGCCGGCCGCCTCGCCAGACGTGGCGGACACGGCGAGAACGAGGAGGGCGAGCAG
>JALHRW010000394.1 GCA_022841245.1 Planctomycetota bacterium
GCCCAGCGGCCAGCGCCCAGCGGCCAGCGCCCAGCGGCCAGCGCCCAGCGGCCAGCGCCCAGCGCCCAGCGCCCAGCCCTCCGGACAGGGGCAATCGAGCTCAACAAGCCTCAGGCCTGCCAGTGGACAGCTGCTCCAGGAGGGCTGTTCGTCGCCTTGACGCCCCCTCGCCGCGGTCGTAAGCATAGGGCTCAGCGACCCCCGGGCACAGGCCCGGATGTCACCGTATCGGGCACGCCGCCCGACAACCCCTGAGGAGCCGCGGGTGGAATCAGAGATCGATCGCCTGCGCAAGAAGGTCGAGAACTTCCCCTCGCCCTCCTCCTACAACCGTCTGGCGGAGCTGCTCCACCTGGCCAAGCAGGAGGCGGACGCCGAGGCGGTGTGCCGCAAGTGCCTCAAGGAGTTCCCGCGCAATTCGCAGGTCTACGCCCTGATCGCCGACATCCAGCTCGGCACCGGGCGCAAGGCCGAGGCCGGCGAGAGCCTGCGCGCCGCGCTCGAACGCGACGGCCGCAACTACGCCGCCGCCCGCATGTACGCCGACTGGCTGGCCGAGAACCGCGACATCCCCGGCGCCATGGCCCAGCTCAAGCAGGTCCTCGCCTTCCGCCCGGCCGACCCGGCCGTGCTCAAGCGCCTGGCCGAACTCGAGGCCCAGCTCAAAGGCGTCCCCGCCGGCGCCGTGCAGCGCGCGCCAACCACGACGCCTCGGCCCCCGGCCGCTCCGCCGACGGGACTGACGGCGCCACCGACCCTGCCGCGACCGCCGACCCCCGCAGGGTCCGAGCGGCGCTCGGCGACTCCCGCTCCCATGCCCGCGGCCAGCAGTTCCGGCGTGCGCGGGGCGACTCCCGGTTCGGGCGTGCGTCGCAGCGCCTTCGACACCCTGGCCGCCGAGGGCGGCGTACGCGCCGCAGTGGTCGTCGATCCGACTGGCCAGGTGGTGCTGGCCCGTGCCACCACCGCCGGCGCCGGCAAGGAGGACGCCCTCGCCGCCTACGCCGCCACCATCGGCGGCGCGGTCGGCGACCTCGCCGCCCTGGCCGGCTTTCCCAATCCGTCCTCGTGGGTGCTTGGCGCCGAACAGGGCCAGGTCCTCGCCTTCCGCCGCGACAACGGCTTCTCGGTCGTCGCCCTGGCCGAACCGTCCGTGCGTCCGGCGATGCTCGAACTGCGCGCGCGACAGGCCCTGATCGACCTGGGAGCGACCTGACATGCAGGACATCCTCCAGGAACTCAATCGCGTACGCGGCGTCGGCGGCAGCCTGCTGTTCAACGCCGACGGGCTGCTCATGGAATCCGCCCTGCGCAGCGACGTCGACGAGCAGGCTCTCGCGGCAGCCGCCGGCACGCTCATCGCCCAGGCCACGCGCATGTGCGAAAGCCTCGGCATCGGCAAGCAGGGCGCCTTCAGCGCCAGCGGCGACCAGGGCGGCGTGTTGGTCTGCGCCGCCGGTGCCGGCTCGCTGCTCATCCTGCTCGATCCCAGCGCCAACCTCGCGCTGCTGCGGCTTGAACTCAAGCCCTTCGCCGACCGCATCACCCAGCGCCTGACGCTGTAACCCTTCCCTGCCAGACGGAGCCCAACCCAGATGGTCCAGATCAATTTCGGCCAGCGTGAAGTCAGCTGCAAAGTGGTGTTCTACGGCCCGGGCATGTCCGGGAAGACCACCAACCTGGAGATCATCCACAAGAAGGCGCCGAAAGAGGCGGTCGGCGAGATGGTGTCGATCGCCACCGAGACCGACCGCACGCTGTACTTCGACTTCCTGCCCCTCGACCTCGGCCAGGTCGCCGGCATGCGCACCAAGTTCCAGCTCTACACCGTGCCCGGCCAGATCTACTACAACGCCACCCGCAAGCTGGTGCTGCAGGGTTGCGACGGGGTGATCTTCGTCGCTGACTCGGCCGCCGACAAGATGCCGGAGAATCTCGAGTCGCTGCAGAACCTGCGCGACAACCTCGCCGAGATGGGTTTGACCATCGACGACACCAGCAGCCCCGGCTTCGTCCCGGTCATCCTGCAGTACAACAAGCGCGACCTGCCCAACGCTCTCAGCGTGGCCGATCTCAACGCGCAGATGAACCCGCAGAACTTCCCGACCTACGAGGCCTGCGCCCGCGACGGCAAAGGAGTGTTCGCCACGCTCAAGGAGGCGAGCCGACTGGTGATCGAGAAGCTGAACAAAGAGCACGCGCCGGGAGCCCGCGGGCGGCGAACCGGCAACACCCTGCCCGCACAGCCGCCGACCTGACCCGCATCCGCCTGACCGGTGGCACTGACACCATCCCCACGCTGGCCGATGTCCTGACCCTGATCGACGGCAAGTCGAGCGTGGGAGATCTGATTTCGAAGTCCAAGCTCAGCGACCCCGATATGGACCGGGCGCTCGCAAACCTCACCACCAGCGGTTACATCAAGGAGTTTTCCAATACCTCCGCCGGCGTTCGTGACGAGCCGCTGGAAAGCTCCTATGTCGACGAC
>JALHRW010000395.1 GCA_022841245.1 Planctomycetota bacterium
CGCTACGACGAGCAAAGCCGGCCCAATCGGGCCGGCTTCGTGCTGTCGGAGGTCGTTCGTTGGCTGCTATCGGCCGTCAGCGGCCGGAGGCGGCGTCAGTCGGTGCGTGTCCACGTTCTCTCCAAGGAGGGATGGGAGAGACGGGAAGGCTATTTGGGTGGGGGCGGCGTCAATCGGTGACTGTCCACGTTCAACCGCAATCGGTGACATTCCGTGCCTGTCCACATCCTCATCGATAAGGCCGATCAAAGATCATTTGCGCTGAATCCTACCTGAAACCTGCAATGCGATAGCAGCATCACGATCGTTCAAATTGGGGCTCAATACGTAATTCCTATTGGCGTCATATGTTATACTCTTGTCTTCAACTTGCCGTCCTAAATCGATAGGTAAAAAAAGTGACCACTCTGCTGCTGCAACTCGAACAGCATGCAATGAAATAACCGTCCTTCTTCGAGGGATGACAATATGCAACACACCGGCATTTGCATATGCCACCATACCCTCGTAATCCGAGAGGGGCGCAGTGTGCCCGTAGTAGTCACTAAATTCGAAATGACTCCCTTGGATCCTTAACCTGTATCCATATCGAGCAGTCGACATCAGGTATTCGCCATCAAGCTTAAGGCCAACGTCGCCCTCAATGATACCAGAATTTACAACGCTATTTCGGTCATTCGCTGGGGCGCTCTCTGCACAGCATAGGGCCATTGCACACCATGCTAACAGCACCACCACGCGAGAGAACGATCCTGGACTATTCATCGCACAAACCCCAATGCCTGACAGGCGGCCCTGCTCGCACCTTCTTCCATTGGATCACCGTAGTAGGCCTCGTCATTTCCTGATGCCGCCGCTCTTCCAGCCCGGTCCCCGGCCACCATAGCCTGTAGTTTACCAGACTCAAAGGCTGCCTGCAACTCGCCCCGAAACCTATCCGCGCACGCCCTCATAGACCAAGGATATATTGGCGGAATCTGGCAGTCGCCACATTTTTCCTGCACTTTCTTAACCTCACTCTCCACAAATTCTTTCAGTTGATTCACATGGCCAGCCTCATGCTCCTTTATAAAATCTAGTCCTGCCAACACAAGATCTGCAGGGTCATCGCGTGACTTAGCTGGTCTTAGTGTGCGACAGTTAAACATGGAAATAGTCGCTCCAGCCCCTTTGCCTATTTCTACGGGCACAGTAATATTTATCCGGCCATTATTATAGCATGGCTTAACGCAACCGCGAAGCCAGCGATCGGTACAGGGTTTGCCAATACAATCAGCCGATATCTTGGCTGCTGCTCGCTCAAAGATTGTTTGCCCTCCTCGGAGAAATTCCACAGTGCTAAACACGGGTTCGGCGGTGACAGTGACACTAAATGTCCCGAATGGATCCAACGCGATAGGCACAAAGTACGCCCTATAGAGATTAGCGCCCATAAAATACCGAAGTGGATCACGCTGCAAAAAAATCCCCAGAGTGGGCCCGTACATCCTGCGACGCGCGTAGCAGAGGCCCGTTTCCTGATCTGCAATGTAGCCGGTAAATCCACGATCCCAGCCCACGGCTGACTTGCTACGACTAACGCCACCGACTGATGTAATGGTCTGCCGGCCGTAGGCATCGTACGTGTACCGCTCCACAACCTGCCCAGCGGCGTCGGTCAAGGCGGAAACCGAGTACAAGTGGTTGTAGTGCGGGTAGTACCGCTTGGTCACGCCAGCGGCCGTCTGGGTGTACGCCACCACTTCATCCACATAGGAGCCATACACAAACTCCCGTACCCCATCCACCGCCGGCACCGCCTCCGCCGTGCGCGCCGTAGCCTCGGCGATCAGGCTGGTCATGACAGGCGCAGCTGCCGTCAGCATAGCTTGCACCTCGGTGGTGGTTCCGGCCGGTCCGATCTCAATGAAGCAGATCTTGGGGTCATAGGCGTCCATGCCAGCAGCGAGGGTCAGCTTGCCATCCGCTACCGTGACACTGACCAGATAGCCGTCGAAGTCGCCGGCCTGATAGCCCGGCACCGTCCAGTCGTAGCCGGGGTCGAGGTCGGTCAGCGCCGTGCCTTCCACCAGCAGGTGGTTGGCCTGCGCCAGCGACAGCGGGTCGCCACAGACGATCGCCACCGGATACGTGCCGTTGGCCAGCGCGATCTCCCAGGTGTTCGCCCGGGAAGTCGTCAGGGCCGTCCCCGGGATCGCCACCTGGCTGATCCCCGGACCCGTCCAGCGCAGCTGCGCCACGGCGCCGCCCGTGCTCTCGTAGTACTCCATCCGGACCGCGTGGTGGCCCGCCGACAGGGTCAGCGCTGCATGGTTCAGTGTCGGGCTGTGGTTCGTCCAGTTGTTGATCACCTGCGCCCCGTCGATCCACAGACGCACGCCATCATCGCTGTTCGTCGTCAGGGTCCACGCACCGGTAGTCGGGATCTCCACCATCCCCAACCACCGCGTCGAGAAGGTGTCCGCAGCGATGCC
>JALHRW010000396.1 GCA_022841245.1 Planctomycetota bacterium
CGATGACGGCGCCGCGGTGGCGCTGGCGCCATGAGCCTGCGCTGGGCGGTCATCGCCCTTCCCGCCCTGCTGCTGGCCCTGCCCTTCGCCCTGCGCCCGGCGGCGGATCCCGCGCCGCAGCGCCAGGTGGTGATCATCACCCCGCACGGCGAGGCGATCCGCGCCGAGTTCGGCGCCGCCTTCGCCGCCTGGGCGAAGCGCGAACTGGGCATCGAGGCCGGCGTCGACTGGCGCACGCCGGGCGGCACCGGCGACATCGTGCGCTACCTCGACGACCGCTACGGCGAGGCGTTCAAGCAGCAGTTCAAGCGCGGCTCGCGCAGCTTCAACGACGCCAAGGCGGCCAAGGACGATGCCGATCGCAGCGCCTTCCTCGCCAGCAACATCGGCATCGGCATCGACCTGTTCTTCGGCGGCGGCGAGTTCCCGCACCGCCAGCAGGCGAACAAGGGCTACCTGGTCGATGCCGGCATCCAGCGCGAGCAGCCCGGCTGGTTCGAGGCAACGGTGATCCCGCGCGAACTGTCCGGCGAGCGCATGTACGACCCCGAGGGCCGCTACTACGGCGCCTGCATCTCCGCCTTCGGCATCGCGGTGCACCACGACCGCCTCGCCGCACTGTCGCCACCCGGGCCGATCGAGACCTGGCGCGATCTCGCCGACGGCCGCCTGTTCGGCGCCGTGGTCGTCGCCGATCCCTCGCGCAGCGGCGCCATCGCCACCGCCTGCGAGCGCGTGCTGCAGAGCGAACTGGCCACAGCGTCGGCCGATCCGGACAAGCCGACCCCGGCCGAGCTGGAGGCCGGCTGGAGCGCGGGCTGGGACGTGCTGCGCCGCATCGCCGCCAACTCGGCCTGGGTCAGCGACGGAGCGAGCAAGGCGGTGCGTGCGGTGGCACGCGGCGATGCCGCGGCCGGCATGTGCATCGACTTCCACGCCCGGGCCGAGGGCGAGTGGACGCAGATCGCCTCCGGCGCGCCGCGCCTGTCCTTCGTCGTGCCGCGCGCCGGCACCTCGCTGTCGGCCGATCCGATCAGCCTGCTGCGCGGCGCACCCGATCGTGAACTCGGCGTCGCCTTCATCCGCTTCGTCCTCTCGCCCGAAGGCCAGCGCCTGTGGAACTACCGTCCGGGCGAGCCGGGTGGGCCGGGCCGCTACGCCCTGCGCCGCCTGCCCATCCGGCGCGACCTCTACGGCCCGGAGCACCGTCAGCACATGAGCGACCCCGACGTCGACCCGTTCGCCGACGCAGCACGCTTCACCTACCGCGGCTGGCTGACCGGGCCGCTCTACAGCCTGATCGCCCCGCTGGCCAAGGGCGCGCTATTCGATCCGCGCAGCGAACTGCACGCGGCGTGGCGGGCGATCCTCGACGCCGGCGGACCGGAGCGCGTGCCGCAGGCGATGGCGGCGTTCAGCCGCCTGCCGGTGGGCTACGCCGCGGCCGCGGCAGCGCTCAAGGATCTCCAGAGCAGCCCGCTGCGCCGGCTGGAGGTGGTCCGGCAGTGGGCGGAGGCGGCGCGCGCGCAGTACCGCGAGGCCGAACGCCTGGCGCGGGAGGGCCGCTGAGTGCGCTGGTCCATCTACGCGTTGGCCTTCGCCTTCTTCGCCGTCTTCCTGCTGCTGCCGGTGGGCACCGCGGTGGTGGCGGGCATCACCGATCCGGCGACCGGCCAGCTGACCGGCGCGTTCCTGCGCGAGGCCCTGGCCGATCCGCTGCACCGCGAAGGGCTGCTGAACGCGCTGGCCATCGCCTGCGTCACCACCGTGCTGACTGCCGGCATCGCCCTGCCGGTGGCTTGGCTGATGGCGCGCACCGTGTTCCCGGGCAAGCCGCTGGCCGAGGTGCTGCTGCTGGCCCCGCTGATCCTGCCGCCCTTCGTCGGGGCGCTCGGCTTCGAGGCGGTGCTCGGCCGGCACGGTGCGCTCAACGCCTTACTGGTGCAAGCAGGCATGATCGGCTGGGACGATCCGCCGGACTGGCTCGGCTCGCACCGCTTCGCCGCCATCTGCCTGATCGAATCGCTGCACCTCTATCCATTCCTGTATCTCACCGCGGCGGCCTCGATCAGCCGGCTCGATCCGGCCCTGATCGAGGCGGCACGCATCGGCGGGGCCGGACCGTGGACGGTGTTCCGTCGCATCTGGCTGCCGCTGCTGCGGCCCGGCCTGTTCGCCGGCGGCGTGGTCATCTTCGTGTGGTCGTTCACCGAACTGGGCACGCCGCTGATGCTCGGCTACGATCGCCACGTCGCGGTGCAGATCTACGCCGGCCTGGCCGAGGCGGAGAAGAACCGCCTGCCTTTCGCCCAGGTGATCGTGATGCTGGCGGTGGCTGCAACCGCCTACGTCGTCGCCCGCGCGCTCTTCGCCAAGGCCGAGCGCGCGCTCGCCGCCAAGGGCACGCACAGCGGAACGCCACGGCCGCTGACCGGCGCGGCAGCGCTGGGCGCCTGGCTGCTGATCGGCGCGG
>JALHRW010000397.1 GCA_022841245.1 Planctomycetota bacterium
CGCGGGCCACGGTCATCGCGGCGCTGCTGATCACGCGGGCCGCGGTCGTCGCGGCGTCCATCGCGGGGTCCGCGGTCATCGCGGCGCTGGTCGCGCGGGCCACGGTCGTCGCGACGCTGCTGGTCGCGCTGGTCGCGCGGGCCATCGTCACGCGGCTGCTGCGGGGCCAGTAGGTCACCGACGGGCTGTTCGCTGATCGCGGCAACTGCTGCCGTAACGTCCTCGGGTCCGGCCGCGACCGGGGTGGCGCCAGGCGCAGCGGCCGGGGCCTGGTCGAGGTAGTTCTGCTGCTGGCCATTGCCACCGGGCAGAGGCTGGCCGTCCGGGCCACGACCGCGACCACGGCCGCGGCCGCGGCGACGGCGACGACGACGACCTGGTTCACCGGAATCGCCGGGCTGGCCGGGTTCGCCTGGCTCGCCTGAGCCTTCGGGACCATCGCCGTCAGGACCATCGTCGCCTTCGCCGGCGTCCTGATCATCGCCTTCCACAGCCGCAAGCGCGGATGTGTCGAGCACTTCGGGTTCACCGGTAACGATCGGCGCCTGCGGCTGGACAGGCGTCACGGAGACACCGTCCCCGGCCGCAGTGGCGGCCATGGCGACGGGTTGGGCTGGTTGGGAAACGGCGGCGGCTGCATCGGCAGCAGCCGGTTCGGCGGAGCGGACCTGGATGGCGGTCTGCAGCGCCTCGATCAATTCCTCGCGGCCGAGTCGGCTGCGGTTGGAGATCTGGTGTTCGCCTGCAAGTTGACGCAAGTCCTTGATGGTCAACGAGGCAAGTTGCTCGGAGTCGTTCATGTGAATCCCTGGTTGTCAAAGCGGGGCGCTGCAGCCCTCCGGCCGCGCGCCACCCGGTCGGCCGACCACGCGCACGCTGCGCAGGGTCCTGGCCGAAAGGATGCGGGATCAGACGGACCCGGGTGCGAATAGCAAGGGTCTACGGATTACACATCGGCGCGAGCGCCATGCTTTCAGGCCCACTCGTCGGCTGCCATCGTTTTGGCCTGACGGTGCTCCCATTCGATCCGTCGATAGGTCAGATCGAACTCCTCGGTCAGATTCCCCGCCACGGCCCCCTCGGCGAGGACCAGGCGGTGGCCGCTGACCGTCGCGTCGAGCAGCCGCACCGTGAACGTCACCTCCTCGGCGCCACCCTCGACCACGCTGACGAATTCGCACAGCACTGAGCGCAGCACCTCGCCGGTGCAGGCGGCCTGGGCCAGCTGCGGGGTCGCGGCCCCGACGTCCTTGCGCAAGGTCAGCGGCTGATGCTGGGCCTTGCCGGCAGCGGAGCCGGCGGTGTCGCGCAGCGAGCGCACCGCCGATGCGAACGACCTTGCCCAGACCACGCCCTGCTTGCCGTCGCCGACTTCGCCACGTAGGCGGCCGCGCTGTCCTTCGAGGGTGATACGCAGGCGCCAGATCATGGTGCGGCCTCGGCAACGATGCCTTCGGGGATGACGAAACCGGTGAGCAGATCGCCGGCCACCGCTTCGCCGAGGTTGCGGCCCTCGAGTTGGGCCTGGGCGCGCCACACCACCTTGCCGCCGGCGGCGGTGCCGTCGAAGGGCCAGGTCAGGGTCCAGCCGCCGTCGCTCGCGGCACGCGGATTGCCGGCCCGCAGCAGGCGCAGCCAACCCCAGTCGCGGCCGGCGAATTCCAGCGTCTTCCACTCGCCGGTGACCACCCGCACCGCGACCTTGGCTCCGCCTGGCTCGCCTTGGCGCAGGACCAGTTCGAAGCGGGCGTCGGGGCGGTCGTAGAGCTTCGCGGTCTGCGCACCGACCCCGAGCGCCAGGTCGGTGATGCCTTCGCGCTGCACCAACGTGACGTGGCAGGGCGCGACCACCTGCTCGCCGCCGCCAGCGAAGAAGCCGTCGCGGATGGCGGCGGCGCGGGCCGCCATATCCAGATAGGCACGCGACAGGCTGAGCGCGGGCTGGCCAGCGACCGGCTGGGCGCGCAGGCGCTCGATCGGCGCCATCGCGGCCCACAACGCGCCACTACGCGGATTGGCGAAGGCGGCGAAGCGGCTGAGCGGGACCTCGTCGGCCTGCTCAGCGAAGGGGAAGCGACCAGCGCAGTCGCGACGCCAGGTCGGCACCACCTGGCCACGCCAGGCCTGCTCCAGCTCGCCGCCGACGCAACGGTCGAGCGGCTGCCACAGGCCCTGCACCACCCCGGCCAGGCCGGCGCGCAGGGCGTCGCGCAAGTCGTCCGGCTGCACCTCCGCGAGCCTGGTGCCGGCGGCGGCGCTGGCCTCATCGAAACGCCTGGCCAGGGCCTGCACCCGTTCGAGGTCGGCAGTGCGCCGACCATCGGTGCTGGCAGCCAGGAACCCCTCGACATCGCGCCGCAGTTCGAGCAGCGGATCGAGGGCCGGCCGCGCCCACGGTGCGCGCGCGGCGCCGCTGAGCGAAGCCAGCGCCGAGGGCGGGTCGAGTTCATCGAGCGCG
>JALHRW010000398.1 GCA_022841245.1 Planctomycetota bacterium
CGTGCAGTCGGGCGAGCGCAGCCGCCCAGCCGACCGGGCAGCGCAGCACCGGCTGCTGCCAGCGCGTCAGCAACGGAGCGTCGGCAACGTCGCTCAGATCGAGATGGAGGGTGCAGGCGGTGACCTCGGCGCAGTCCCGCGCGCGTTGGCCGCGGTGCGGCGTGCCGGCCGCGACCAGCAGGGCCTGGCCGGCGGCGAGGCGGCAGGGCCGGCCATCGACCGCAGCCTCGATCGCGCCCGCCAGCGGGACGAGGAGGAAGTCATACGGCTTGACCGGAGCGACCACGATGGCGCGGTTGTCGCTCCGCCAATGCGTGGTGGCCATCACCCGGATGCGCGCGGTGGCGAGCTCGCGCAGAGCCGCGACACGGGCCTCCGCCGGGGCGGGTGAGGACAGCTCCTGGCGCATCGCCGGCTGATCCTGGCGTCATTCCTGCGCATGCCAGGCATCAGCGTTCCGTTCCCCCTGCCGCGTCCGCTTCCCTGCCCGGGGCACAGCGGGGCGCTACGCTGCAGGCATGGACCAAGCCCTCACCCTGCTCCACGCCTGGCTCGAACACGCCGAGCGCGACTGGTACGACGCGGGACCGGGCGTGGGCTGCTACGGCACCGGCTACGGCCACTGGGGCGTGCAGACCAACCAGAAGTACCTCGCCGCGGCCATGGCCTGCGCCGCGCTGCATCCGGATCTCACGCCGGCGCAGCGGCAGCGCTGGCAGGAGCGGGCGCTGGCCGCGTTCCGTTTCATGCTGGCGACGCATCGCAGCGGCACCCGGCCCTGCCTCGACGGCCACCCGTGGGGCACGGACTGGATCTCGGTGCTGGGGCTGGAGCGCATGGCCTTCGCGCTGCCCTGGCTGGAGCCGCTGCTGACATCGAACGAACGCAGCGCTTGGCAGCGCCTGGTGACGGCCGAGGCGGGCTGGCTGCTGGACGGCTACCGCCGCGGCCAGACGCCCGGCGTGCAGGGCGGGCTGTGGGCGCACGAGGGCCGCAACGATGGCGAATCCAACCTGTGGAACGGCTGCTTCCTGTGGCGCGCGGCCCAGCTGCTGCCGCAGCACGCCGACGCCGCGCGCTGGCGCGAGCAGGCCTGCCACTTCCTGGTCAGCGCGGTGTCCATCCCGGCCGACGCCGGCGATGAGCGCATCGTCGACGGCCGGCCGGTACGCGAGCGGCACCACGGCGCGAACTTCTTCCCCTCCTACGCCTTCGACCACCACGGCTACCTCAACGTCGGCTACATGATGATCTGCACCTCGAATGCGGCGCTGCTGCATTTCGACGCGCAGCGCGCCGGCTGGCCGGTACCGGAGAGCCTGCACTGGCATCAGGACGGTTTGTGGGCGGTGCTGCGCGGCATGACCTTCGATGACGGGCGCCTGGCGCGCATCGGCGGCGACAGCCGCGTGCGCTACGCCTACTGCCAGGACTACGCCCTGCCCGGCTACCTCTACGCCGCCGCGCACCTCGCCGATGGCCGCGCCCTGGCCCAGGCCGATGCGCTGGTGGGCTTGATGGCGCAGGAAGCGGCCGACAACGGCGATGGTTCGTTCTTCGGCCGGCGTCTGGAGGCGCTGCGCAGCGAAAGCCCCTACTTCGTCACGCGTCTCGAAGCCGATCGTGCGATGGTGCTGGCGCACTACGCGCTCATCCGACCGGGTCTGCGCGCGCCGATGGCCGCGCCCGCCATGACCGCCTGGCACTGCCCCGAACACGGCGCGGCCGTGGTCCGCTCGCCGCGCCGCTTCGCCTCAGTGAGCTGGCGAGCCAAGGGTCTGGGCCAGATCCTCTGCCTGCCGCCCGGCGATTCCTCGCTCGCCGACTGGCGTGAGAACCTCGCCGGCTGCGTGCGTTTCGCCGGCGAGGACGAGAGCCACAGCCTGGCGCTCGGCCGCACCGACCAGGTCGACAGCGTGCGACGCAGCCTGCGCGAAGCGTGGGTGCGGCCGCTGCCCGGCGGCTGGATCGCCGGGGCGGCGATGAACGAGGGCGACGGCTCGCAGATGAGCGAGAACTGGGCCGGCAAGGGTTTGGCGGTGACGCGGATGGCGGCGGTCGCGCTGCCCGACGACGCCACCGTCTGCGTGCTGCGCCTGACCCGCGCCACTGCCCTGCGCGGCCACCTGCGCCACGTATCGGGCATGCGCCTGCACATCCCCAATGACGTGTTCAACGGACGACGCCGCGCCCTGGTGTGGGATGGCGGACGCGAACAGCTGGCCTGGCCGCCGCCGGCCGACGGCTGCCGGGCGCTCGGCCGCTGGGCCAACATCGATGACGCGCTCGGTGCGGTCGGACTCTACGGCGCCGACGGGCTGGTCTGCTCGCGTGCGGGCGAGCGGCGCGGCGGGGCCTACCGCAGCCTGGCGGTCGAGGAGCTGGACTGGGGCCGGCAGGACGGCGTGCGCCCGGTGGCACCGGGAGCGATCA
>JALHRW010000399.1 GCA_022841245.1 Planctomycetota bacterium
TGTTCGGCTTCACCGGCGCGCGGGAGCGGTTCGCCGGCGGCGCGGCCCTCGGGATGGCGGCGGTGGCGGTGGCGCTGGCGGCGAACGCCTGGCGGCTGGAGCCGTACAAGCCGGCGGCGGCGGTGGCGGCGCAGATCCGCGAGCGCATTGCGCCTGGCACGCCGATCAGCACCTGCGGCTTCGACGAGCCGAGCCTGTACTTCTACCTCGGCCCCGAGCGCGGTCCGATCACCACGCTGCATGGCGCCGGCGACCTGCGCACCTGGGCCGAGGGCAGCGGCGCAGCCGTGCTGGTGGCGACCGTGCGCTACTACGACGAAGCCGGTGGCGCCGCCCTGCCGGCCACCGTGCTGCTGCGCCAACCGGGCTACAATTACTCCAACGGCAAGGCGCTGGAGATCGTCGTGCTGGTCCGGGCGGGCGCCGCGCGCTGACTACTTCGCCGGCTTGGCCGGCTTGGTCTCGGCCGGCTGCACCAGGACCTGGCGCATGAAGGCGAACTCCTCAGGGAAGGCCGGATTGCCGGGGAACTGCTTCACCGCCAGTTCGGCCGCCATCTGCGCGTGCTTGGGCGCCTTGCCCAGGGCGGCGCGCCAGGCGATCCAGAAGTATTTCGGCTCGTAGTGCACCTCTTCGTCCCAGGCCTTCAGCACGGTGGCGAACCAGGCCGGGTCGAGCCGGCGGGCGGTGTCGCCGATCGTCCGCGAGGTCTCGTCGTACCAGTCCTTGTCGCCACGCTGCTTGACCCGCTTCAGGTTCTCGCGCATCGCCTTCTCGTCCTTGGCGATGAGGGCACGGATCAGCTCGACCAGATGGGCCTGCAGGGTCAGCCGCGGGCTGTCCAGCGGCGTGCCGCGGACGGCCAGCGAGGCCTCGAGGGCCTGCGCCGCCAGGGCGAGCGCCTCCTTGGCATCGAAGGTCTCGCGGTCGCGGTCGAAGAGGTCCATCAGCCGGCCGGTCCAGTAGGGCGGGCAGGCCTTGATCCAGCCGGCGTCGAGCACGACTTGGGCGATGCCGCCGACGCGGCGGGTGGGAACCTCGTTGAGGTTGGCCGGCTTCGGCGCTGCGTCGAGCAGGGCCTGGAAGCGGTCGGCCCCGAGCAGCGTGGCATAGGCCGTGCCGGCAGTGGCATAGCGGATCAGCGCCTCGCCCGGATCGTCGACATCACGGAAGGCGACGCGATCGAGCCACACCTGGGCGAAACGGGCGACGAGCTGCAGGTCCGGATCGGCCGAGAGGTCGGCCTGGCCGGCGCCGTCGAGGCAGGCGATGGCGGTGCCGGCCAGCGACTGCGCGAGGCGGCGGAACTGCTGCAACGCCGGGTGGTTGTCCCACAGGTTCTGCTCGAAGTCGGGCCCTTCCAGCCAGTCGCCCAGGGCGTTGAGTCCGGCCACCGGATGCTGCACCGCTTCGGGCTTGCCGGCGCGCTGCTGCTTGCGGCCGAGCGCTTCGACCAGGCGGTCGTTGAACATGGCCAGGCCCGGCTTCAGCGAGCGCAGCGCGAGGTCGCGGGCCTTGTGCCCGGCGAGGGTGCCGGCGAGCTGGGCGCTGACCTGCATCAGCGCCGGACCGAGGGCCTTCTGCTGCGCCGGCAGCTGGCGTTCGATCAGGTCGAGGGCTACCTCGCGGGCGCGGTGGTCCTTGCCGGCGTCGAACAGATGGCCGATCAGCTCGACATCCATGTACAGCGAGGACAGGGCGTTGCCGGCGGTGAGGTCGATGGCCTTCTGGTGGAACTCGGCGGCGAGCGCGTATTGCCCGGTGAAACTGTAGAGGCCGGAGAGCTCGCGATAGTTCGCCGTCTCCTTCTTCTCCAGTTCATTCGAGTCGATCAGCGCCAGCATCTTGGCGATGCCGCGCTGGTAGGTCGAGTAGTGCCAGTCCTTCTGCACATCGATCATGATCCGGGCGTACTCGGGATCGCCGAAGATGCGGTAGGACAGGCGCCACGAGCCGCGCTGGTTCTCGTCGGTGAAGCGCAGCAGCACGCCGAGGCCGTTGGGATCGAAGGTGTCGCTGTCGTCGAAGTGCTTGTAGGCCTTGCCCAGGGCCTGGCCGAGGTCGGCGTCGGCGAACTCCAGCGCCGGGCCGGTCTGCAGGACGAAGACATGCCAGGAATCGGCGCGCTTCTCGGCCCAGGCGCAGGCGGCATGGCCGGGAACGCCGATGACGTGGGCGGTGCGGCCCTGGCGCTCGGCGATGGTCTCGTAGAGCTCGGCCAGGTCGTCGCAGTCGCCGCGGAACATGCCGCCGCCGGTGGTGGCCAGGGTCTGCAGCGCGGTCTGGTGGATGTCGCCCTTGTCACGCTTGTTGCCGATCAGGGTCGGCCGACGCGCATCCGGGCTGTCGTAGACGTAGCGCAGCAGGTACTGGCCGATGAGGTCGAGGTTGGCCGCGTCGGGCAGGGCGCGAGCCGCGTCGGCGAGGAA
>JALHRW010000400.1 GCA_022841245.1 Planctomycetota bacterium
CCCGGCCACCTCGGCCGACGGCGGCGGTGGCAGCGGCGGCAGCGGCGGCCTCACCGGCCTGCTCATCGCCGCTCTCGCCCTGCTTGGCCTGCGGTCGCGGCGCCGGAACTGACGGCGTGATCCAGTCCGGCGGGCCGTCGCCACGCGACGTGCAGGACATCATCCAGACGCGCATGGCCGGCGAGATGCAGCCGGTGCCGGTGACGTCGGCTGCCGACACCCGCCCCACCGAGCCGGACGCGCCGACCCTCCCCGCAACCACGAGCGCGACGGATCCCGAGGCCACCCGGCCGTCGACCGCCGTCGACTCGCATGCTGGTTCGCAGTCCAGCACGCCGTCCCTGCTCGGCGACCAGCAGCCGTCGACCGGTGCGATCACTCGCGGCGGCACCGGCCGCATCACCGGCAGCTTCACCCGCCTCGGCCGCACCCGCACCAACGCCAGCCTGCCGCACGACACCCAGCAGCTCGACCTCAAGCTGCAGATGTCGCGCTCCAGCGTGCTGGCCGACCTCGGCAAGGTCGGTGGCGGAGCCATACCCCCGGGCGTGCAGAAGCTGATCGACGAGCACGGCACCGAGGGCCGCTACGCGGTGGAGAGGCCGCTCGCCCAGGGCGGCATGGGCGCGGTGCTGCTGATCAAGGACGGGGACTTCCAGCGCCCGGCGGCGATGAAGGTGATGCTGTCGCGCTATGCCCAGAGCCCCGAGGCGATGGAGCGCTTCCTCGCCGAGGCCCAGGTCACCGCCCAGCTCGAGCATCCCAACATCGTGCCGATCCACGATCTCGGGATCATGGAGGACGGCACCGTCTACTTCACCATGAAGTTCATCGAGGGCGAGTCCCTCGGCAGCGTGGTGAAGCGGCTGAAGAGCGACGACGCCGAGGTGGCGGCCAAGGCCAAGGGCGAGTGGCCCGACGAGCGCATCCTGCTGACCTTCCTCAAGGTCCTCGACGGCATGTCCTACGCCCACGCCAAGGGCGTGGTGCACCGCGACATCAAGCCGGACAACATCATGCTCGGCGGCCACGGCGAAGTGCTGGTGGTCGACTGGGGCATCGCCAAGGTCCTCGGTCGCGACGAGCGCGGCAGCACGGTCGGCGTCGTCCACCTGCGCGACGAAGACGCCTTCAGCCTGACGCGCGAGGGCGCGGCGATGGGCACGCTCTACTACATGCCGCCTGAGCAGGCGCGCGGCGAGATCGCTGCGATCGATGCGCGCAGCGACATCTATTCGCTCGGCGCCACCCTCTTCGAGTTGCTGACGCTGAAGCGCCCGGTCGGCGGCGCCAGCGCCGCCGACATCATCGCCAAGGTGGTCAATGGCGAGCTGCTGCCGGTGGGCGAGGCGCGCCCGGGCCTGCCCGAGGACCTCGCGGCGGTGGTGACGAAGATGCTCGCTTTCCTGCCCGAGCGTCGCTACCCGCGCTGCAGCGAGGTCGCCGACGATCTGCGCCGCTACCTCGCCGGACAGGCGGTGCTGGCGCGGCGGCGCAACCTGATCGAACGGGTCGGCGCGTGGGCGGCGCGCAACAAGCGCCAGGTCGCGGTCGGCGCCGGCGTCGCCGCGCTGGTCGCAGCGACTGCGATCGGTGCCTCGTGGTGGTCGCAGCAGCGGGCCGAGGCGCAGCGCGATGCCCAGGTCGCGTTGGCGACGAAGGCGGCCGCCGCCGGTGATTGGAAGGGTGCGTACGATGCCGCCGTCGAAGCCGGACCGACGCGTCCCGCGGCGCTGACGATCAAGGAGCAGGCCGCCGCCGCTCTCGCCCTGGCGGCCAAGGCGCGCGAGGACGCCGCACGCGGCGAGGCCGACCGAGCCACCGCCACCCGCCTGACCGGCGAGGCTCGCGCCGCCGCCACCGCGTCCCGCTGGCAGGAGGCGCGCGACAAGGCCAAGGCAGCGTTGGAGGCGACGCCGCTGCCTGAAGCCCAAGAGCTGCTCGCCACCGCCATGGCCAAGCTCGCCGACGCCCGTCGCGCCCAGCTCGAGGCGACCGCCGCGACGCGCAAGGCCGAGGGCGATGCCGCCCTGGCCGCCGCCCGCGCCCTCGATCCGCTCGACCCCGGTCTGGCCAAGGCCCTGGCCACCGCCCGCGAAGCCTACGCGCAAAGCGCCGCCGACGGCGTCGCGATCGCCGGCGCCGACGCGGCGATGGCCGAGCTGGGCGTGCTGCAGGGCCGCGCCGACGCCGCGCAGAAGGCCAAGGCGCAAACCGAGGCTGCCCGCGATGAGGCGGCGAAGCGTCGCAAGCAGGCTGACGACGCGATCGCCGCCGCCGACACGGCGCTGGCTGCCGGCGAACTCGACCCGGCCAACGAGCAGATCAGCGCCGCGCGCAAGCTCGCCCCCGGCGACGAGCGCGCCGACGCCCTGCGCGAGCGCATCCGCGCGGCGCTGCGCACGCGCGAAGCCGCTCGCGC
>JALHRW010000401.1 GCA_022841245.1 Planctomycetota bacterium
CTTGGACCCCGCGCGCCCCGCTGCCGCCCGGCTTCTCAACCTGGGTCCGCGCCGTCTTCGCCTACCGCCGCAAGGTCCTGCCCGGAGCGCTGCGCGACGCCGGTCAGAGCCGCGAGGCGGCCGAGGCGGCCTGCGCCAAAGCGGGTATCGACCCGGCGCGCCGGCTCGAAGGGCTGGATGCCGCCGAGTTGCTGACCCTGCATGGTGCCATCGCCGCGTGATGCTGGCCGCTGGCCGCTGGCCGCTGGCCGCTGGCCGCCGGCTGCTGGCTGCTAGCGTCCCCATGCCCATGCGCCCCTTCCTCCTGCTCGCCGCCTCCCTCCTCCTCGCCGGCGAGGCCGCTCCGCTGCCGCCCGGTGTCATCGCCCGCGTCGGCGCGGTCGAGATCACCCTGCCGCAGCTGACCCAGGCGCTGCTCAAGCGCGAGGGCTCCGACGCCCTGCTCAACTGGGTCCAGGGCCACCTCGATGGCCTCGCCTGGGAGGAGCTGAACGATGACGCGGTGGTCATGGCGGTCGGCGGCCACCAGCTGAAGAAGCGCGAGCTGGCGTCCATGCTGGTCAAGGAGAAGGGCGCCAAGGTCCGTGAAGAGCTGATCGACATCAGCGTGGTGGAGCAGGCCGTGGCCAAGGCCGGCATCGCCATCGACGACGCCCTGCTGGCAGCGGAGTACCGCCTGATGGAGCGCGACTTCCAGCGCCGCGTCGCCGCCTCGGGCCAGGGCCATGTCGACTTCGCCAGCTTCCTGCGAGTGAAGGAGAAGATCAGCGTCGAGCAGTTCCTTGCCCAGCCGGCGGTGCGCATGCTCGCCGGCATCCATGGCCTGGTGCGGCGTCAGATCGCCGGCGAGTACGACGACGCCCGCCTGCAGGCCAAGCTCGACGCCGAGCGCGCGCGCTGGGACGAACGCGCCTCGGTCGACCTCGCGGTCATGCACATGCCGTGGAAGCGCGATGCCGCCGGCAAGGTCACCGCCGAGGAGCAGGCCCGCCTGCAGGGCGTGGTCAACCTGCTGCATCGCCAGATCGCCGGCAAGGAGGTCACCTTCGCCAAAGCCTGGGAGGCTTTCGGCAAGGCGTGGGACGCCAGCGGCCCAGGCGGCCGCGTCGGCTGGGTCGATGCCGAGGGCCGGCGCGCCGACGAGAGCGCCCGGCGCATCCCCAAGCCGCTGGTCGAACGCGCTTTCGCCACCGATGGACCATACCCGGCACTGCTGATCCCGCACGTCCACGAGGCTGGCATCGACCTGGCCCAGGTGCTGGGCAAGCGCCCGGCCCGCGCCGTCACCCTGGCCGAGACGCGCGACCGCCTGATCCAGGACATCCTCGAGCGTGAGCTGGAGGCGCGGACCAAGGCGCTGGTCGCCAAGCTGCGCAGCGAGGCGGCGATCGTCTACGGCTCGCTGCCCGACGCCGCACGCTGATGCTGCTGATCGACGTCGTCAAGGTCTTCATCCCGGTCTTCGTCATCGTCAGCCCGATCGGCGTGGTGCCGCTGTTCCTCGGCATGACCCAGAACGACGCGCCGGAGCGCCGCCGGCGCACGGCATGGATCGCCGCCATCGCCTCGACCCTGGCCCTAGCGCTGGCCAGCCTCATCGGCCAGCACATCTTCGACTTCTTCGGCGTCTCGATCGATGCCTTCCGCATCGCCGGCGGCATCCTGCTGTTCATCATCGCCCTCGACTTCGTGCAGGTGCGGCAGACACGGATGAAGGCGACCGAACCGGAGATCGCCGAAGGCGTGGAAAAGCAGGAGGTCGGCATCATCCCGCTGGCCATCCCGATGCTCGCCGGCCCGGGTTCGATCGCCACGGTGATGGTCCTGGGCGGCAGCGGCGAGGGCGGCGGCGGCATGCTTCCGCTGCTCATCGCCATCGTCCTCACCGGCATCGTCACCCTGGTCGTGCTGCTGCTGGCCGGGCGCATGCAGAAGCACCTCGCCGCCTCGACCCTGGGCATCGTCCTGCGCCTCGAAGGCCTGCTCCTGGCGGCGATCGCGGTGCAGATGGTGGTTACCGGAGTGACCAATCTGGTGGTGGCAAGCTTAGGCTCGTAGGGCTCTGCCCTACGTACCCGCCGGAGGCCTTCGCCCCTTCACTCGGCGCCGACTCCCCGCCCGGGGAGTCGCGTCGGCTTCGCCGATGCCCTCGCTCACCCGCTCGACACGCCGCGCATACGCGCGTCGACTCGGTCTATCGCGGTCGAATGTTCCAGCTGCGCTACGCGCTCGTGGCTCGTCCACACGATGAACCAGCTACCCGTTCGCCACTCGCTTGGTCGCTCCGTCCAAGAACGGCTACGGATCACGCGGCCAGCGGCCAGCGGCCAGCGGCCAGCGGCCAGCGGCCAGCGGCCAGCGGCCAGCGGCCAGAGG
>JALHRW010000402.1 GCA_022841245.1 Planctomycetota bacterium
CTGGCCGGGGCCTGCGCCGCCGTCCTGGCCCTGCCGCGACCCCGCCCGCATCCGCTGGCGCTGGCGCTTGCGGGGCAGAAGCTGGCAGCCCGCTACCTCGCCCTCTACCACACCATCGCCGGATGCGCCTCGCCCTCCTCCTCTTGATCACGTGCCTGAGTGCCGCCGAGATCGCCCTCGAACCGCGTTTCAGCGGCGAGGTCCATGCCGGCGATCTGCTGACCTGGCGGGTAGCGAACGCCCCGGCGGCGTGGCTGATCGAGGACGTCACCCGGACGCCGCGCCTGACCGTCACCGGCTCCGACGGACGCACCTGGACGCGGCCGTGCTACCTCGACCGCACGTGGAAGCCGGGTGGGGCGGAGGGGGCCGAGTTCACCCCGGTCGGCCAGCCGTTCCTGGCGGTGCGCCACGCCGCTCGCGAGGCGGGCCTGCTCAAGACGACGCTGTGGGATCCCGCTGGCAAGGCGGTGGCCAGCGCCGAGGTCCGCGTTCTCGACGGCATCCGTCCGCCTGGCCCGCTGCGCGTCTCGACCGACAACCTGCGCCTGCTGGCCTGGGCTGACGGCACGCCGTTCCTCGCCATCGGACCGAACCTGGCCTGGGCCAACGCCCCCGATCGCGCCGCCGACTTCGCCCGCTACTGCGCCCTGCTCAAGGCCCAGGGCTGCACCCACGTGCGCGTGTGGCTCGCCTCGTGGTCGGGCAAGCCGTGGGACGAGAATGGCCTGCGCCTCGACCACGCCTGGCTGACCGACCAGCACCTCGCCGCGGCCCGCGCCAACGGCCTCGCCGTCACCCTGGTGCTCGACAACTTCCACGACATCTTGACCGGCAAGGGCGCGCCCTGGGGCGCCACCACCGAGGCGCGGGTCAAGGCCTTCGTCGATCAGGGCCTGCTGCCGGCCTGGCTGGAGCGCCTGCGCTACGTCTTCGCCCGCTGGGGCGCCGACGACGCGATCATCATGTGGGAGCCGATCAACGAGATCGACATGCTGCAGCCGATCCGCGAGCGCGCCCTGCCCTGGCTCGAGCAGGCGGTCTCGTGGATCAAGCGCGAGGACATCGACCACCGTCTGGTCACCGCCAGCTGGGCCGGCGAGGACTGGGCCAGGGCCATGGTCCTACCCGGCATCGATGTGGCGCAGATCCGCGGCTACGTCTTCGAGTGGACCACCGCCGACTGGCGTCTGCAGGAGAAGACCCGCGACGCCATCGCCATGTGGCTCGACCCGTTCGCCGAGGCGCAGAAGCTGGGCAAGCCCTTCCTCCTCGCCGAGGTCGGCTACCAGGGCAGCAACGAGGACAACCGCGGCAACCAGCTGGACAAGGACGGCATGCTGCTGCGCCAGCTGACCTGGGCCGGCTTCATGCTCGGCGGCTGCGGCAGCGGCATGAACTGGTGGTGGGACAACTACATCGACAAGCAGCAGCTGTGGGGCATCTACGGCCCGCTGGCGACGATCAGCGCGCGGATCGACTGGAAGGACAAGGAGCTCGCCCCACTGACCCCGAATCGCGGCGGAGCCATGCGCGTGCTCGGTTGGAGCAGCACCTCGCAGGCGCTGATCTGGCCGGTGCACACCAACGACACCTGGTACGCCGCCGTCGCCCAGGGGAAGAAGCGCCCGACGCCGATCGCGCCGGTGACCGCCACCCTCGCCGGCTTCGCCAAGGGTGCCGACTACCGGATCACCCCGCTGTCGCTGCGTGATGGCTCCGAGGGCCGGACCTGGACGCAGAAGAGCCTGAAGGACGGGCGCCTCGAACTGGTCATCCCGCCGGGGACGATCGATCTGATCTACGTGGTGAAACGGGGCGAACCGTGATCTCAGGTTCGTGGTTCGTGGTTCGTGGTTCGTGGTTGCGCCGTCCGTTCCAGGACGCGGTATGCGGAACCACGAACACCGAACCACGAACCACGAACAGGGGCAACGCATGCTGACCCTGCTGCACCCGTTGCTCGCCTGGGGCCTGCTTGCCGTCGCCGTGCCGATCATCATCCACCTGCTGCTGCGGCAGAAGCCGCGGCCGCTGCCGTGGGCGGCGATGCGCTGGCTGCTGGCGGCGCATCGCGAGGCCAGCCGGAAGTGGAAGCTGACCAACTGGCTGCTGCTGTTCCTGCGCTGCCTCGCCGTCGCCCTGCTCGCCCTGGCGGTGGCCCGTCCGGCCCTGCCCGGTCTCGGCGGCGGTGCGCACCTCGTGGTGGTGATCGACCGCAGCGCCTCGATGGGTGCGCGCGGCGACGAGACCGGTCCGCTCGCTGCCGCGCAGGCCGCCCTCGCCACCGCCGAGCTGCCCTATGCGCGCTGGAGCCTGGTCGCGGTCGGCGCACCGGGCCGCTCCGGCGCCGATGGCACCGAACTGGT
>JALHRW010000403.1 GCA_022841245.1 Planctomycetota bacterium
CATCGTCGCGCCGCCCGCCGCCCGCGGCCGTCTCCAGCGTGGCACGCACCGCAGCCAACGGCGTGCGCAGCTCGTGCGCAGCGTCGCCGATGAAGCCGCGCTCGCGCTCGCGCAGCGCCGCCAGACGCATCAACAGGCCGTCGAGCGTGCGCACCGCCGGCTCCAGCTCGGCGAGGCCGGCAACGCCCAGCGCAGCCGGCGCCGCCGGATCGACCGCGGCAATGCGGCTGCTCAGCCGCTGCAGCGGACGCAGCAGGAACGGCACCAGCACCGCCATGCCACCGGCCGCCAGCAGTGCACCGGCCGCGCTCGCCGCCGCCAGCACCCAAGCGAGCCGTTCGAGCCGGCCGTGCAGATTGCCGGCGTTGCGTGCTACCGACACCGTCACCGGCGGTACGTCACCGCGGCCTCCGGGCGCGACCAGCCGGCTCAGCCGCCTGCCCGGCTGTCCGTCGGGCAGGCCGTGGTCGCGCACCTTGCTGTCGGTCGACGGTCGACGCCGCCAATGGCCCACCGCTGCCGGCGAGATGGTCAGCAGGGTGCCATCGGCGTCCCACACCGCCGCCAGGTCAGGCCGTTCGGCGCGCATCAGCTCGGGAAAATCGGCGATGTCGAGCTCGACGCGCAAACGTCCGTCGCGGTGCTCGACCTCGCTGGCCAGGGCGTTCAGCTGCATCGCCAGACCGGCGTCGAATTCGGCGACCAGGGCCGAGCGGGCCATCGCCCAACCGGCAGCTCCGGCCCCGGCTGTCACCAGTCCGGCGAGCAGCGCCGTGCCGACGACCAGCCGCGTGCGCAGGGCAGGCATCAGCCCGGCTCCAGCACGTAGCCAGCGCCGCGCACCGTGCGGATGGCCTCGGTCAGACCGGCGCGCTCGAGCTTCCGCCGCAGATAGCCGACGTAGACGTCGATGACGTTGCTGTTCGGTTCGGCAGCGGCGTCGTAGCAGCGCTCCCACAGGTCGGTACGCGCCACCACCTCGCCGCTGCGCTGGGCCAGCACTTCCAGCAGGGCGAATTCGCGCGTCGTCAGCACCAGCGCGGTGCCGTCGACGGCGGCGGTGCGGGCCACCGTGTCGACCGCCAAGCGGCCGAGGCGCAGCACGCGCTCGCGCCGGCCGGCCCCGCGCCGGGCGAGGGCGCGCAGCCGCGCCAGCAGCTCGCTCATGGCAAAGGGCTTGGCCAGGTAGTCGTCAGCCCCGGCATCGAGTCCCGCAACGCGGTCCTCGACCCCGTCGCGGGCGGTGAGCAGCAGCACCGGCGTCTGGCTGCCGGCACCGCGCAACCGGCGCAGCACCTCCAGCCCATCGAGCTTCGGCAGCATGATGTCGAGCACGACGGCGTCGTAGCCGAACGAGCTGGCGTGCCACAGCCCGTCCTCGCCGTCGCCGGATTCGTCGACGGCGAAGCCGGCCTCGCGCACCGCTGCGCCGACGGCGCGCCGCAGCGTGGCATTGTCCTCGACGATCAGGGCGCGCATGGAACTCCTGCCGCAGCGGCGGGGGCGAGTGTCGCCACCGCCGCCGCTCGGCCAAGCGGACTCAGTTGGCCGGCTTGGGTCCGACCTCGCCTGCCGGCTTGGGCCCGGCGTCGCCTGCCGGCTTGTCGCCCTTGTCGCCCTTGTCGCCCTTGTCGCCCTTGTCCTTCTTTCCATCCAGCGGCTTGACCTCCTCGTCGAGGATGGTGCCTTCAGCCGAGATCTCGAGTTCGAGGCGGTCGGCAGCGCGGGTGATCTCGACGCTGTAGACCATCTTGCCCTTCTCCTCCTCCTGCTCGATCTTGACGACTTGGCCGCCCGCAAGGCGCGCATGGACCGTGTTACGCACGGCTTCCGGCAGGCGCTCGAGGGTGACGACCGCGTCCTTGCCCTTGCGCTCGGCCTTGAGCTTGAGCAAGCGGCCGTCCGCCGCGAGGCGCACCTCGTGGCGTACGCTGTCCTTGGTCCAACGCGCGGCGTAGACCTTCTCACCGCCGCGTTCGTCGACCCGGATCTTCTCGACGGCGGTGCCATCGGCCTGCTTCAGCAGGGCCGCGCGCACGGCCTCCGGCAGGTCCTCCAAGGTCAGCGCGGGCTTGGGAGCCTGCACCGGCTTGGGCGCGTCGATGATCGGCGGGGTCGGGCCATCAGCAGCAGCGAGTCCGCCAGCGGCGATGAGGAGGAGGGAAGCGATGAGGTTGCGCATGGGATGTCCTGTTGGGTTGGCGCGTATGTAGCACATGAAGATGAGAGCAACGTGAGAGGAGAGGCCTACCAGGACCGTGGGCTTCAGTCCGGTCGAGGCGGGGCGGCCAGCGGCCAGCGGCTAGCGGCCAGCGGCCAGCGGCCAGCGGCCAGCGGCCAGCGGCCAGCGGCCAGCGGCCAG
>JALHRW010000404.1 GCA_022841245.1 Planctomycetota bacterium
AGCCGCGCGAGCATGCGCCACAGCAGGGTGGCGGCGAGCGCGTCCTGGACCCGCGCGGCGCAGGCGTCGCGGGCCGGACCGTCCTCGAACAGGCGCTGGGCCACGGCCTGGATTTCGGGCGCGCGGGCGACGGCGCGCACCGCCACCGGCACCGACGGGTCGAGCAGCCGTCGCGACATGCCCGGTTCGGGTCCCGGCAGCAGGCGCAGCGCCACCGACATGAAGCCGACCGGCCGGTCGCAGAGGTCCTCGTGGGTGTCGCCGGGAGCGATCAGCACGGCGCCGCCGCACGGCACCTCGACCCGGGTGCGGTTGACCAGCGCGCGATACGCGCCGTTGATCGGCAGCATCAGCTCGACATGGCGGTGCTTGTGCGCACTGCACCAGTGGCTCGGCTTGCGCACCACCCGGTGCAGGCGCTCGAACACCACGCGGAACGGGGGGGCCTCGGGCTCGCCCTCCGGCCTGACCACGGCCATGAGATCGCTTTCCATCGGCATGGCCGGGAGCGTACCGCCCCTTGGCGCGCCGCTACGGCCGCTACAACCCCACCCCGGAAGTGCCTGTAGCTCAGTTGGTAGAGCAAGGGATTTTTAACCGGCTTATGGCAGTTGCATGGGATTGGCCGCGATGGAATTCTGCTGTTTTCTGCGGCGATTTAATATGAGACATGGGCGAGCAGTTGCATGGATTTGCGCGCCGTGCTACCCAGGTGCTACCCACAGGCCCTTGATTTTCGGCGTGGTTCTCCCTATAAGCCGCACCATCAACCAGGCATGGCATAGCGGCCGTGCTCCAGCCTTCCAAGCTGGCTACGCGGGTTCAACTCCTGCTGCCTGGTCCATCGCCCTGTAGCTGGGGCACCCCGCCTGTGGAACAGGCACCACGCCACCCATCCGGATGGGGTCGTAGAGCACCGGGGGTAACGACCCGGACGACGCCCCGCCCTCACCGGCGGGGTTTTTCGTTAAGGTAGGGAGCGGGTTGCTAACGGCCGGTTCGATTCCGACCATCCTCGCCTGGCTGATCCCCGGGCTGATCACGACGGACCCCGGTGGCTCAGCCCCGGGGTTTTTCGTTAGGGTAGAGGGAAACCTCGGCGTCGGGGAAGTAGGGGCGCTGAAAGCCAGGCGCGTGGCTAGCTCAATGGTAGAGCAGGGGACGCAATCCCTTTATGCTGGTTCGACCCCAGCACACACGAGACCCCGGCCACAAAGCCGGGGTTCTTCGTTGGTGCATTCGCCGGTGCACGTTCCAGACCGCGCCGCGCCATAATCAGCGGCATGCACAGCCACACCGCAAACCGCATCCGCACCTCCAGTCGCTACAGCCGCGCATGCCATGGCCGGTGGCGCCCACCTGGTCCACGGCGCCCCGGCGATGATATCCTTGATCGGCTCGATGCGGAGTTTGACCGGCGGCTCAAGACTTGGGCTTCGGCCCCTTGCCCGCCTCGATCTGCCGCCGCAGCGCCTGCGCCGTGCGCCGAGCCCGCGCCAGCAGCGCGTCTTGCTTGTCCTCCGGAGCATCCCGCGCCGCTTTGATCTGCTCGCGCATGTCCACGAACGGCCGCTGGCTGCTGACACCCTCCTTGGAACTCCAGTCCATCACCCAGCGGATGTCCCGCTCGGCGTAGGGGCTGGTCTCGGCGCTGTAGCCGCTGAACCGGCGGGCGACTTCGCCGAAGTCCTTGGCGGTCGCCGTGGTGCCCCAGCCGCCCAGGTAACCGCGTACCAGGTGGTCGATAGCGCGTGGATCGCCGAAACGATCGCCCAGGACCGGCGCCAAGGCCTTGCTCAGGCCGCGGCCGATCAGGCTGGCATCCTCGGCGCGCTTGCGCAGCTCGAGCTTTTTGTCGGCCTCATGCGCCGGGATGATCGTGCCGCCGGTGAACAGGCTCTTGTTGAAAGCCACCTCAGCGATGGGTGCGAGACCGCCGCCCAGCACGTCGTCGAACTTGAGCGGCAACATGGCGGTGATCCCGCTCTTGCCCCAGCCCTCAAAGCTGCGCTGGCTGTGCTCGTCCCAGGTCTTGGCCTTCTCGTCCTTGCCAGCCGCGCGGGCCTCCTGGGCGCGATTGGCGGCCCACATGGCATCCGCCAGGCGCTCGAAGCCGCTGCCGATGAAACCCCACTCGTAGGGCTTGGCGATGCCGATCTTTCCCATGCCGAAGTCGGGCAGCATGATGGCGAAATCCCGCTTCCAGGCCGGGGCGTTCAGCGCCTCCTCTTGGTCGTCGTCATCCATCATCGACAGGGCCAGCAGGCGGATAGCCGCCAGCGAGGTGCCCCACACAGCCAGGCGCGTGGCCATCAGCCCGGTCAGGCGGTTGCCGGTCGTGGTGTCGCCGCGCCGGTAGGC
>JALHRW010000405.1 GCA_022841245.1 Planctomycetota bacterium
GACGGCGGGCGTGGATGCCGGTCGTCGCCATCTCGGCCGCCGCCGCGGCGGGCTGGGCGGTGCCGGCCATCACCGACAGCGCGGCGCCGACTTCGGCCTCGCTGGCAGCCGGATCGTCGGCCAGGACGGTCACGCGCAGGCAGGACAGGCGCGACTGCGCCAGGCCTCGGTCCTGCTCGTCGGCGAGCTTCGCTGCTGCCTCGTCGGCGCGGTCGAGGTGCTTGCGCGCATCCTTCCAGCGCGCCTCGCCGGCGGCGATGCGGGCCCGCTCCTCGGCCAGGCGGATGAACAGCGCACGCCCGCCGCAGCCCACCGTCTCGGTGCGCTGCCACGGGGCGATGAACAGCTCGGCATGCTCGAGGTCGAGGGCCTCGCGCGCGTTGGCGGCGGCGTGCAGCGCCGTCTCCACCACTTCGGCCGGCAGGTCCTCGCGCAGATCGGCGAGGCGCTGGATCAGGCGCGCCGCGGTGGCGCGATCGATCCCGCCACCGGCCGCCTGGGCGGCGATCAGCGAGCTGTCGAGACGCAGTCGGTCGCGCGGACGCAGCGCGCCGGCGTTGGCGTCGAGCCAGGCCAGTTCGCGCGCCAAGCGCGGGGCGTCGGTGATGCGGCCACGGGCCAGCCCGGTGAGATGCCGGTGCAGGCCGATGGCGGCCTCGCCATCGGCGGCCAGGCGGGCGGCGACGCGGGCCAGCAGGGCCTCGGCCAGACCGCCGACGTCCTCGGCCGCCTCGGCGAGCAGGCCGCTCCAGGCCGGCCACAGCGGCAGCGTACCGCCAGCCAGACTGATCAGGCTGTCGCGCAGCGCCGGGGTCGGTTCAAGCAGGCACGAGCCGGCGAGTCCGCTCTGGCGGATGCGCGCGACCTCGGCTTCGCGACGCCCACCCCAGGTCCACACCAGCGCCTCGGCCAGGGCCACGGCGTGATCGGTGCCGATGGCGACGGTCAGGCTGCAGCCGAGTTCGCGGCCGAGCGCGGCCAGCGCGGTGTCGAGGGCGGTGCGATCGATACCCTCGGCCCAGGCCGGCAGTTCGACGGTGACGGACAGTCCGCCGGAGCGCGGCACGGCCAGCGCGACCAGCGAGGTCAGCGCCATGACCGCGTCGGCCCAGGATTCGCCCAGGCGTTCGCCGCAATCGGCGAGCGGCAGGCCGATGACGCCGCCATCGCGGTCGGCGATCGCCTGCACGGCGGCGTCGAGCTGATCGAGATCGGCGCACTCGGCGGCACGCCAACCCGCCTCGACCGGTCCGCGTTCCAGCGCGCCGGAGAGCAGCAGACCGATGGCGTTGCCCGCACGGCGGCCCTTGCCGTCGCCACGTCCACGGCCACCGGCGACCGCCACGACCAGGCGCCAGCCAGGCTGGGCCTTGAGCCGGGTCAGGCGGTGCTCGGCCGAGCCGAGATGCACGCTGCTGAGCGAACGGCCGGCAGTGCGGCGCTCCTGCTCCTGCTGCGCGAGATCATCGCCGCGCTTGATGCGCTGCATGCGCTCGGCGGCCTGCGCCCCCTCGGCGGGGAAGCGGGCGGCAAGGCGCTCGCGGGCGGCCTTGGTCGCCTCGCCTTCGGGGCCGTGCTCCTTGAGCGCGGCACGGAAGCGGCGGTCAAGCTCGTCGAGCTCGTGGCGGCGCTGCTGCTCGAGGCGATCGCGCGAGGGTCCGTCGAGGGCGGCGATGGCGGCCAGCACCTCGGGATCGGCCCAGCTGCGCTCAGCGACCAGGCGGCCGGCCTGGGCGGTGGCCTCGGCGGCGGCGCGGATCTGCGACAGGGTGGCGGCGATGCGCTCGGCGACACCGGAGAAGCGCGCCTCGATGTGGCCGCGCAGATCGCGGGCCGGCGGCGAATCTTCGCCTTCGGCGCGGGCGGCGTTGCCCAGGCGGACGAGCAGTTCGTCGAGCTCGCGGGCGCGCTCGCTCTCCAGCTTGGCCTTGGCTTCGGGATGGGCGTCGAGCAGCTTCTTCCACGCGGCGGCGACCGAGGGGTCCTCGGGGCCGCGGGCGGCGAGCAGGTTCTCCCAGTCGCGCTTGAGCGCGGCGACCGGCGGCGGCGGATAGAGCGCGGCCATGGTCAGCTGCACGCCCTGGGCCTGGAGGTGCTCGGCGATCAACGCGCGCAGATCGTCGCGCACCGGCATCGGCGGACGCAGCACGGCGAAGGCGACCTCGCGGATGGCCGCGGCCGGATCGGCGCCGGCGGCCTTGGCGGCAAGCACCTGGGCGACGCGCTCGCGGATGCGCGCCAGCTGGCGCTTGGCGTCAGCATCGACCTGCCAGTTGAGCAGGGCGGGCGGAACGAAGACCTCGACCGGGGCGGCAGGGACTGGAGCGGCGGCCGGGGCGGGA
>JALHRW010000406.1 GCA_022841245.1 Planctomycetota bacterium
TCGATCGCACAGCGCAGGCCGGCGCCCACCGCGATCACGTCCTGCGGGATGCCCACCGCGTCGATGGCGCGGTAGCCGAGCTGCTGCCGCCGCGGCTCGCCGTCCGTCCCCGTGCCCTGCCACTGCACACGGACGAAGCCGGCAGCGTCGGCGTGGCGCAGGCCGAGGTCGAGATCGTCCCCTGATGCGGTGAGGGCGCGGCTCGTCCCGTCCGATCCACTCCACCGGCCGTCCGTCGCCGGCACCGGGTAGGCTACCGCGGCCGGAGTGGCCCACGAGGATGGCAGCGTCACGCAGCGCAGCGCCCCCTCGACGGTGTTCCAGTGGTCGCGTATGCTGTCCAGATCCCCGTCCACCGTCCAGCTCTGCCGATCCCGCGCCCGCATCCACTGCACCCATTGCAGCCACGGCCCGCCCGTCATGTACGACGCCAGCATGCCTTCTTCGCCAGTGGTCCAGGTCAACATGCCGCTGTCCATCACCGGTAGGTTGCCGGTCAGATGCACCTGGTCCGCCGTACCAGCCACCGGACGCGCGCCGGCCAGGCCATAGACCGGCTCAGAGATCGGCACGGTGGCCACATGCCACGGCGTCGTCGTGTACCACTCCGTCCATCCCCAGCCCATCATCCCCCAGTCGTAGTCCTGCTCCGGGTTGACGCTGATGAGCGAGCTGCCGTCATGCCCGCTGCCGACCGCGTACTGCGGCAGCCCGGCGTCGAGGCCGCCAGCGAGCGTCCCCGAACCGCCGGTGAGGCTGGCGCGGACGATGGTCGAGGCCTCGTCGCTGCGCTCGTACTCGATGCCGATCCGGCTGCCGTTGAGCGGATTTTCGCGGAGCGTCCAGCCCACCGGCCGGATCTGCCAGCGGGTCTCCACCAGCGGCTGGGCGGTGATCTCGCCCACAGCATCATAGGTGTAGGTCTTCAGCACCGCGTAGCTGCTATTCGGTGCGTAATAGGGAAACTCCATCTCCCGGCCGAGGATGCGCACGGCGTACTGCTGCGGCACCGTCACCGGGTCGGCCAGGATCTGCCGCGAGGCGGTTGGACGCACGGCGTCGAACCAGGTCTGGGTCGCGCGCGCCACCACCACCTGGCGGTTGCCGGCCAGGTCGCGCAGCGTCACCGTCGCCGCGAGATGGTCGAGCTCGTCGGCGGCGATGGCGGGCGACAGGCGCCACAGCACCGGCGTCGCGTCGGTCAGGCCGGACCAGGAGGTCGGGCTGGCGCTGAGCCGGCGCAGGGCCGTGCCTTGGCACTCGACCGCGACGATGTCGGCGGCGGTGGCCAGCAATTGCGCCGGCGCCTGGTCGGTGGGGCCGTTGTCGGGGATGACGCCGATGGTGGTGGCGAAGCCGCTGGGCGTGCGCGGCACGTAGCCGAAGCGCGCCCCGCCGGCCGCCGTCTTCTTCCACACCGAGCACAGGTCGGCATCCAGCGCATTGCCGCACTGGTCCTCGACCCGCAGGTGCAGCGGCTGCATGCCGGCGCCGGCGCCCAGCACCAGGCCGTCATCGGGCAGCAGGCTCTCGGGCAGGCCGGCGAAGCCGGTCAGGGTGAGCAGCAGGGTGGCGGGGTCGAGGCTAGCCGGCGTGACGGCCAGCGCCGCGGCGCCGACCGTGGCCTGCGGCAGCGCGGCGGTGGACAGGCCGCTGACGTCGCTGACCCGCGCCGGGATCGACAAGTCCGTCACGCTCCAGCAACGCCAGCCGGGGCTGGTGCGCAGGGCCACGGCGTCGTCTGCCTGGTTCAGCAGCAGCGGCTGCGTCCCGGCGGCGACCAGGCCAACGCCCAGCGGCGCCGAGCCATCGGGCGAGCCCGGTTCGCACAGCAGCACGCTCGGCGCGGTGCGGTCGACCAGCAGCGCCAGGGGCGCGGCGGCGGTGCCGGTCGCATCCTGGCCGTTCTTCCGCACCGTGACGGTGGCGCCGAGTTCGACGCGGCCCTCCGGCAGGTCGGACAGCGTCCAGGTGGTTGCGCCGGTGGCGACGGCGGTGCCGGCCGAGGCGACCAGCTGGGTGGACACCAGCTCGGCGCCGTCGGTGATCGCCGGGGTGATGGTGACGGTGATCTGCTGGTGCCGGGTCAGGGCGGTGTCGACGCCGTCGAGGCTGGCGTGCTCCACGCCGCTCAGCCCGCCGGTGATGGCCAGAGTGACCGTCGGCGCCGCCGGCGGATCACCGCCGCCGCCGCCATCCGCGCGCTGGATCGCCAGCGTCGCCACCGTGGCCCCGGTCACCCGCGCGGCGCTGGCGGTGGCGATGCTCGCGGTCGCGTTCACCGTGCCGGTGCCGGCGGTCGACAGCACCGCGACGCTGACGCTGGGTGCCGGCGCGCCGG
>JALHRW010000407.1 GCA_022841245.1 Planctomycetota bacterium
CGATGGCGGCGAGGCGGGTGGCGCCGCCGGTCGCCGTCACCTCGATGACCAGGGTGCCGAGGCGGTTGACCGTGCCAGCGCTGACCTGATCGCCGCGCTGGCGCGCGACCGGCAGCGGCTCGCCGGTGAGCAGCGCCTCGTCGACCTCGCCGCCGCCATCGCGTACCGTACCGTCGGCCGGGATCGCCTCGCCAGGACGCACGCGGATACGGTCGCCGACGCGCAACTCGCGGGCGTCGACGATGTGTTCGCCATCCGGGTCGAGGCGCAGCGCCTTGGGCGGCTGGCGGTCGAGCAGGGTGCGCACCGCCGCTCCGGCGCGGGCGCGGCCGGCGGATTCCAGGGCGCGGCCGGCGAGGGTGAAGGCGATGATCGCGGCAGCGCTTTCGGCGTGGAGATGGCCCCAGCCCAGGGCCAGGCCGACGGCGCCGTGGACGAAGGCGCTGACCGCGCCGAGCGCGACCAGCAGATCCATGTCGGCCTGCAGGCGCACGGCCGAGCGCGCTGCGCGCAGGACGATGCCACGGCCGGGCCAAGCCAGGACGATGGCGGCGAGCCCGACTTGGATGGCGGCCGAAGCGGGGTGGTGCGGGGCGGCCATCGCCCAGGTCATCGCGCCGGCGGCGAGGGCGGCGGCGACGACCGCGCGCAGGCGGGCCGGGCGCACGTCCTCGCCGGTCGTCTCGGCCAGGTGGACATTGACCGCGAAGCCGAACTTGCGCAGCCGCTGCTGCACCGCCACCGCGGTCAACCCGCCGTCGCTGATGCGCATGCGCGCCTGGCGGGCGATCAGATCGACGCGCAGCGCGCTGACCCCGGGCTGTCCGGCCAGCGCGGTTTCCAGGCGCTTGACGCAGGCAGCGCAGTGCAGGCCGTCGGTGACATCGAGGACGAGATCGGCCGGCATGGATGCACGGTAGCAGCCAGCGGCCGGCAGCCAGCGACCAGCGACCAGCCCGCCTACTCCGCCAGCCTGTACCCCGTCACCGCCCCGGTCTGATCGGCAATGACCACCACCCCCGGCAACAGCAGCGGCGGAGCCATGGCCGGGGCGCCGTGGGCGATGCGTCGCACGGTCTGTCCATCGGCTACGCGGATCACGGTGATCGAACCACCATCATCGGCGACCGCGAGCAGTTCGCCGCCAAGCGCTGCCTGCAGCGGCCGGCCGGTAACTTTGGCGCGCCAGCGCGGCTTGACCGGGTCAGCGGCCCAGCTGGCTATGTCGACGGCGCGGTCGTTGCGCGCCAGCACCACCACGTCGCCGGCGGCGGCCGGCACGGCCGGACCGGCCTCGGCCAGCCACGGGTGCGGAACCAGCTGCGCACCGGTCTTGCCCAGCTGCACCAGGTCGATGCCGGCAGAGGTGGCGACCAGCAGGCGTCCGCCCGGCAGCTCGGCCCAGGGGCCGGTGCGCGCCGCCTTCAAAGCCAGGCGCGCGGTCTCGCTGCCGTCCTCCTCGACCACGCGCACGGTGAGATCGTCGATGAGCACCAGCTTGTCGTCGCTGCGCCGGAGCAGCGGCTCAGCCGAGCCAGCGACGCCGGGGAGACGCCAGACCTCGCGCGGGCCGTCCCGGGCGAGCAGCACCCGGCCACCTGGCGCGTCTTCAACCGATACGGCGAGGCGACCACCGGCGCGATAGATCAGCTCGATCTCGATCAGGGCGAGTGGGGCTCCGGCCAGCCGGCGCACCGGCACGGCGCGGTCGAGGGTGGGCAGGATCTGGCGCTGCTCGCCGTCGGTCGTGGCGAAGGCCCAGCCGCCGTCGATGGAGCTCCACCACGGCAGCAGCTTGGTCCCGGGCAGGGTCAGCGGGCGGATCGCGCCGCTGGCAGCATCGATCGCGGTAGCGCCATCCGCCGACAGTACGATGACCGCGGCTCCGGCCGGATGCAGGCGGATCCACGCCGGCCGCGTGAGCGGGGAACCCAGGCGCCAAACCGGCGCGGGTCCCAAGGCGGTTTCGACCAGGCGCTCGGCGGCCTCTGCCGCTGCGGTGACGGTGATGCGCCGGGTGGCATAGCCGGCGGCGCCGATGTCGAGCTGGACATCGTTGCTGGCCGAGCGGCAGAAGCGGCCGTCGTTGCCGACCACCTCGACGCCGTCGACCATCAGGCGCAGGCCGGGCACCAGGCTGCCGCTGTCGGCGTCTGTGGCACGCACCCGACCCGGCAGAGGCAGGCCGGCAAGCGCCTCGGCGCAGCGCGGCTGCTCGGCCGGCAGGCGGGCGGCGAGGTCGAGGGCCTCGCCATGCCGACCCTGCTCGCGGGCGGTGTCGATCGTCTTGCGCGCCTTGCGGGCGGTGGCGAGGCGGGCTTCGGCGTCGGCGAGCACCGCT
>JALHRW010000408.1 GCA_022841245.1 Planctomycetota bacterium
TGCTCTTCCGATCTCGGCAGATATCCGCGATTTCGCCAGGGGTCCGGGAGCGCCGCACTCCCGTGCGGCTGACTTGGGGGCAATGCTGATGCCATCATCGACCTCCATTGCCCCGGGCCGCACAGGAGTGCGGCGCTCCCGGGGGCCTCCTTACCAGCTCGAGACTTTTTCCGGATCGATGCTGAGCAGGAACTCGACGTTGGTCTTGTAGTTCTTCAGCTTCGACTTGAGGAAGTCGATGGCGTCCTGCGGGCTGCGTTCGGCGAGGAACTTGCGCAGGGCCCACACGCGGACCAGCTCGTCCTTGTTGTGGATGAGCAGGTCGTCCTTGCGCGTGCCGGAGGCGGCGATGTTGATCGCCGGGAAGGTGCGGCGGTCGGCCAGGCGCCGGTCGAGGACCAGCTCCATGTTGCCGGTGCCCTTGAACTCCTCGAAGATCACCGTGTCGGCGAGCGAGCCGGTGTCGACCAGGGCGGTCGCCAGGATCGTCAGGCTGCCGCCGTCCTCGATCTTGCGCGCCGCGCCGAAGAACTGCTTCGGCTTGATCAGCGCGCCGGACTCGATGCCGCCCGACATGACGCGGCCGGAACCGGGGCTCTCGGTGTTGTAGGCGCGGGCCAGGCGGGTGATCGAGTCGAGCAGGATGACGACGTCCTTGCCGCGCTCGACCAGGCGCTTGGCCTTATGGATGGTGGTCTCGGCGACCTGGACGTGGCGGCTGGCCGGCTGGTCGAAGGTCGAGGAGATGACCTCGCCCTTCACCGAGCGCTCCATGTCCGTCACCTCTTCCGGGCGCTCGTCGACCAGCAGGACGATCAGCGTCACTTCCGGGTTGTTGGTGGTGATCGCCTTGGCGATCTTCTGCAAGTAGACCGTCTTGCCGCACTTGGGCTGGGCGACGATCAGGCCGCGCTGGCCCTTGCCGATCGGACAGGCCAGGTCGAAGATGCGCAGGCTGATGTCGGTCGGGTCGTTGGGCAGCTCCATGAACAGGCGCTCGAAGGCGTGCAGCGGCACCAGGTGCTCGAAGTCCTGGTAGGGCGTGCGCTTGTTCTCCGGCTCGCCCATCACCTCGGTGATGCCGAGCAGCTGCGGGCACTTCTCGTTGCCGCGCGGCGCGCGCGCCGTGCCCTTGACCAGCATGCCGTTCTTGAGGCCGTAACGGCGCAGCTGCTGGTTGGTGATGAAGGTGTCGGTGTTGACGGCGTGGTACTGGTTGAGCGGCGACCGCACGTAGCCGTGCTGGTCCTTGTACAGCTCCATGTAGCCCTCGAACACGATCTCGTCCTGGCGCCCGCCGGCGACGCGGCGCAGGATCTCGGCGATCAGGTCGTGCTTCTTCAGCCACTTCACGTCGCGCACGTCGAGCTTCTCGGCCTCGGCCTGCAGCTCGGGCAGCTTCTTCACCAGGTAGCTGGAGAGGTCGACCTTGACCGGCGGACGCTCGGGCTGCTGCTGGAACTGCGGATTCTGCTGCGGCGGCTGGTTCTGCCCCTGCGGGCCGTTCTGCTGCCGGTTCTGGTTCTGGAACGGCTGGCGCCCATTGCCCTGGTTACCCTGGTTGTTCTGCGGCTGGCGCTGGTTCGGCTGGTACTGCTGCGGCGGCTGCTGCGGCAGCGGTTGCTGCTGCTGGGGCACCGGCGGCTGGCCCTGCTCCGGCTGATCGTCGTCGCTGTCATCGTTCTGCGCACCGGTCGGACCGGGGGCGCGCTTGAGGCTGGCGAGGTCGACGCCGAGCTGCTTGGCCAGGATGACCTTGGCGTACAGGCCGAGCTGATCCTCGTTGCCCTGGTTGTTCACCGCCAGGCTGCACCGCTTGCGCCGTTCATCGGCGGTGCCGAGGGCGGCCTCGCGGCGGGCCAGCTCGTTCTCGTCCCAGCCGCGCGCCTGCACGCGTTCGGCGCGGGCTTCGCGCGGGGCGTAGACGTAGACCGTGCCGGTGCACAGGTCGTTGACGCCCAGCTCGTGGAGCAGGGCGCAGTCGAGGACGACGAAGCTGCCGGCGCGGCCGACCGCCTCGCGGATGCGCCGCGTCAGCTCGGGATGGACGATGCGGTTGAGCGCCTGCGTGGTCTCGGCGTTCTCGAAGGCCGCGGCCGCCAGCTTGCGCCGGTCGATGCCGCCATCGGCGCCCATGATCGCGTCGCCGAAGCGGTTGGCGAGCTCGCGCTTCACCTGCATCAGCTCGATGACGTCGTGGCCGAGGGCGTCGGCTTCGACGCTGCGCGCGCCGAGCTGGACCAGGGCACGGGCGAGGGCGCTCTTGCCGGCACCGGGCTCGCCGGTGACGCCGATGACCACGCGCTTGCCGGGCGGCACCGCCAGCGGATTGGACGGAT
>JALHRW010000409.1 GCA_022841245.1 Planctomycetota bacterium
CGCTCTTCCGATCTAGCTCGGCGGGATCGGCGAAGCGGTCCTCGCGCTTCTTGGCCATCGCCCGCAGCACGATCGCCGCCACCTCGGCCGGCAGGTCGGGGCGCACCTGGCGCGGATCCGGCGGCGGCTCGTTGACCACCGCGTTGACCACCGCCCACGGCGTGGCGCCGGCGAACGGCGTCCGTTTCGTCAGCAGGGTGTAGAGCGTGCCGCCGAGGGCGTGGATGTCGGCGCGGATGTCGAGGTCGGCCTGGCCGTTGGCCTGCTCGGGCGACATGTAGGCCGGCGTGCCCATGCCGGTGCCGGTCATGGTCATGCGATCGTCGCCGTCGCTGCGCCGGGCCAGGCCGAAGTCACCGAGCTTGGGCCGGCCGCGCGCGTCGAGGAAGATGTTGTGCGGCTTGATGTCGCGGTGGACCAGCCCGGCATCGGCCAGGGCCTGCAGGCCGTCGGCACAGGCCGCGGTCAGCTCGAGGGCGCGTTCCGGGGTGAATGGGCCGTCGTGCGCGAGCATGGCGTCGAGGTCGCCGCCGCTGACGAACTCGAAGGCCAGCCAGGTGCGCCCGCCGCTTTCACCGGCGTCGTGGATGGCGACCAGGTTCTGATGGTTGACCGCGGCGGCGGCGCGCGCTTCGCGCAGGAAGCGCTCGACGAAGTTGCGGTCGGCGGCGATCTCGGGGCGGATGATCTTCAGTGCCGCCTGGCGCTGCAGCAGTCCGTGCGTGCCGAGCACGACCACGCCCATGCCGCCCTCGCCGAGCTTGCGGCCGAGGCGGTAGGCGCCGAGCTGCGTGTCCGCGGCGAGGAGGTCCTCGCCCGGCGGCGGCAGCGAGATGGTGGCGTCGTTGCTGCTGCTCACGCCACCCACGGCGGCTTCGCCCGCGCCTGCAGATGCAGCGACCAGCGGCCCCGGCGCACGTCGAGCACGGCTTGGCGCCCGGTCGGCAGGACCAGATGGTCGTCGAGGTGGCCGAAGGGCAGGCGGTCGACGCAGGGCACGCCGAGACGCTCGGCCCAGCGCGCCAGCACCGCGTCGACGTGCGGGCCGGCGTAGTCGTTCTTCTCCGTGTAGGTGAAGAAGCCGCAGGCCAGGCCGCGGATGCCCGTGAGCGCGCCGGCGAGGTGCAGCTGCGACAGCGCGAACTCGACGCTGTAGGGCTTCTCGTCGATGTCCTCCAGGCAGAGGATGGCGCCGCGCAGGTCGGGCTGCAGCGGGGTGCCGGCGAGGTGGGCGAGGACGCTGAGGCAGCCGACGAAGAGGCGGCCCTCGGCATGGCCATCGCCGAGCGGCCGCGTGCTTGGGCAGGTTTGGGCGTCGCACAGCAGATCTTCGCCGCGCAGCAGCGCGCGCAGCGAGGCGTGGTGCCGGCTGCTCGGGCTGCGCGGCGGGCGGCCGGAATAGAACGCCTCGTCCCAGCCGTTCTTCCACCATAACGCGTGCAGCACGGTGTTGTCGCTGTACCCGGCGAAGCCGGGGCGTCCGCGGGCCTTCAGCCGCAGCGCCCCGGGCAGCAGCTGGACGCAGCCGAAGCCGCCACGGTGCGCCCACACCAGCTCATGACGCAGGGCGAGCTTCAGGTCGGCGATGCGTTCGGCCGGATCGGTCCACGCCCCGTGTCCGGCCCAGGCGCGTTCGAGCAGCGGCGAGATGCGCACCTCGAAGCCGCAGGCCTCGGCCATCGGCGCGAGCGCGGAGCGCATCTCGTCGGCCTCGGACGGGCTGCGTGCCGGCCAGCTGGGGGCGGTGACGTAGCAGACCGGGCGGCGGGGCACCGACTACTTCTTCTTCTGCTGGCCGGGAGCGTTCTCGGAATTGCCCGGACCGTCGGCATGCTTGGCCTTGGCCGGCGGATCGTCGGAGCGTACGCTCATCTGGCATCCGGCGCAGGCGAAGGCGGTGATGGCGAGCAACAGGAGGAGGTGTCGCATGGCGATGTGATAAGCACCGTCGCGGTCGAGCAAACCCCTGACTCACCCCTCGGTCTGGAAGATGTCGTACCCGCCGACGCGGGCCTTCAGCCGCTTGCCGCCGGCGTTGACCACCAGGCCGTCGGTCAACGGCTGCCACGCGCCAGTGCCGTTGCGCCAGATCCAGCGTCCGCGCCACAGCGCCAGTTCAGCTGCTGTGCCGCTGGCCTGCGGCAGGACCAGGTCCGAGCCGTTGCCGCCGAGCGACAGGCGGCGCAGGACCAACGCGTAGGCCATGCCCGGACGGTTGTCGGGGCGCTGCAGCAGGGCGGCATCGATGGTGTGCGCAGTATCGAGGCCGCAGTCGCCGGGGCTGCCGGCGTCGGCGCCGGCCAGCGCGACC
>JALHRW010000410.1 GCA_022841245.1 Planctomycetota bacterium
GGCGCTGCCCGCCGGCTCCGCCCCGCTGGTGCTGGCCGATCCCGAGGGTCGCGCCTCCGGCGTCTTCGCCGGCGGTTCCGCCGCGCGTGCCCGCTACGCCGCGGCGTGGAAGGAGGCGCGCGGCGCCACCGACAAGCTGTTCCGCGCCACCGGCTGCGACCTGGTCGACCTCGCCACCACCGAGAGCGCGGTCAGCGCGCTGGAGCGCTTCTTCAAGCAGCGCCGCCGGAGGGTGCGTGGATAGGGCTGCTGGCTGCTGGCCGCTGGCTGCTGGCCGCTGGCTGCTGGCCGCTGGCTGCTGGCTGCTGGCCGCTGGCGTGTTTGCCGCCGACCCCGCCGTCGACCTCTCCGCCTCCCCATCCCAGATCGCCATCGGCGAGACCGTTCAAGTCACCGTCACCTACCGCTGGCCGCACGGCTGGACGGTCGAGGCCGAGCCCGATCCCGCCGCAGCCTTCCGCTCCCAATTCGTCACCGCCGCCCCGCCGGCGGCGCGCAGCAGCACGGCCGAGGAGGAGCGCCGCACGTTCCGCTACACCGTCGCCGCGACGCGCAGCGGCGCCTGGCTGCTGCCGCGGCCGCAGCTCGTGGTGCGTTCGCCGCAGGGCCCGCTTACCGTCACCGCCCCCGAGGTCATCGTCCAGGTCGGCACCGAGTCCGCCCCACCGAACCTGCCGTCCGCCCGTCCGCTGCTGCTGCGTCCGCCGCAGGCCCTGCCCATGGCGCAGCGCTGGTGGTGGATCGGCGGCGGCGCTGCACTGCTGGCCGCCATCGCCCTGATCTGGTGGTTGCGCCGTCGCAATTCCATCGCCAGCGGTCCGACACCGTGGCAGGTGTTCGAAGCGGACCTGTCGAGCGCGCGCAGCGCCGCCGACGGCAAGACCGCCGGTGCGGCCATCAGCCTGGCGGTGCGACGCTTCGCCGGCGGCGTCTGGGGCTTCGACGGACCGGGCCTGACCACGCGTGAAATGGGCGTTGCCCTGCGCCGCCTGCGCGCCGGTAGGATCACCGACGATGAATCGCGCGACCTGCTGCGCCTGCTGGCGCGGCTTGATGACTTGCGCTGGAACGTCAGCGACGCCCCGACCGAGGCCATGCACGACCTGGTGACCCTGGCCCACACCTGGGCCGACGGGGTGCAGAAACGCCTCGACGCAGAAGCGGCCGAACGCGCCAAAGCCAAGGCGGCACCCGCATGATGGGCTTCCGCTTCGCCGACCCCTGGCTGCTGTGCGGCCTGATCCTGCCGCTGCTGGTGCTGTGGTGGCGTCCGGCGCGTGGTGGCGCCGCCTTCGGCGCCTTCGCCCTCGCGGCCGCCGCGTTGCGTCCCAGTCGTGGTCCGCTGGTCCAGCGCGTGCTGCTCGCCCTGGCCATCGCCGGGCTGGTGGTGGCGGCAGCCCGTCCGCAGTACGGCCGCACCGTGACCGAGCGCGAGCAGGCCGGCCGCGACCTCATGCTGGTCATCGATCTCAGCGGCAGCATGCAGATCGACGATCTCGACGACGGCAAGGGCGGGCGTGCCGACCGCCTGGCGGCGGTGATCACGGCGGCCAAGGGCTTCGTCGCCAAGCGCCCGGACGACCGCATCGGTCTGGTCTTCTTCGGCGACGGCGCCCTGACCTCGTGCCCGCTGACCTACGACCACGACACCGTGGCGCAGTTCCTCGACCGCACCGAGACGCAGCAGCGCGCGCTGTGGAAGCGCGATGACGACGGACTGCTCGGCGGCAACACCAACCTCGGCCTCGGTCTGGGCACGGCGCTGAAATCGCTGCGCAATCCCGCGGTCAAGGGCCGGGCGGTGATCCTGGTCACCGACGGCGTCGACACCCGTCGGCTGCGCAACTGGATCGATCCGCTGGTCGCGGCCAGCCAGGCCGAGCGCCTCGGCGTGGTGGTCTACGGCATCGGCGTGGGCAACCCCAACGGCACGATGACCCAGCGCGATCCCTTCGGCCGCGTCATCACCCAGCGCCTGCGCGGCGACATGCTGCCGGACATGGGCCGGCTGCAGAGCATCGCCGGCCGCGCCAATGGCCAGGCCTTCGCCGCCGACGACGCCAAGGGCCTGGCCGAGGTCTTCGCCGGCATCAGCGCGCTGCAGCCGACGCCGCACACGGTGCGCAGCCGTGATGACTTCGCCGACCGCTGGTTCTGGCCGCTGGCCGCCGGACTGCTCCTGGCCGCCCTGGCCCTGGCGCTGGAACCGCGCCTCAGGGGGGTGGCATGAGCTGGGGCCATCCCGCGCTGCTCGCGCTGCTCGCCGCGGTCGCGCTGCTCGCCGGCCTCACCGCGTGGTGGGTAC
>JALHRW010000411.1 GCA_022841245.1 Planctomycetota bacterium
TGGCGCGACGGTCACCGCGCCGCCGGCGCCGACCACGACCACCTGCAGATAGCCGTCGAAGTTGCCCGCCTCGTAGGCCGGTTCGGTCGCTGGGCTGCCGTCCGTCACCGCCACCGTGCCGATCACCAGGTTGTTGGTCAGGTTGGTGTCCAGCGCATCGCCAGCCACCACCGCCACCGCATAGCGGCCGGCCGGCAGCGCGATCGACCAGGTCGCGGCCTCCAGGCGCAGGCCCGTGGTCCAGGCCGGACACGGCACCGCGTTCGGATGATAGACTCCAGCCGCGCTGCGGTCGGAGGACCAGCCGTAGCTCAGGCCGTTGGTCCGCACCGTCAGGATCTTGCCGGTGTCGGCCAGGAAGCCATCGGGGATGACCGCGCCTGCAGGCTGGAAGTTCACCCGCGTCACCCCGCCAGAGCCCTCGGGCGCGGTCAGGAGACTGCCGCCTGCCGGGGTGACGGCGAGATTGGCCAGCGTCCCGTCAGCCGTCGCGCCCGCCTGCTCGGCCGGGCTGCGCACCCCGACCCGATCGAGTTCCACCACGGTCTGCGCACCTGCCGGCAGATAGTAGGTCGTGAGGTCGCCCACCCGCTTGGCCACGCGGCGACCGAGGGCGTCGCTGCGGTAACTGGCACCGCCAGGCACACCAGCCGAGATCAGCCGGTTCTCCGGGTCCCAGGCCAACAGACGGCCCTGCTCATCCTGGGTCAGGTTGCCCTGCGCGTCGTAGGACAGCGCCGTGGTCGTCCCGGCAATCGTGCGGCTCGCGACTTCGTGCACCGGCTCGTGCTGGCGGGTCTCCTCCACGCCGTTGCGCGTCGTCGAGGTCCAGTCGCCGACCGCGGTCAAGGTCCAGGCCTGGGTATCGCTACCCGCGGACCACGATACCAGACGGCCGGCGTTGTCGTAGCCGAAGGTTTGGCCCGTCTCGCTCAGCTTGCGACGGGCGGCATCGTAGGTGTACGCAAAGGCCGTGACGCCCGGCACCGCGATCGACGCCACCAGATGATCCCCGGACACATGGCTCCGCGTCTCGGTCAAGGCGGCGAGGCCGCCCGACTGCTGGCTGGTCAGCCGGCCACCAGCGTCATAGCTGCGGCTGTTCACTGTCGTGCCGCCCAGCGTCACCGTAGCCAGTTCATGGCGGTTGGTGTAGGAGCGCTCCACCACGCTGCCGGTGTGCGGATAGGTCAGGTGCCGGAGGGTGTTGTCGTCCAGGTAGGCGTAGCCCACCGGGTAGCTCTGGCCATCGATGACGAGGCGCTCGTCGGTGAGCCGACCCGCCGCATCATACACGCGGCTGACGGCGTTGCCGTAGCGCGCACTGGTCGCCCCGGTCAGACGGCCAACGTGATCGTAGCCGAAACCATCATTCAACCCGTCTGCATAGCCACGGGTGGTCAGCCGGTTGGCGTTGTCGTAACCGTAGGTGGTCGCGGTCACCGGCCCGGTGAAGGCCGGGCTGGCCGAGAAGGCGCCGTCGAGGATGCCGACCTGCCGACCGGTCAGGCGGCGGGCGCCATCATACGTGTACACGCGCAGGGTCCGGCCCGCCTGACCCGTGGGGAAGGCCTCACTGATGAGCAGGTTCCGGGCATTGTAGGCGTACTGCGTGGTCTTCGTGACCTGCGGGCCGCCGAGGCCGCCTTCGTTGTCGGCATCCGAGATACGGATGAGGTTGCCGACCGCATCGTAGCTGAAGCGCGTGGTGCCGCGCGGGACCAGGCGATCCAGGACCGCGGTGCGGCGGTTGCGCCCGTCGTAGGTGTAGTCCTCGGTCTTCGTCAGCGCATCGGTCTCGCTCAGGAGGTTCCCGTCCAGGTCGTAGGTCCACTGGGTGGTGCCGGCGCCGGTGGTGCGGGTGTCGGTGCGGCTGCTCAGGCGGTTGCGTGCGTCGTAGGTCGCCGTCCAGCCCACCTGGTTGGCATCCCGGGCGGTCACCTGGTTGCCATCGGCATCGAACGTGGCGGTCGCGGTGTTGTTCAGCGCATCCACCTGGACGCGGACCAAGCCGGCTGCGTCGGCACGGACACGGGTCGTATGGCCGAGGGCATCGGTCTGGGCGGTCTCGACCAGTCCGCTGACCACGGTGTCGTAGGTGGCCGTGGTGGCATGCCCCAGCGCATCGATGCGGGCGACGGTGCGACCCAGACCATCGCGGAGTTCATAGCTGGTGTGCAATAACGGGTCGGTCACCGCGACGGCCGAGCCGTCGGCGCCGGCGCCCAGGCCCAGGGTGGGCAGGACGGCGGCGACGGACGGCTCGGCGTCGATGCCGTCGTTGTCCGTCAGATC
>JALHRW010000412.1 GCA_022841245.1 Planctomycetota bacterium
GGCATCAAGTTCAGCCTCTACTCGGCCGAGACCGGCGGCACCGCGCTCTGGGAAGAGACGCAGACGCTGTCCTTGAATGGCGGCTTCTATTCCACCCACATCGGCAAGGTGATGCCGCTGCAGACTTCCGTCTTCGACTCCGGCACCGTCTTCTTGGAGCTCTCAGTCCGCGCCCAGGGTGACGCCGACTTCCGCGCCATGACTCCTCGCCAGCGCGTCGGCTCCGTCGCCTACGCCCTCAACGCGCGCAGCGTCTCCGGCGGCGCCGTCAACGCCTCCTCCATCTCCGTCAACAACGTCCAAGTCTTCGACAGCCAGGGCCGCCTCACCGCCGCCGCCGGCTACACCGCGGGCCCGGGCATCTCCATCGACTCCACCTCTCGCTCCATTTCTCTCAATTCCTCGGGCTGCACCAACGGCCAAGTCCTCGCCGTCAACGGCACGTCATGGAGCTGCGTCACCCCGGGCTCCAACTACACCGCTGGCCAGGGCCTCACCGTCGACAACACCGCCCGCACCATCGCCCTGTCCACCTCCGGCTGCTCCAACGGCCAAGTCCTCCAATTCAACGGCACCTCCTGGGCCTGCGGCACCATCTCTGGCGGCGCGGGCGGCACCGTCACCTCCGTCACCGGCACCGCTCCCATCTCCGTCACGACTGGCACCACCACCCCCGTCATCTCAGTCGCCGTCGGCACGGCCGCAGGCACCGTCGCCGCGGGGAACGACAGCCGCTTCGGCAACGCCACCTCCCTGCAGGGCCGCCCCGTCTCCAACACGGGCCCTTCCGCCAACCAAGTCCTCGCGTGGAACGGCAGCGCCTGGGCCCCGGCCGCGCCTCCGTCCGGCGGCAGCGCCGGCACCGGCGGCCTCGTCGCCAACTTCGAATTCGAAGAGGCCGCCGGCAACACCTTCAACGACACCTCGGGCCTGTCCAACAACGCCACCTTCACCTCAGGCCTCACCGCTGGCGCCGTCGGCCACACCGGCGTCGGCGCCAACTTCTCGGGCGGCGTCGCCACCGTCGCCATGGGCAACACCATTCCCGACTCACCCCAAGTCTTCGTCGAGGCGTGGATCTGGCCTCAGTCCGTTTCCATGACCGGCCAGGGTGTCATCGCCGCGAAGCAAGGCGCGTGGAGCTTCCGCTACCGCACGGGTCCGTCGGTGTCCGACCTGGACTTCATGGTGACGACGCGCGCGTCGAGCCCGACCTGCACGATCACCACCACGGGCGCCGCGATTCCCACGACGACCTGGAGCCACGTCGCCGCGTATTACGACGGGCTTTCGATCGCGATCACCATCAACGGGACGATCTCCGCGACGGCGGCTTGCGCCAAGGGCTCGCTCGCCAGCACGGCTGGCCAGCCGTTGACGCTCGGCGGCGCGGCGGTGGGAGAGCGCTACCTGGGCTTCCTCGACAGCCTGCGAGTGCGCTCCTTTGCTCAGATCCCCGCGTCCGCGGTCCGGCACGTGTACACGCAGTGGGGCGTCAGCGCGTGCACGAACGGAGGGTCGACGCTGCTCAGTGGCATCGCGGCGAAGAACCACTACACGCACTCGGACAGCACGCCGGAGTGCCTGCCCACGAACCAAGCGACGGGACCCGCGCCCACGGCGGCGGCCACCAACGGCGGCAACCTGCTCTACGACATGCACCTGGCTGGAACCTGGCCCGGCCCAGGAACGTTGCCGCCCAACAACCCGAAGGTCCGCTGCGCGCTGTGCGGCGTGAACAAGCCGTACTGCACGCAGGTCAACGCGATCACCTGCCCGGCGGGCTTCGTCACGCAGTACACGGGGTACCTGTACAGCAACCACTACACGAGCCACGGCGGCTCCTCGCCGATCTGCCTCGACACGACGAACTTCGATCGAACCGCGCCGACGACGCCGGACAACCAAGGGTACGTGTACCCGGTGTACAGCTACAGCACGACCCTCGCGACCGCGCAGGCCGTGCAGCACGTGCGCTGCAGCATTTGCTGCGTGCCCTGACCTTCTCCCTGCCGCCCCTGCATTCAAGGAGTCGCCTTCATGAACCGAACAATTTCACTGCTCACGCTCTTGCTGTCGACGCTGGCGTTTGGCCAGGCGCCGGCGCTGTTGGGGTACCAAGGTCGGCTGCTGAAATCCGACGGCACGCCGGAGACGGGCTCCGTCGGCATCAAGTTCAGCCTCTACTCGGCCGAGACCGGCGGCACCGCGCTCTGGGAAGAGACGCAGACGCTGTCCTTGAATGGCGGCTTCTATTCCACCCACATCGGCAAGGTGATGCCGCT
>JALHRW010000413.1 GCA_022841245.1 Planctomycetota bacterium
CGCTGGCTGCTGGCCGCTGGCCGCTGGCCGCTGGCCGCTGGTCAAGGAACCGCCGTGCTTCTGCTTCTGCTCGGTCGATCAGATCCGGCGCGTCCCCCGGCAGCCAGACGATGTCGGCGAAACGACGATACCAGGTCAGCTGGTGCTTGGCCAGGTGGCGCGTGCCGAGTTCGACCGCGGCGATGCACCCGTCCAGCGGCAGCCGGCCGTCGAGGTGCTCGATCACTTCCTTGTAGCCGACCGCCTGCCGTGCCTCGGGCGAGAGGCGGTCGCGCACGGCACGCACCTCGTCGATCAAGCCGGCGGCGAACATGGCGAGCGTGCGTTCGCGGATGCGCGTACTCAGGACGATCTTCTCCCAGCGCAGCCCCAGCTGGAGAGCGCGCAGGTCCTCGCGCCGCCCGCCATCGGTGGTGTGGAAGCTGGAGTACGGCTTGCCGGTGAGGCGGAAGACCTCCAGCGCGCGCACGATACGACGCAGGTCGTTGGGGTGGCGGCTGGCGGCGTAGACCGGATCGACGCGTTGCAGTTCCGCCCACAGCGCGGCCGGATCGGCGGCCGACAGTTCGGCACGTAGCGTCTCATCGCGCGGCGGGCCGGCGCTGATGCCCTCGACCAGCAGCTTGGTGTAGAGCGGCGTGCCGCCGGCGACCACCGGTACGCGGCCGCGTGCAGCGATGTCGGCGATCGCCGCTTCGGCCAAGGCGAGCCAGCGGCTGGCGTCGCAGCGCTCGCCCGGCTCCAGCACGTCGATGAGGTGATGCGGCACGCGCGCGCGCGTCGCGGCGTCGGGCTTGGCGGTGCCGACATCCATGCCGCGGTAGACCGCGAACGCATCGGCGCTGACCACCTCGCCGCCGAGCCGTTCGGCGAGCGCCACGGCCACCGCGCTCTTGCCCGAGGCGGTCGGACCGAGGACGAGGATGACGCTGGTCGGCGTCACGCCTTCGGCTTGAACAGCGCCTGGTGCGCCTCGTTCAGCATCGCCTTGAGCGGCATGCCCTCCGGCGCCTTGCTGTCGTCGACCTTGGCCACCAGGTCGGGGCTGGCGTAGTGGCCGGGGAACCAGTGGCCCTTGGCCTCGAGCATGTTGTAGCGGTATTTCCCGAACGTCTCCATGTCCCAGCACTTCAGCATGCGGCGGAAGCGCAGGACCTCGGGGATGTTGATGCCCGAGGGATCGTTGGCGCACTCGTAGCCGTCCCACGCCGCCTGCGGATCCTGGCTGAGGCGCGCGTCGAGCTTGAGCTGGATCGCCAGGTCGCGGGCCGACAGCGGCACGCTGACCGGGAAGGCGCCGAGCATCTCCTCGACGTGCGACGGCTCGGTCATGCCGAAGCTCAGCGTGCTGATCTCGGGGTGCTTCAGGCACCAGCGGGCGTTGAACTGGATCGGCGTCAGCGGCGCGCACAGCTGCTTGAGCAGCGGCGGGGCGTTGAACAGCTGGCCGCCCTTGTCGTTGGGCGAGATGATGAACACGCCCATGCCCTTGGCCCCGGCGTAATCAACCACCCCGCGCAAGCGCTGGTAGAAGTAGTAGTAGTGCAGATTGACGAACTCGAACAGCCCGGTGGCGACGCTGTCCATGACCACGTCGAGCGGGCCGTGCGTGCTGAAGCCGACCTTGCCGATGACCCCCTGCTCCTTGAGTTTGCGCAGCGTCTCGACCGGGCCGCCCGTGGCGGTGGCGCTGCGGTACAGCTCGGCGGTGTTGATGCCGTGCCAGCCGTAGAAGTCGATGTGGTCGGTCTTCAGGCCCTTCAGCTGCGACTCGACCATGCGCTTGGTCTCGTCGGCGGACATCGGCGCGCCCTTGGTCATCAGCCAGTAGCGATCGCGCGGGATCTTCAGGTCGTCGTTCAGCACCAGGCCGTAGCAGTGCTCGGACTTGCCGTAGCCATGCGCCGTCTCGATATGGTTGACCCCAGCGTCGAGGGCCAGTTGCACCATGCGGGCGCACTGCTCGCGCATGTCGGCCGGCACCTGGTCGCGCGGCTGCTCCCAGCCGTGCAGGTAGCGCATGCCGCCGAGGGTAATGACCGAGATCTCCGGCCCGCCGCGGCCGAAGGGGCGGTACTGCATGGGCGGCTTGAAGTTCCGGATAGGCATGGTGGGAGACTAGCGGCCAGCAGCCAGTGACCAGCGGTCAGCAGCCAGTGACCAGCGGTCAGCGACCAGCGGCCAGCGACCAGCGGCCAGCAGCCAGCGGCCAGCAGCCAGCGGCCAGCAGCCAGCGGCCAGCAGCCAGCAGCCAGCGGCCAGCGACCAGCGGCCAGCGA
>JALHRW010000414.1 GCA_022841245.1 Planctomycetota bacterium
GCCAGCGGCCAGCGGCCAGCGGCCAGCGGCCAGCGGCCAGCGGCCAGCGGAAAACAGTCGACCGGCAGCTGTGACTGGACAAGCCCGGGACCACCTTTATCGTTCCGCCCCCCTGCGAGATATCACATGCCCAAGATGAAGTCCCACAAGGCGAGCAAGCGCCGCATGCGCGTCACGCGCAACGGCAAGATCGTCCGCACGACCTGCGGCGTCCGCCACCTGCTCGCCGGCCGCACCCCCAAGACCAAGCGGAACCGCCGCCACAAGTCGATCACCAGCAACGCGGGCAACGTCCGCCGCGTCAAGTACGCGCTGGCCAACAACGCCAACACCTGATTTCCGATCCACCAAGTAGGGCCCTGCCCTCCCCGTCCGCCAACCGCGTCCGGGCCTGAACAACGAGGAGTTCACCATGCGTGCAACCAACGGCGCTTCGCGCCACCGGATGATCAAGCGCATCAAGAAGCGCGCCAGCGGCTATTTCAGCGGCCGTTCGAAGATGTACCGCGTGATCTGCGAGGCCGTGCGCCGCGCCGAGGTGCAGGGCTTCGCCGGGCGCAAGCTCAAGAAGCGCCAGTTCCGCCAGCTGTGGATCAAGCGCATCGGCATCGAGTGCCGCAAGCTCGGCATCACCTACAGCCGCCTCATCGCCGGCCTCGAAAAGGCCGACATCCGCCTGGACCGCAAGCAGCTCTCCGAGCTGGCGATCCACCAGCCCGCCGCCTTCGCCGACGTCGTGGCCAAGGCCAAGGCTGCCGTCGCGGCCTGAACCGGTCGGACCAGAACAGACTCCGGCCGCGGTCGCTCGACCGCGGCCGTGTCGTTTCCAGACTGCATCCCCGTGGAACCGAACCGTTACATCCACCCGGTCGCCGTCGGTGACGTGCGCCTGGCCAACAACCTGCTGCTCGCGCCGATGGCGGGCTACACCAACGTCGCCTTCCGCCTGATCGCCAAGGAGGTCGGCGGCTGCGGCCTGGTCGCCACCGAAATGGTGGCGGCGATCGGCCGCGGCACGCGCGGCCAGGAAGAGCGCTTCCGCGTGCTGACGCGCAACCTGCCGCAGGAACGCCCCATCGCCATGCAGGTCTACGGCCGCGAGCCGGAGCTGTGCGCCGAGACCGCCCGCGCCCTGGAGGCCGCCGGCGCCGACATCATCGACCTCAACTGCGGCTGCCCGGTGAAGAAGGCCAAGCAGTCGGGCTGCGGCGTGGCGCTGATGAAGGAGCCGGCCCAGGTCGGCCGCATCGTCAAGGCGATGGTCGCGGCGACCAGCCGGCCGGTGATGGTGAAGATGCGCCTCGGCTTCGACGCGCAGAACCGCACCATGCTGGAGGTCGCGCACGAGGCGGTGGCCAACGGCGCCGTCGCCCTGTGCGTGCACGCGCGCACCGGCGAGAGCAAGCACGGCGTGCCGGTCGATCTCTCGGGCCTGGCCGAGGTCCGCCGCCTGGTGCCGCCGTCGATCCCGGTCTTCGCCAACGGCTCGATGGATACCGCCGCGGCGATCCGCGCCGCCAAGGACGAGGCGGGGGCGGACGGCTACATGATCGGCCGCGCCGCCTGCGGCGATCCCTGGCTGTTCCGCAACCTCATGGCCGAGCTGACCGGCGGCGTGCGCTACCACCCGGGCGTGGCCGAACGCCGGGCCCTGCTCGCCCGCCACTTCGACCTCATCATCGAGCTGTTCGGCGAGGAACGCGGCGTGCGCGTGATGCGCAAATACGCCTTCTTCTACTGCAACGGCCTGCCCGGGGTACGCAAATTCCGCGGCGATTTCTGCCGTATCGCCAGCCGCGCCGATTTCGCCCGCACCGTCGACAGCTTCTTCGGCGCGCTGGAGCGCGGCGAGATCGCTGGCGAGGCCGAGCACGTCCAGCTGGTCGACGAGGGCGACGGCGAGGAGCCATGAACCCGTACGACGGTTCGGCCGCGCAGCTGGTGCCGCAGGCGGTGGAGAAGCTGCCGTTGCTGCGCTGGCGTCCGGGCGCCCGGCTGCTGGTGATCGGTTCGCGTGACGGCGCGTCCTTCACGCATGATCTCGACGCCGCCGAAGGGCGCAGCTTCCGCCGAGCCGTGGATGCCGCGCTGGTCGCCGCGGCGCAAGCGCGCTCCGGCACCGCCGGCCTGGCCCTGGCGTGGAGCAGCACGCTGGCCTTCCCGCAGGCGGTCGAGATCTGCCTGCAGGCCTGCCGCGGCGCCCTGGTGGTGTGCGCCAACGGCCACGGCGACGCCGAGCTGCTCGAACGCCTGCTG
>JALHRW010000415.1 GCA_022841245.1 Planctomycetota bacterium
GAGAACGCCATCATCGGCCTGCTCAGCGCCAGCGCCGACCGCCGTCTCGGCCACGGACTGTGGCTCGGCGGCTACGTCGGCCTTGGCGCCCGCGACAGCAACTACGACGATCGCGACTACGAACGCTGGCAGGCCGGAGCCCGCCTCACCTGGACCTTCGCGGCCGAGGAATGACCGACATGCGCTTCCTGATCCTGCCTTTGCTCGCCTCCGCCCTCGCAGCCGCCGATCCCGTCGGCCTGTGGCGTTTCGGTGTGGGCTCGGTCGACGGCCAGCCCGCCCGTATCGGAACCATGGTGTTGACGGGGCAGGAGGTGATCGCCTCCGACGCTGCACCGCTGCGCCTGGTCTGCCACGAGGCCCCCGGCATCACTGCCGTGCTTGCCGCCGGCTCGAAGGGCCGCTTCGCGGTCGAGCCCGACGCCACTGGCGGACGCCAGCTGATCTTCGATCTCGAGACCGGCGCGGTGCAGCTTGATGTCACCGACAAGGCGCCCTACAGCGGCGTGCGCGTGCGCGGCGCCGCCCTCGACGTGCACGTCACCGGCACCCTGTTCGTGGTCGAGCGCCCTCGGCGCGATGCCGATTACGTCGCCCTGGTGCGCGGCAAGGTCCATGTCGGCCTGCGCCCCGAGGTGGCCAGGGCCCTGGGCAAAGCCGGCGATCTGGAGCTGCTCGAACGGCAAGGCGTGTCCGGCGACACCACCACCGGCATCGGCACCCCGACGGGTCTGAACGCCCGACCGCAGATCGCCTTCGCCGCCGGCATGCGCGCCGGGGTCGCCGATCAGGGCAGCGGCGTCAGCGATCAGGGCACCGGCTGGGACATCGACCTCGCCGCCGAACTGACTGGCGCAGGCCTCGAAGGATCCAGCCTGGGCGACGTCGCTGGCGAGACGGGCGGCATCCCCTTCAGCGAGATGGCCGAGGACCTCGTCGACAGCTTCTCCGAGCTCGGATCGGCGCCGGAATCGATCGCCGACCAGGTGAGCGAGAACGCCGGCTCGTCGTCGTCGGGTGGCGGCGCCAGTTCGCTGCCGCTGCCGCCGTCGCCCCCGTAGTAAGGTCGCGGGCTGCTGGTCGCTGGTCGATGGTCGCTGGCTGCTGGCTGCTGGCCGCTGGCCGCTGGCTGCTGGCCGCTGGCTGCTGGCCGCTGGCTGCTGGCTGCTGGCCGCTGGTCCGCAAGCGGCGGCAAGAATTCGGGCCTGAACTGACACCGGATCTGTGGACGAGGCGTCTGTGCCAAGGCCAGCGACCAGCGCCCAGCGCCCAGCGCCCAGCGCCCAGCGCCCAGCGCCCAGCGACCAGCGCCCAGCGACCAGCGCCCAGCGCCCAGCGACCAGCGGCCAGCCCCAGCGCCGCGCTGGCGTCCGCGTCGCCCGCGTCTCCGCTCCGCCGCCGACCTGGGACGGTCGCCTGCGCCTCGGCGCCGGCTACGACAGCAACGCCCTGCTCGACAGCGATCCCGACACTGCCCAGTCCGCCACGTCGGTGTACAACGGCGAGGGCCAGATGGGCTGGCGCCCGGTCGCCGACGACACCGACTTCGTCAAGGCCACCGCCACTATCGCCTACGACCGCCGGCCGCAGCTCGAGGAGATGGATACCTCCAAGCTCGCCCTCGGCGTCTCCGGTGCCAGCCAGGGTGCCAGCTTGACCACGGGCGGCAGCCTGTCGCTGGCGCGCTACTGGCTCGACGGCGATGGCGCGGCGGCCGAACTGCGTGGTGGTGCCAGCCTCGGCTGGCTGCGTCGGGACAGCGCCGATCTGCTCGCCCTCGAACTCGCCCTGATCCATTTCAACGAGGAGACCGACCGGCCGGAGGGCGCCGACGGCCTGTTCGAGATCGGCGATGCCGACGACCGCAGCGGCACGCTCGCCGCCGGAGCCTGGCGCCACTGGTGGCAGCTCGGCGGTGGCAGCCGCATCGAAGTGGCGACGCGTGGCGGCCGCTTCTTCGCCAACAGCGAGAGCGAGAACTACAGCCTGATCCAACCGTGGCTGGCCCTGCGCCTGCGCCCGGAGGGCTGGGAAGTGCAGGCCCGCGCCTCGCTGGAGGCACGCACCTATGACGGCGAACGGGTGCCCGGCGACGGAGCCGAGAACGCCATCATCGGCCTGCTCAGCGCCAGCGCCGACCGCCGTCTCGGCCACGGACTGTGGCTCGGCGGCTACGTCGGCCTTGGCGCCCGCGACAGCAACTACGACGATCGCGACTA
>JALHRW010000416.1 GCA_022841245.1 Planctomycetota bacterium
CACGGATCCGGCGGCGGCCGGCCGCGCGGATCGTAGGGCACGATCCGGCCCAGGCGGGCGAGGGCGACGGCGAGGACGGCCAGCGTGCCGAGACCGGCGATGGCCCAGGCGCCGCGGCGCAGGCGCTCGGCGCGCTCGACGTGCAGCGTACGCAGCTCGCGGTCGACCGTGCGCAGGCGCGCGCGCAGCGCCTGGTCGGTGGGTCGTTCGACCACCTCGGCCATCAGGCTGACGTACTCCGGCTGGACCAGCGGGTCGTCGTGCCGCGCACGCCACGCCTCGACCGCGACCACGCCGACGAGGAAGCAGGCGAGCAGCGCCAGCACGCCGGCGGAACGCAGCAGGCTGGTGCGCCAGGCGTTCACAGGACCTTCCCTTCCGGGCAGGTTGGCAGGCAGCGGGCGCAGGCCAGGCAGTGGCCCTCGTCGGCGAGATACTCGCTGCGGCGCGGACGGCGGCTGGCGCGCACCAGCTTCACCGCGACGACCAGGGCAAGCGCGCCACCGAGCAGGGCCGCGCCCCACGACCATTGCCGGCGCAGCGCGGCAGCCTGCGTAGCCAGCTCCTCGTCGCTGCCGCCGAGGCGGTGGAAGGTGTCGAGATCGACGGCGGCGGTGCTGCCGGCGGCTGGCGGCGTGACGAGGGACCCGGCCAAAGCGACCTGCGGATTGAGCAGCGCCAGGGTCGGACCGCTGCGCCAGCCGAGCCATGCGCCGGCAACCAGCAGCAGCGGCAGCAGGACGACGGTGGCGATGGCCCAGCGGCTGACGCGCTGCGCCGGAGCCGGCGGGCTGGGCGGCTGGATCGCGCCGAACGGGCACGAGCCTTCGCACAGGCGGCAGGCGGTGCAGCGCTCCGGCGCGATGCGCACGCGCAATGCGGCGAGCGGCGCGGCCAGGCGCAGCAGCACGCTGTACGGGCAGAGGAAGCGGCAGTACGGCCGGCCGACCACGGTGCTGATCAGCAACAGGCCGGCACCGGCGAGCATGACCTCGGCCGGACCACCGAAGCGGAAGAAGCCGACGAAGGGATCGAAACGGCAGATCAGCCACCAGCCGCCGAGCGAGGCCGACAGCACGCCCAGACCCAGCCACGCCCACGGCAGCACGCCGAGCGCCCCGGCCAGCCACGGCGGGACGTTCAGCGGCCGCACCAGTACCGCGTCCTGGATCGCGCCCAGCGGGCAGACTGCGGCGCAGAAGACCCGGCCGACGAACAGCGCGGCGAGCAGCGGCGCGGCGAAGAACAGGGCGGCGAGCCACGGCAGGGCCTCGCCGGCGAAGGCCGCGGCAGCGACGTTCTGCACCGCGCCGACGCTGCAGGTGCAGCCGGCGCGGTAGAAGCCGAACCAGGCGAGGCAGCAGAGCGAGAGCACGATGACGCCGCGACGCGAGCGCTTGCGGTGCACCAGCCAGGCGGCGAGGCCGAGAGCGGCGACCAGCAGGACGGCATCGAGGCCGAGCAGCCACAGCGCGCGCGGCCCTGGCGTGGTGACGCCGGGGATGACGTGCGGGGTGGTGAAGTCCGGCGGCGGGAAGCGCTCTTCCGTGGCGAGAGCGGCGGCGACCAGGGCGAGGAGCAGCGCCCTCACGTCTTGCCTGCCCGGGACTTGATGCGGTAGGGCGCGACGGCCGGCACCCGCGTGATCGCCTGCGACGGGCATTCCGCGGCGATGCGGCACTGGTTGCAGTTGGCGCAGCGGTCGTGGCGGATCTGCAGGAACAACGAGCCGTTGCCGTAGGCGCTGCAGCCCTGCACGCAGCGCGCGCAGCCGACGCAGGCGCTCTCGTCGATGGCGTACTCGAAGTAGGGATCCTCGACGAAGGTGCGCTTGATCGCGGCGAAGGGGCAGAGCTGGTTCTCGGCCGCGGTCGACAGCTCGGGCGCCTCGGTGCGGAAGAAGCCGGTGCACAGGTCGCAGTAGCCGCAGATGGCGGCGGCGTGCACCGCCTTGACCGCGCTCGGCGACAGCACGCAGGCGGTGGCGCAGCGGCCGCAGCGGGTGCAGCGGTCGGGATCGATCTGCCACACCTGCGGCGCCGGTCTGCCCGACGCGGCTGACCCGCATGCCGAGCAGCCACTTCGCCGGCGTCGCCCCGAACAGCCCCTCGCTGAGGGCGAAGTAGGCCACCATGATGCCGACCGTCGCCCACCCGATGCCGAACAGGTTGACGGTCCCGCCGGCCGTGGCGTCGGC
>JALHRW010000417.1 GCA_022841245.1 Planctomycetota bacterium
GCAGCCGGTGCAGCACCGCCGCCAGCACGGCGTCTGCGGCAGCGCGGTCCTCGTCGGCGCGGCCGCCGGCCAATTCGCACAGCTGGTGGAACCAGGCGCGCAGCAGGGGGTCGCCATCCCCGTCGATCGCCTGCGGACCTGCGTCCAGCAGCGCATCATCTCCGTGGAACAGCGCGCAGATGGTGTGCCACGGTCCGGCGGCGCCCTGGTCGTGTCCGGTGCCGGCGGGAAACACGTGGACGGTACCGGGCGAACCGGCGAGCACCGCGCCGGCGCAGCGCACGCGCAGCCGGCCGCGCAGCACCAGCACCAGTTCGTGCTGGGGATGGCGGTGCACCTCGACCTGATGGCCGTCCGGGGTGCGGTGGTGGATCGCGGTGTGCAGACGGAGGACCGGCATTCCGTGCTAGTAGCGGCAGAACGGCCGATGGCCAGCGATGGCGGATCGCTACGCTCACCGGCGAAACCTGCGAGGAACCCATGAGCGACCGCATCCCCGTCCTGCTCGACACCGACCCCGGTTCGGACATCGACGACGCCATCTGCCTGGCCTACCTGCTGGCCCAGCCGCGCTGCGAGCTGGTCGGCGTCACCACCGTCACCGGGCGCGATCCGCGCCAGCGCGCCAGCATCGTCGACGCGGTGTGCCGCGCCGCTGGCCGCACCGACGTGCCGATCCACGCCGGCGTCTCGGTGCGCTACGACGAGGGCACGGTGGTGCAGCCGGACGTGCCGCAGTACGCCGCCCTGGCCAAGTACCCGCATCGCAAGGCCGAGGAGTTCCCCTCCAACACCGCGGTCGAGTACCTCCGCCGCACGATCAACGAGCGGCCCGGCGAGCTCACCCTGCTGGCGATCGGCCCGATGGGCAACCTCGCCGCGCTGCTCGCCATCGACCCGGAGATCCCCAGGAAGCTCAAGTCGCTGATGCTGATGTGCGGCGTGTTCACCGGCCGTCTGCCTGGGGTCGGGCCGCGCGAGTGGAACGCCTACCAGGACGCCGCGGCCTGCCGGGCGGTCTACCGCGCGCCGGTCGCGATCCACCGTTCGGTCGGCCTCGATGTCACCATGCAGGTGCAGCTGGAGGCGGGCGAAGCGATCAAGCGCTTCCGCGCCGCCGGCGGCCCGCTCGACGTGGTCGCCGACTGCTGCGAGATCTGGCGCAGCCATTCGCCCAAAGTCACCTTCCACGATCCGCTGGCCGCGGTGGCGCTGTTCGACCCTGAGGTGTGCGGCTGGGAGCGGGGTCGGGTCTCGGTCGAGACCAATCCGGGTCGCGCCAACGGCACGACCTGGTGGGAGTGGGCCGCCGATGGCCCGCACGAGGTGGCGCTGCAGGTCGACGCTGACCGGTTCTACCGCGAGTATTTCGGGACGGTCACGCGGCGTTGAGTCTGGCCGCTGGTCGCTGGTCGCTGGTCGCTGGCCGCTGGTCGCTGGCCGCTGGCCGCTGGCCGCTGGTCGCTGGTCGCTGGTCGCTGGCCGCTGGTCGCTGGCCGCTGATTACCAGGACGTTGCCGGCCGCGCGCTGTCGAGCACGCCGTCGAAACCGGACAGCCTGACGATCAGGAAGGTCCGCCAGACCGTGCTGCCGTGCACCACCCGTACCAGCTGCGCCGCGCCGACCTCGGCGAAGTCGTCGCGCAGGCCCGCTGGCAGGCGCGACAGCAGGTCGCCGTCGAGGCGGTCGTCGCGCTCGAGCTCGCAGGCGAACATCGCGTCCCAGCCGGTACGCGAGGCGTCGAGGCGCTCCCACAGATCATACTGGTTCATGCGCCGGCCGAAGTTGGCGCACAGCGGGCGGGGCAGGTGGCGGTTGTGCCAGGCCAGCTCGGCGGCGACGTCGTAGCCGGCGGTCAGCGTGACGGTGCGCTCGGGCCGCAACGCGACCAGGCGATCGACCGCCTCGGCGAGTTCGTCCCATCCGGCCAGCTTGCGCTCGGGCACGCTCGGCGGCAGGGCCGGGAAGCGTTCGCGCAGCGCCGGCACGGCGGCGGCCGCGACGGCGGCGCACAGGGCCAGTCCACCACCCCAGCCCGCGACCAGCCGCGCCCAACGCGGGCCGGCCGTGGCCAGCCACGCTGCGACCACGACGGCTGCCGGGATCCACGCCAGCGCCGGCCAGTTCGGTTGCACCTTGGTCTGCAGGCTGACCAGCAGCAGCACCGCCAGCGGAGTCAGCGCCG
>JALHRW010000418.1 GCA_022841245.1 Planctomycetota bacterium
TGGGCGCTGGGCGCTGGGCGCTGGGCGCTGGGCAAGGCACGCAAGCGGGGGCAAGGGCCTGTTATGTCAGGCACCTTGTTTCGCCTACCGTACCGCACGTGCTCGGCGTCAAGGCGGACCGGGCTTCGCCCGGCGCTGCGCGGCCTTGACACCTGCGCGCGAGCGGTGCGGCAGGCTGCACAAGGAGCCTGACATGGCACGGTACCATAACCTCGAGGTGTATCACCTCGCACTCGCCCAAGTCACCGGGATCGCCGGGATGAACACACGCTTCGGGGATCTGGGCAACCAGATACGGCGCGCAGCGGTATCCGTCGTCTCGAACATCAGCGAAGGCGCTGGACGCGGGACCGACGCGGAATTCATCCGCTTCCTGCGGATCTCACGGGGCTCCAACGACGAGATCGCCGCACAACTGGACATCGCCACGGCTCTGGGAAGCGACGTCGTCGAGCTGCAGCAACGGAACGCCCGCATCGGCAGGATGCTCTCCGGACTCATCCGCAGTCTCAGCACTGCCTGAGACTCCGATGTCAGCCCAGTCTTCCGAGCAGTGCACTGATCCCCTTCCCGAGCCGGTCATTTGCGGTCAGCACTCGCGTGAGGTCGGCATTGTTCAGTGTCGCAATCATCTCCAATTGCGCCGCCACTTCGTCGTTCGATGCCCGGGCCATGCGCAGGAAGCGTGCGAATTCCGCATCCGAGCCCCGACCTGCCCCTTCCACCAGATTGCTGACCACCGAGATCGCCGCCCGGCGGATCTGGTTCCCGAGATCGCCGAAGCGAACCCCCTGCGCCACATCTGCGACATCACATAGCTGTCGCTGTGCCTGATGATAGATGCGAAGGGTGCGGAAGTTCGCCATGGGTAAGGCTCCTTGTGCAGCCTGCCGCGCCGCTCGCGCGCAGGCGTCAAGGCCGCGCGCAGCGCGCCGCGCAGCGGTCCGCCTTGACGCCGAGCACGTGCGGTACGGTAGGCGGAACAAGGAGCCGGCCCAAGTCTCAGTCTCCCGCTTGCGAGCCAGAAGCCACCAGCCACCAGCCACCAGCCACCAGCCACCAGCCACCAGCCACCAGCCACCAAGCGGCAATCGAAGCATTGGTCGACCTGGATCGGGGACGACCGAAGTCCGTACGCAGTTCCTGAGCGGTGCACGCGACGGCGGACGCCCCGGACGCCCGGACAGGCACCTCACTTTCGTGGCTGGTCCCGAAATCCGCTGCGGATAGCTTTCCGGCGGTGAACCCGTACCCGACACCAGGCAGCGCATGATCCTCGGCGAACCCTGGGGCCTGCTCGCCCTCGCCGGGCTGCCGGCGATCGTCGCGCTGCATCTGTGGCGTGCTCGCCACGCGCCGCTGCCGGTCAGCGGGCTGTTCCTGTGGCCGGCCGAGCGACGCGTGCTGGCCAGCGGCCGGACCCGTGCGCCGCTGGTGCTGCGGCCGAGCTTCTGGCTGGAGGTGCTGGCCGTGCTCGCTGCGACCTGGTGGCTGGCCGACCTCCATCTGACCCCGCGCACCGCGGCGCGGCACCTGGTCGTCGTGCTCGATGACCGCTGGCGCCTGCAGGCGACGGTCGGCGGTGACAGCGCGGCGGCGCGACTGCGCACCGCACTCGACCAACGCCTTGCGGCCCTCGCCGCCGGCGACCGCGCCACCCTCATCGCCACCGGCTCACCGCCGCGCCTGCTCGCCGGACCGGCCGCCGAACCGCAGGCCGTACGCGCCGCCCTGGCGACGTGGCAGCCGCAGGCGAGCTGGCATGACGCGGATGCCGCGCTGACCCTGGCCGCCGGGCTGGGCGGCGCGGGGGCCGAAGTGGTGCTGGCCAGCGACCGCATCCCGTTGCTGCTGCCGGATGGCGTCGGCGCCCTCGCTACCGGGCGGACCGCACCGACTTCCGGCCTGGCCGAGGCGCGCTGGTGGCGCGAGGGCGGCGAGCGCATCGTCGCGGTCGTGCATGGCGACACCGCTCGCGTCCCCCTGCTGAGCATCGGTGGCATCGCGGTCGCCGGGTCGAGCCCGCAGCCCGGCCTGCACGTCTTCGAACGCCTGCCGCCGATGGCCGAGGGCGCGAGCGCCGAGCTGCGCCTGCCCGGCGAGGACCCCCTGCCGCTCGACGACCGCGTCGAGCTGGTGCGCCCGCCGCCACGCACCGTGCGCCTGCGCAACGCCCTCGACGGCGC
>JALHRW010000419.1 GCA_022841245.1 Planctomycetota bacterium
GTGGCCGGCGGGCTCGTTGGCTGCTGATCTCGGCGCGGGTGATGCCGCGGGGGTGCTCGCGGCACTGGAACTGACGCCCGGCCCGGCGCCGGGCGTGGCGGTGCAGCGCGACGACCTGCCGGACGGTCCGCGCTGGCATCCGCTGATCGACCAGGCGCTGTGCACCAGCTGCGGCCACTGCCACCAGTTCTGCCTCTTCGGCGTGTACAGCCGGGATGCCGCCGGCCGGGTCAGCGTGACGAAACCGGATGCGTGCAAGGCCGGCTGTCCGGCCTGCGCCCGGGTCTGCCCGCAGGGGGCGGTGATGTTCCCGCTGTACCAGGACCCCGCCATCGCCGGTGCGCCGGGCCAGCGCATGCAGCTCGAGCTGCAGGGCCGCCAGCTGTTCTACAACCGCACCGGCGCTGCCTGTCCGCGCTGCGGCCTCGCCGCCAGACGCGATCCCGGCGGTGGCGCGCCCTGTGCGGAGTGCGGCCGCAGCCAGCCCCGGCCGAGCGCGCCGCGCGACGCGCTCGACAGCCTGATCGACGATCTCGACCGGCTCGGCGGCCGCCGATGAGCCGCATCGTGCTCAGCGCCGACCGCACGTTGACCGCAGGCCACCGCCTGCTGTTCGACGCCATGCTCGCCGGCAGCCAGACGACCATGGCTCCGCCCTGGCTGTTCGCGCCGCTGCTGCTGCCGGCGCACCAGGGCGGCTTCCCGCTCGGTCTGCGTCGGGTCGAGGCGGCCCTGCTGCGCGACGGCTACGCGCGCGACGAGGTCGCCATGCAGGCCCCGGAGTCGCTGCGCGTCACCGCCGCCACGCGCGTGATCGGCATCTCGACCGGCGAACCGCTCGGCCGCGGCATGAATTCGAACACCATGACGGCGGTGGTCGGCGGGACGATCTGGCCGCAGGACCGCTTCCAGGAGCTGATGCGCCGGGTCGCCAGCCGGCGTGGCTCGGCGCGGCTGGTGGTCGGCGGTCCGGGCGCCTGGCAGCTGGCCGGCGACGCCGAGGCGCGGCGCCGCTTCGCCATCGATCACGTCGTGCTCGGCTACTGCGAGGCGGGCATCGCCGAGGACTTCCGCGCCATCGAGGCGGGCACCGCGCCGCCGGTGCTGCACGGCCGCGCCCCGGCCGCCGAGACCGTACCGGTCATCGCCGGCGCAGCGCTGTGCGGCGGAATCGAGCTGTCGCGCGGCTGCGGTCTGGGCTGCGACTTCTGCGCCTACGCCAGCCAGGCGATGCGCCATCTGCCGGCCGCGCACATCCTCGACGATGTGCGCATCAACCTCGCCGCCGGGCAACGCCATCTCGGTCTGCTCTCCGAGGACGTGCTGCGCTGGGGCGGCAGCGGCATCCGGCCCGAGCCGCAGGCCCTGCTCAGGTTGCTCGCTGAGGTGCGGCAACTCGGGCCGGTCGGCCTGCTGCAGCCGGACCACGCCAACCTGTGCAGCGTGGCGCGCTGGAGCGACGACGAGCTGGCCGCGCTGCGCCGTCTGCTCGCCGGCGGCGATGGCTGGGTGTGGCTCAACGTCGGAGTCGAGGCGGTCGACGGCGCGCTGCTGCAGGCCAATGGCGGCACCGCCAAGATGGCCGGCGTGCCGACGGCGGAGTGGGGCGCGTTCGCCGCGGCGCAGACCGTGCGCCTGGCCCGGGCCGGCTTCCTGCCCTTCGCCAGCCTGGTCATGGGCCTGCCGGGCGAGACCCCGGCGCACACCGCCGCCGCCGAGCGCTGGGTTGCGGCGCTGCCCGACCTGCCGATCGCGGTCTTCCCCATGCGCCTCGCGCCGCTGACCGAGCCGTGGCAGGGGCCGGTGCTGACGAAGGCGCATTGGCGCCTGATGCGCGCCGCCTACCGGCGCAACTTCCGCTGGGTGCCCAGGCTCTACGCCCAGCAGAGCCGCAGCGCTGGCGTCGGCCTCGGCCGCCGTCTGCTGGTCCAGGCCCTGGGCCTCGGCCAAATCGCGCAGTGGAGCGGTCTGCTCGCCTGGCGGCAGTGGCGGTCGGCATGAGCGCCGGCCCCGCCATCCGCGCCGTTCCGGCCGACGCCGCCACGCGCAGCGCGATCCGCCGCTGCGCGGCCGAACTGGTCGCAGCGCGGCCGCCGGATGCGCTCGACCGCGCCGCTCTCGCCGTGGTGGCGCAGGAGGTGCTGCAGCGGCTGGGCCTGCCCGAGGCGCAGCTC
>JALHRW010000420.1 GCA_022841245.1 Planctomycetota bacterium
TGCGCATCCTCCCGTCCCTGTGCCAGCCCGAGCGCATCCGCAACGTCGCCACCACCCGTGCCGAGCTCGCCGCGGTGCTGGCCACGCTGCCGCCTGACGCGCCGGTCGCTGCCGACCCCCAGCTCGGCCCGCTGCTCTGCCTCCGCCAGGGCTACCGGCCGCTACGCGGCTCGCGCGACGAAGGCGGCGCAGCGCATGTCCGCGCACTCCCCCCCGGTACCGTGATCATCGTGCAGCGCTGGTGGTGGCAGGCGATGGTCACCGACCCGCCGGAGGGGCTGGAACTGCGGCACGATGGGACGGTTCTCCTGGTGTGGGTGCGCCGCTGAGCGTCCTTGCCGCAGCCGCATCGGCCGCGACCATGCCGCCCCATGCACGCCGGCCATCTCTGCCTTGCCGGGTCGATCGTCCTCGGCGTCGCCGGCCAGATGCTGTTCCGCGCCGCGACCGCCGAGACGCGTGGCCTCGCCGCGTTGCTGTCGTGGACGGCGTTCGGCGGCTGCGCGCTGTACGCCGCCTCGACCGTGCTCTACCTGCTCGCCCTGCAGCGCCTGCCGATCTCGCTCGCCATGCCGACCCTGGCCTGCGGCTACATCCTGGTCGCCGTGCTCGGCTGGTGGCGATGGCATGAACCGTTCGCCGCCGTCCAGGCCGTCGGTCTGGTGCTGATCGTGCTCGGCGTCGGCCTCCTCCACCTCCCCGGGATGCGCAGCGCGTGACCGCACCGACCTACTCGATCCTCATCCCCGTCTACAACGAGGAGCCGGTGCTGCCGACGCTCTTCCCGCGCCTCGATGCGCTGGTCGCGGGACTCGATGCGCCGTGCGAGGTGCTGCTTATCGACGACGGTTCGCGCGACCGCAGCGCCGAGCTGATCCGCGCGGCGCTACCGACCAGGCCGTGGCTGCGCCTGCTGCGCTTCGCCCGCAACTTCGGCCACCAGGCCGCGCTCACCGCCGGCTACGACCATGCGCTGGGCGCAGCCGTGGTCTGCCTCGACGCCGACCTGCAGGATCCGCCCGAGGTCATCCTTGAGATGGCCAAGCGCTGGCGCGAAGGCTTCGAGGTGGTCTACGGCGTGCGGACCAAGCGTCAGGGCGAGACGCCGTTCAAGAAGTTCACCGCCTGGGCCTACTACCGCACCATGCGCAGCCTGGCCAAGGTCGACTTGCCGGTCGATGCCGGCGACTTCCGCCTGATGGACCGCAAGGCGGTCGATGCGCTGAAGCAGGTGCGCGAGCGCAGCCGCTACCTGCGTGGGCTGGTGGCGTGGATCGGATTCCGCCAGTGCGCCGTGCCCTACGACCGCGCCGAGCGCTTCGCCGGCGAGACCAAGTACCCATTGCGCAAGATGCTGCGCCTGGCCTTCGACGGCATCCTCTCATTCAGCTCGGTGCCGCTGCGCATCGCCCTGATTCTCGGCTTCGTCGTCTCCGTGCTGTCGATCCTCGCCGGCCTCGCCGCCATCGTGGTCAAGCTCGGCGGCTGGTACACCGTCGACGGCTGGACCTCGCTGGCGGTGCTGGTGTGCTTCATCGGCGGCGTGCAGCTGACCGTGATGGGCATCATCGGCGAGTACATCAGCCGCATCTATGACGAGGTGAAGGCGCGGCCGCTCTACCTCGTCGCCGAGAACGCAGGCGGAGCCGCTTGATGCGCCGCTGGCTGGTCGCCAGCCGGCGCTTTGCCGGAGGCCTGCCGTTCCTGCTCGCGGTGTGCGGGCTGTGGTTCGCGGCGCATCTCTGGCGCATCACCGACGGCCCGAACGGCTTCCACGAATGGCGCGAGGCCGACACCTGCATGGTGGCGTGGAACCTGCATAGCGAGGACTTCGACCTGCTGCGGCCGCGCATCAGCGTGCGCGGCGATGGCGACGGCGTCGCCGGGCAGGAGATGCCGCTGCTGAACGCCGCCATCGTCGCCGGTTGGAACCTGTTCGGCGACCAGCAGCACTGGTGGCCGCGACTGCTCTCGGTCATCGCCGGCCTCGCCCTGATCGTCGGCGTGCGCCGGCTGCTGCTCGATCTGCGCTGGCCGCGCGCCGCCGCGGGTCTGGCTGCCGCGGCGCTCGCCTGCTCGCCGCTGCTGTTCCTCTATGGCCGCAAGATCATCCCCGACGTGCCGGCCGCCGCGCTGGCGCTGTGGGGCGCGCTGCTCGCCCGGCGCTGGAT
>JALHRW010000421.1 GCA_022841245.1 Planctomycetota bacterium
CCGGCCTCGCGCGCCAGCTGCCAGCCGTCCCAGCCGTTGGCCTCGATGGCGATGCCATCACGGGCGCAGGCCGCGCAGACCGCGGCGGCGCCGGGCAGGTCGCCTTCGTAGAGCACCGGCGGCAGGGAGGCGACCAGGCGCGCGCCGAGCGCGGCGCGGGCGGTGGCCAGCTGTTCGGTGTCGCGCACCTCGACCGCTGCCGGCACGTCGGGAACCGCGGCGGCGAAAGCGGCAGCCTGGGCGAGGTCGAGGCGCGCACGGGTCGGCGCGTCGCTCGGCGTGCGGCGGTTGTCCGGATGCGGCTGGCGCGGCGCCAGCGCAGCGCGCGCGGCTTCGGGGATGACGACCTTCAGGCGGTCGACGCCGTCCTCGCGCGGGCGGCTGATCAGCAGGATGCGGGCCGCGATCTCGTTGGCGGTGCGACGCGGCAGGCGCAGGCCGCCGGTGCGGTCCTCGCAGACGGTCAGCGCGACGCCCTCGGGCAGACCCTCGACGATGCGCGCGCGCAGGTCGAGCCATACCGCGTCGCGACCGGGGTGGGCGACCGGGCGGTTGGTGGCGAAGACCTCGTGGCGCGCGCCGCAGTCGATGATCCAGCGCAGGCCTTTGCCGTCAGCCTCGCAGGCGACACGCAGTTCTCGCGGGGGATCCTGGTCGTCGCAGGCCGGCGCGGTGCCGCTGCTGCGGCCCTCGTCGGGATGGACCAGGCCGCTGCGCGCGCCGCTGAAGTAGCCGTCGGTGAGGTCGCGGCCGGCGTAGGCGCCGAGCGCCTCGGCCTCGCGCCACAGCTCGTCGGCGGTTGCCGCACCTTCCACGCCGCGACGGTACAGCGAAACGGCGGTGGTGACCCAGTCGGCGGTCTTCAGCCGGCCTTCGATCTTCAGGCTGGCCACACCCAGGCGCATCAGCTCGGGCAGCACGCGCACCGCGCTGCTGTCCTTCATGTCGAGCGGCCGGGCGTGGGCGCCGCCGTTGCAGCTCCAGTTGACCCGGCAGATCGAGGTGCAGGTGCCGCGGTTGCCGCTGCGCCCGCCGATCCACGAGGTCATCGAGCAATGGCCGGAGACGGCGAAGCAGAGCGCGCCCTGGGCGAAGACCTCGACCTCGGGGCCCTGCTGCGTGCACGGCGCGATCTCGGCCAGCGACAGCTCGCGGGCGAGCACCACGCGGGTGATGCCGAGCGCCTTCGCTGCGCGCACTCCAGCAGATGAGCCGATGCCGGCCTGCGTGCTCCAGTGCACCTGCAGGCGAGGGAAGGCGGGCATGAGTTCGAGCAGGGCGGGATCGCAGATCAGCACCGCGTCGACGCCGGACTGTTCGGCCCAGGCCAGGGTGCGGGCGGCGCGGCCGAGCTCGCGCCCGCCGAGCGTGATGTTCAGCGTCAGATGGATGCGGACCCCGGCGGCATGCGCGGTGGCGACGTGGGCCGGCAGGTCCTTGACCGCGAAGCCTTCGGCGCCGCGCCGGGCGTCGAGCTCGCCGAGGCCGAGGTAGACGGCATTGGCGCCGGCAGCGATGGCGGCGGCAAGGGCGGCAGGGCCACCGGCCGGGGCGAGGATCTCAGGCAGCGGCATGGGCGCGGACGGTAGGTCGGGGCTGGGCGGGGAAAGACGTCCTGCCCCCAGGCTTCCAGGGCGCCGAATATCGATATTTGAATATCATTAACGTCGCACGAGCGGCTTGTGACAGGAATACTGGTCATTAGAAAGTCCCACTCACCCGGAGACCCTCCCATGCGTCACCTGTTCGCCGCCCTCCTCCTCATCCCCGCCCTGGCTTTCGCCGCCGATGCCGCCCCGGCTCCGGCCAAGAGCGCCACTGCGTGCGAGAAGTGCGCCGCGGTCGTCGCCAAGTGCGAAGCCTGCATCGCCGCCACCAAGGCCGACCCCAAGGTCGTCGCTTGCGAGAAGCACCTGGCTGCCGCCAAGGAATGCGCCGACTGCAAGAAGGTTGCCGAGAAGGCCGCCGCCGCGGCTCCCGCGACCAAGTAAGCTGAACAGCTGACGACATCCGCATGACGGATGGACAGGCCGCGGCGCTAGCCGCGGCCTGTTTGCGTTTTGGCTGCTGGCTGCTGGCTGCTGGCTGCTGGCTGCTGGCTGCTGGCTGCTGGCTGCTGGCTGCTGGCTGCTGGCTGCTGGCTGCTGGCTGCTGGCTGCTGGCTGCTG
>JALHRW010000422.1 GCA_022841245.1 Planctomycetota bacterium
ACTTGAAGAGTTCTATCAGAACCATCTATAGAATGGGAATTTTGGCTAACGAATCGTTGAAACCGAGCCCATTTCGTGTGGTTTTCCAGGTGCCCGGCTCCGGTCAAGAATTCGCGGACCAGGGTTGCTGGCGACCCTGATATCTTTCCCCGCTCAGTTCTTGACGCTCCGCCTCTGTTCTCGTTCCAATTGCCCTCCGCCCTGTCCGTTCCATCGTGCCCAACCGTCGGCAAATGGGCCGGTTTAACTCTATGTTAGGCACATAATGAAATACTACATCTTGTTTTGTAGTCTCATAATTGCCTATATATGTCTGTTTGCAGTTTGGTGGAGTACTTCTGTGTTACGTGTGAATGACAAGATAGACTTTATTCATAATCGGGATCTATATTCTTGCAATGGAACGCGCGTAAATCGCGTGTCTGTATTTGCCTTTTACCCTGTTCTGAAGATAGGAGAACGATTGTTGCGGTATAAATTTATAATGCCATGGAATTTTCACTAGGGATTGGGGATGTGCCTAACCAGTCGGTAGTGGGAGCGCGTGACATGTGGTTATGGTTTAGGTTGGCTTAGTTCTCCAAATGGGGTCGCCACCACGTTCTAGGCAAGTGGGTGTCGCTGCGGTCAAGAATTCGCGGCGGCCGGGGACTACTTACCAGATAGGGTCGCCACCGCCGCTCAGTTCTTGACGCTCCGCTTAATCATAAGTATTGCCACTGAAGCTATTTGTGGTGATTCGGATGGTCCGGGTCACGCACCCACACTACCTCTATGTTAGGCTGATTATTATGTTAGGAAGGTTCGTGGTTGGTGAAATTCTTTGCCGTCCCCTTAGTATTGATGACGTTGAATCGATTTGGGCCCTGTTGGACAGTGAAGCCCAGAGATTTATTCCGGAAATACAAAAGGGAAAATCTAGGGATGAATGGATCAAGGGAAAACTAAGCGAATCAGGGAAATACTTATGCCATGTATTGGAGGTCGATGGCAATATTGTTGGATATATACAACTTATAGATGGGATGGCCGGAATACTTGAAGATCGGTATTCAATTGAGATCGGAATTATTGTGCATTCAAAGTGTCGCAATCGAAAAATTGCGACAAAAGTAATAGGGTACCTGACAAATAATCTAGTAGAGAGTAATAATTGGACACAAGACATAGTTGCTTGGATTTATACTGGTAATGTCAAATCGGAAAAACTGTTTACGAGATTAGGATTTATTGGACCAGTGAGTAGTTCCGTGGGCAATGGACAAGAGAAACGTTTGTTTGTCTACAGAAGTAAGCATCTTAGAAAAGAAGTTGGCGAATTGATATTAGGAGGTTCAGCCTAACCAGTCGGTACGGGGAGCGCGTGACTTGTGGTCATGGCTAAGATAAATCTTGGTCGCCACATAGAATTCTCCTCGCGTTCCAGGCAAGTGGGCGTCGCTGCGGTCAAGAATTCGCGGCGGCCGGGACTACTTAACAGATAGGGTCACCACCGCCGCTCAGTTCTTGACGCTCCGCTTAATCCCAATCGGTTCCACTTATATGGGTTGCGATGATTCGGATGGTCCGGGTCACGCGCCCCGGTACCTCTATGTTAGGTTGAAACCCGTTACTGAAAGTTTATATGAAAGCATGTGTTTACAAAGTTAACCGTAGGAATGGATAGATTGCCGTCGAACCAGACAGCAATAAGCAATACTACACAATTATTGATTGTAATGGCCTCGATTTTGAAGTTGGTGATTACATTGAATGGGATGGTCGACTGTCCATTGGGCCTGGGACTATCACAGTCACTAAGACAAAGAAAGTCGAGATGGTTGTCTTCGAAGATTATAACATTGATGAAAGGAATGTTTCCTCTAAGCTTCGCATGGATCACGAATAATTTGGGGATAAGATAATTCAACCTAACTAGTCGGTACGGGGAGCGCGTGACATGTGATTATGGCTTAGGTTGCCCTGGCTCTCCAAATAAGGTCGCCACCACGTTCCAGGCAAGTGGGCGTCGCTGCGGTCAAGAATTCGCGGCGGCCAGGCCTACTTAACAGATAGGGTCGCCACCGCCGCTCAGTTCTTGACGCTCCGCTTAATCCCAATCGGTTCCACTCATATGGGCTGCGATGATTCGGATGGTCCGGGTCACGCGCCCCGGTACC
>JALHRW010000423.1 GCA_022841245.1 Planctomycetota bacterium
TGATCAACAACTGGACGAACCACAGCCCGACGCTGAACCATGCAGCGCTGACCCTGTCGGCGGGCCACCACGCGGTCCGGATGGAGTACTACGAGAGCACGGGTGGCGCCGTGGCGCAGCTGCGCTGGACGGGTCCGGGCATCAGCCAGGTGGCGATCCCGGGGACGGCCCTGACGACCTCCCGGGCGAACACCTGGGAGATCGCGCTGGCCAACGGCACGTATCCGGTGGCCATCGTGTGCGGCGACCCGCTGTCGCTGGCGCAGGCCAACCACTTGCTGGTGGAAGGCACGGTGCTGACCGACCTCGACCCCGGCTACGACTGGACGGTGCCGGGCTATCAGGCCGGCGACTTCGACGGCTATCTGGTCAGTGTCACGGTAGCGGATGGCAAGCTGACCCTCGCTGCTGGTATGGACGCGTATGACCCCAAGATCTGCTTCATTGAGATCGGACCGGCCGGAACCACTACCGAGGTGCAAGCCATGCTGACGGCTGCCACGCCGACGATGACCAGCCTGATCGCCGAGGCGACGGCGCGCACGGCGGAGACGGTGCCGGCGGTGGATGGGGTAAGGGAGTTTGTGTATGGGAGCTATGTGGATGAAGTTGTGGCGTACACCCAGACTGTGGCTGGGGTGACCACGCGCTACTACCCGCACTACAACCACCTCTATTCCGTTGCAGCGCTTACGGATGGAACGACCGGGGCGGTTGTGGAGCGCTACACGTACGATGCCTACGGCAAACAGAGGATCACTGATGCCAGTGGGAATGTGACGCGGGCGAAGAGCAGCGTGGGCTGGGATCGCGGATTTACCGGCTATATTACTGATAACGAGACGGGACTGCTCCATGCGCGGGCGAGGCAGTATAGCCCGACGCTGGGGAGGTTTGTGGGGAGGGATCCGCTGGACTATGTTGACGGTGCCTCGTTGTATTGTGCCTACTTTGTTCCTGGTCATGTGGATCCGTCGGGTCAAAATCAGCAAGAGATTGATAGTGCAACGGCTTCTCTTCAGGCGTTGTGTGACAAGAAGGACTGTCTGGATAGGTGCGTTTGCACGGCGGAAGAATGCAAGGCAGAGGCAGGCAAGATCGCGGAGGCCTACGTCAAGCGGGTAAATAGCATTCGGCAATGGGAAGAGGAGAAATCGAACAAAGGGGACATTCATTTTGGATGGATGTGCTATGAATGGGCGGGGCTCACTCAGATGGGGTTCCTGGAACAAAACTATAAGTGCTGGTCTGTGAGCTGGGTAGGGCTTGTTGATGGTAAGAATGCCTTGGCTCACAACTACCTTTTTGCGGCAATAGGGCGAAGCCGTGGCGCTCAAGGCCCCAAGAAGGATTGCGGCAAGATCCTAGACCCTTGGAGAACCGGCAAACCTGTTGTATACGATGGGGGATGGAAGTGGCATGACTGGAACTACTTTCACGATCCCGTTGATAATAGCGGCGACTACTGGGACGGATCTAGCTGGAAGAGAAGGAAGTATCCACCGCCTTGGACGCCAAAGGAACCGAAAGGTGGATGGTTGCCTAAGCCAGCGTGTGGACCGACTCCATGAAACGCATTATCTGTTGTGCGTCTTGCCTTTTTATACTAGGGTGCGCTGGCCATGCTGACAGAACTCCTGTCGCTATCGAAGGAGACGGGGGTATGCCACGATTGACGATTCGCGATATCGTATCGCATGGCGATATCTTGATTTTAGAACCAGTTGGGTCGCAGGGGTTGAAGTTTGAGGCATCGTCTGATCCCACGATAGGATCTGTGGTTGTCGTTGTCATTGCTGGGAAGTGTCATTATGTGGATCGCGACGGGAACGTATTGTATACGACTGATAGAAAAGAGTAAGAGCACTGAGCGCAAAAGCACAAACACACAAACACGCACGCATTGACGAGTCCACCGACCGCTGACCAAGAACGTGAAGAACGTGGACACGCACCGACTGACGCCCGGCGGCAAGCGACCGGCAAGAACGTGGACACGCACCGACTGACGCCGCCTCCGGCCGCTGACGGCCGATAGCAGCCAACGAACGACCTCCGACAGCACGAAGCCGGCCCGATTGGGCCGGCTTCGCTCGTCGTAGCGGTCTGCGATGCGCTTACGGTGGTCGATTCGTGGTGCAACTCGACGGTGG
>JALHRW010000424.1 GCA_022841245.1 Planctomycetota bacterium
CCTGGGCGGCGTGGCGCTGGTACGGGCCGCGCGTCGAGGGTGCAGCCGGGCAGATCGCCCGCGCCTGCCGCAGCGCCGGCATGGCGGTGCTGGTCCTGCTGCTCGGCTGGCCGGCCCTTTCGCGCACCGATGTCAGCGTGCTGCCCGGCGAGGTGGCCGTCGCGATCGACACCAGCGCCTCGATGGCCCGAGCCGACGGTTTGGGCGGGGCGACCCGCCTGGCCACCGCCACCGCCCTGCTCGACCGGCTGCGTGGCGAGGAGCCGGCGCGGCGCATGCGCGTCGGCGCCTACGCGCTCGACGAGGCCGTCACGCCGCTGGGCAAGGTGTCGGCTGCCGAGGGCGGCAGCAGCCCGCTCGGCGACGCCCTGGCGGCGATCGCGCTGGAGCGCCGACCCGACGTGCTGGTGGTCGCCAGCGACGGTCGCGTCACCAGCGGTTCGACCTTGGCTGCCATCGCTGAACGCCTGCGCGGTCGCGACCTGCGCCTGCTCATCCTCGCCACCGGCGGCGAGCGCCTCGATCCCGAGCTGTTCCTCGATGAGGTGGCGGTCAACCGCGAGGTCGCTCTCGACGAACTGGAGCCGGTCATCATCCGCATCTCGGCCCGCGCCCTGCCGCCCGGCCCGGTGCAGGTCGAACTGCTGCTCGACGGCACGGTGGTCGACAAGGCCGAAGTCGCGGTGCCGGAAGGTGCCGATCAGCTGCACGCGCTCGAAGCCCGCCTCGGCGCCACCTTCCGCAAGGAGGGGGCGGCGCGCCTGCTGGTGCGCGCCACCGCCGGCGGTCTGGTGAAGAGCCAGGAGCTTGGCGTCAACGTCGCCGAACGCCGACTCGGCGTGTTGCTGCTTGACCGGCAGCCGCGTTACGAGGTGCGCTTCTTGCGCGAGGCGCTCAAGCGCGACAGCGGAGCGACCCTGCACGCGTATCTCGCCGACCAGCGTTGGCGGCGCTGGGGTGCTGACGGCCCCGACCGGCTGCCACTGACCGCCGCCGATCTTGCCGCCTACGACGCCGTCATCGTCGGTGACCTCGGCCCCGAGGCCTTCCGCGACGCGGATCTCGCCGCCCTGGCCAAGCACGTGCGGGTCAACGGCGCCGGCCTCATCCTCATCCCGGGCGAGAGCGGCGCTTCGGTCGGTCTGGCGCGCAGTCCGCTCGCCGAATTGCTGCCTGCCGTCCTTCCCGATGCCACCGCGGTGGCGCGCGGCTACCGCGAGCAGCGCGCGCGCCGCCTGACGCGCACGCCGCTGGCCGAGGCGCTTGGCTTGCTCGACAGCGGCGGCACCGTCTGGGCCGAGCTCGCTCCGCTGCTCGGCGCCGCGCCGGCGGAACCGCGTCCCGGTTCTGAGGTGCTGGCGACCGACCAGGACGGTGCCCCGCTGGTGATCAGTCGCGCCGCCGGTGCCGGTCGCAGCGTCATCATCCTGGCCGACGACATCTGGCGCTGGCGTCGCGGCGTCGGCGACCGCTACCTGCACCGCTTCCACAGCCAGCTGTTGCGCTACGCCGCTGCTGGACGTCGCGCTGGCGCCCGGCCGTGGCGCGTCACTGCCAGCCCGCGCCGGGTCAATCCGGGCGAAGCGGTCGCGGTCGACCTCGTTCCCGCGCCAGGCCTCGAGATCGAAATGCCGGACCAGGCCTCGATCCGCCTGAGCGGCCCGGACGGCGCCGAGTTGGTCATCGCCCTGACCCGTCGCGGCCGTGGCTTCTCGGGGCGCCTGACCGCGCCGGCTCCCGGTACCTGGAACGTCACCACCGCCGCCGGCGTGGCTGCCGCCCGGGTCGAACCGGGCGAATTGCTGGTGGTGCCGAACGAGGACGAACGCCGGGATCCACGCGCCGACCGCGCCGCGCTGCTCGCGCTGGCCGCCGCCACCGGCGGGCAGGTGTTCGACAAGCCCGACGCCCTGCTGGCGGCCCTGCCGCGCGATCTTGGCCGGGCTGAGAGCACGACCGCTGAGCGCGGGCTGTGGGATACGTGGTGGGCGCTGGTCGTGGTGGTGGTGATGCTTGGGGTTGATTGGGCTATTCGCCGTAGGAATAGGTTGCCGTAGGAGCTGGGTGCTGGGTGCTGGCCGCTGGCCGCTGGCCGCTGGCCGCTGGTCGCTGGCCGCTGGCCGCTGGCCGCTGGCCGCTGGCCGCTGGCCG
>JALHRW010000425.1 GCA_022841245.1 Planctomycetota bacterium
CCCGCCGCCAGGCCGGACTCGCCGCCGAGGAGCCGTCGCTGGCCCTGCGCGCCGACGCCGGCGGCCGGCGCCTGCGCGTGGTCAGCCGCCATGTGACGGCGGCACGGGTGAACTGCTACCCGATGGACCTCGAACTGCTGTTCAGCCGCCAGCCGTTCATGCAGGGCGACGCCAAGCGCTTCGCCTGCATCGCCCCGGCCTGGAGCGGCGAACTGTCGCTTGGTGCCGAAGGCGCCGAGCTGGCCCTGCCCGAGCGCTTCGCCGCCGACAACGTCATGGTCGAGGTGGTGGCCGGCGGCCTGCGCGCCTGGCTGGCGGTCTACGCCAACCGCCTGCGCGTGCAGGTGCAAGAGGCCTACGGCCAGCTCCAGGTCCTGCGCGAGGGCGAGCCGGCGGTGCCGCTGCCAGCGACCTACGTCAAGGCCTTCGCGCGCATGCGCGGCGGCGAGGTGCGCTTCTACAAGGACGGCTACAGCGACCTGCGCGGCCGCTTCGACTACGCCAGCCTGAGCACCAATGACCTCATGCTGGTCGAGCGCTTCGCCCTGCTGCTGCTCCACCGCGAGCACGGCGGGCTGGTGCTGGAGTGCGCGCCGCCACCGCGCTGAAGCTTAGCAGGACGGACCGCCCAGCCGCTTGCCGGCCGCATCAGTTCCATTCATCCGAAGCAACGCATGAGGCCCTGGCCGTCAGCCAGGTTCGACGCGCAGCATGCCGCCGCAATGGACACACAGCGTGGTGTATGCCGTCGGCTTGATCTCGACGCGGATGACCGTGCCGCACGAACCGCAGATCACGCCGCGTGCCTTCCCAGGATCGGGCGGCACCGCTGCAGCCGCGGCGTTCGGCTGCGGCAGTGGGGTCAGGCGACGCGACGCGCCGGCATGAGGCGCGATGGGCAGGGGCGTATCGAGCGAGCGCCGCTGCCGCGCCTGGACCCCGGGCAGGATGCGGCCGGTGGCCTGCCGCTGGACCATCGTGCGCGGCGGCAGCAGGGAGTCGTGCAACTGACGCTGCGGTTGCAGCGCGAGGGGCTCGAGAGCAAGGCCGATGCGACCGGCTTCCGCTGCGGCGATCTCGACCTGGGCGAGGGCATCGACGACCTGCACCGGATCGACCGGCGTGTCGAGGATCTCCCGCACGCCCAGGCGCTGCGCGTCAGCAGCGACCTGCGGATCGATCGAGCCGTAATCGGCGGTCAGGATCACCGGCACCGCGTCCTGGCAGCGCTGCAGTTCGCGCATCAGGGCCAGCCCGTCCGTCGCCACGTCGACGATGTTGCCGACCACCAGGCCGAAACGGGAGCCGGTGACACGTCCGCGTTCCAGCGCGGCCATGCCGGCGCGCACGCTGGTCACCGTCAGGATCTGCCGGCAGCGTTGCGTCAGGGCATCGCTGAGGACGCGGTCGCCCCCGGGATGGTCGTCGATCAGCAGGATGTCGAGGCCGTGGGCCATGGCAGGTGCGACGGTTGTTGTCGCGTCCCAGCATATCAGCAGCGGTGCAGGCGCGCCAGGGAGCCACGACGGCCTTTACGGTCCGTCCTATTTGGCTCCGGCCGGCGGCGGTTGCGCTGCTGCCCCAAGCAGCCGCGTGCGGCAGGCCTCGACGATGGCGCGGAAGCGCGGCTCAGCGCGGTAGGGGTCGAGGTCATCATCCTCGGCGATCCACGAGAGGATGCTGGGATCGGTCGCCAGACCCATCGCCTTCTCGAACTGCGGGTAGAACTCGGCCCGGTCGCCCCAGACGGCGAAGAACCAGGCGCGATTGGTCTCGTAGGTCTCCAAACCGGTGCGCGGCGCGGTGATCGCATCGAACAGCTTGCGGCCCTCGGCGCGCCGGCCGGCGGTGACCAGCAGACCGGCCTGCATGTTGGCGAAGTAGCTCTCCTCGGGGTTCTCCTCGCGCACCTTGGCGATCATCGCCAGGCCTTCGTCCACGCGCTCCGCCTCGACCAGCATGCCGGCGAGCCAGGCGCGCTTGCCGATGTCGTCCGGATCGCGCGCCACCGCCAGCTCCATGCACAAGGCCGCGCCGGTGTGGTCGCGCAGGCCGCGCAGGCAGGTCGACAGCTGTTCCAGCAGGTCGTCCTGCTCGTGCCACGGCGCCAGGCCGCAGGCGCGCAGCAGCGCCGCGCGCTCGGCGGCG
>JALHRW010000426.1 GCA_022841245.1 Planctomycetota bacterium
CCTGCAAGGCGACGTCGCCGGCGCGCGCGCCGCCTACCGCGCCCTGCCGGCGGTGGCCGACCCGGCCAGTCGCGAGTACGTCATGCGCCGCCGCCTGCGCCTGGAGCTCGCCCGCGACCGCCTCAGCCAGGGCCGCTGGGACGAGGCCGAGCAGGCGTTGCGCGAGATCGAATGGGAGACGCCGCTGGAGCGCCTCGGCGACGAGACCGGCCTGCTCTTCCTGCGCGTATGGACCGCACGTGGTGAGCTGCAGCTGGCCCGTACCCGCGCCCGCATGCTGCTCGCCGGCGATGGCGGCCAGCGCGAGCCCGAGGTGCTGCTCGCCGCCGCACGCATCGAGCTCGCGGGCAAGGACGCCACCGCCGCCAAGCGCCTGATCGAGCGGTTGAAGAAGGACCATCCGTACAGCGAGGCCGCCGCGATGGCGGGGGAGTTGAAGCCATGACGATTTCGCCACGGAGACACGGAGGAGCGCGGAGCCGCACAAGCCGATCATTCCTGGCCGAGTCGTCCTCCATGCTCCTCCGCGCCTCCGTGGCCCTCGTCCTCGGCCTCCCGCTGCTCGCCGCCGCCAGCGAGAACGACTGGTTCGTCCCCCTCGGTCCGCCGCCCAAGGCGGCCCCGCGGCACATCAGCGGTGGCGAGAGCTTCCCGCCGCTGCCGCTGCCGGCCACGCCGCTGCGGCGCAGCGAGCGCAAGAAGGACCCGGCACCGCCCAAGCTGATCGGCAAGGTGGTGTGGGGCGAGACCGCGACCTTCGGTGGCGAGAGCGGCGGCGAGGTCGCCGACTGGAACCTCTGCCCGGCCGACCTGCAGTCGCTGATGCGCGGCTCCAGCCAGGCGCTCGGCGTGCGCTACGGCTCGCAGAGCGTCACCCTCGCCACCTTCGAGGCCGACCCCTCGACCACGCCGCTGCTCTTCGTCAGTGGCACGCGCCGCCTGCGCATGGACGCCGAGCAGCTGGCCAAGCTGCGTCTCTACGTGCAACGCGGCGGCCTGCTGGTGTTCGATTCGGTGGCCGGCAGTCCGTGGTTCACTGACTCGGTGCGCGTGACCCTGGCCCAGCTCTTCCCCGACCGTCCGCTGCGCCGCCTGCCCGCCGACCATCCGCTGCTGCACGCCGCGGTCGACCTCGACAAGGCCGGCTTCGGGCGCAATGCGCCGGGCGACCAGGTGGTGCTGGAGGGCATCTATGTCGGCTGCCGCGTCGGCGTGCTGCTCTCGCCCTACGGCCTCGGCTGCGGCTGGGACGGTCGCCATGTCCCGGGTCTGCCGCAGGCGGTGTACTACGATGTCGAGACCGCCGGCAGGATCGGTGTCAACCTCGTCGCCTATACGCTCGGCTACGCCGAGGCCGGACTGGAGGAGGCGAAGCCCGAGCTGTTCGGCGCCGCCGACGCCGCGCCACCGAGCGACGAGCTGGTGTTCACCCAGCTGACCCACAACGGCCACTGGGATGTGCATCCCGGCGCCGCCGCCGGCCTGCTGCGCCGCGCCGCCGGCACCCTGGCGGTGAAGGTCAGTCTGCGCCGTCAGGCGGTCGACCCGGGCAAGGACGCGCTGGCCGGCCGCACCTTCGCCTGGCTCACCGGCCTCGACGACTTCCAGTTCAGCGAGGCGGCGATCGCCAACCTGCGCGCCTTCCTGCGGGGCGGCGGGACGCTGGTGGTCAACAACGGCCTCGGCCTGGCCACCTTCGACGCCGCGGTTCGGCGCGAACTCGCCCGCCTGCTGCCCGATCAGACGCTGAAGCCGATCATGACGGATCATCCGCTGTTCAGCGGTGGACCGTTCCCGGTCCAGGTCGCCAATCTCACACCAGCGGCGCGTGTCGCCTATCCGAAGCTGGCTGGACCGATGCTCGAAGGCATCGCCATCGGCGGCGACCTGCGCGTCATCTACAGCCCCCTCGACCTGGAAGCGGGTTGGACCGGCTGCGAGCATCCGATGATGCGCGGGTACGAAGCCGACACGGCGATGGCGCTGGGACTCGACCTGCTGGTGTACGCAGCAACGCATTGAGACTTGCAGCGACCAGCGACCAGCGACCAGCGACCAGCGACCAGCGACCAGCGACCAGCGACCAGCGACCAGCGACCAGCGACCAGCGACCAGCGACCAGCGACCAGCGACCAGCGACCAGCGAC
>JALHRW010000427.1 GCA_022841245.1 Planctomycetota bacterium
TCGCCGCCATCGTCGACCCCGGGCAATTCTGCGGCCGGGGCGCCGGCGGCGCCGCCGGTGTCCTCGCGCGCGCGGTCGCGCTCCTCGACCACCACCTGCTGCGCCTTGGGCTGCAGGCGCAGGCGGTCGGCGGCCAGCGCCGGCGGATCGGAGCCGAGATCGAGGCGCTCGGTCGAGAGGCGCAGACGCACGCCGCGCCAGTCCTCGCCGGTGCGCTGCCACACGCAGGCTTCTGCGTCGAGACGCACCTGGTCCTTGAGCAAGCGGGCGACGTAGCACGGCCGCCAGCAGGCGTTGGGCACGACGTAGGCCAGAGTCAGCTCGACCTCGCCGGCCGTCGCGGCCTCGACCAGCAGCTCGGCACGGCACGCCGTCTCCGCGCCAGGATTGGCGAGAAGCTGACGCCGCTGCTCGAGATCGCGGGCTTCGCGCGAGATCTCGCGCCGGCGCAGAGCCAAACGGTTGCGGATGGCGGCGCCGCCGTCCTCGCGCATCTCGATCTCGCGCAACCGCTCCAGCCAGAAGGCCGGTGCAGCACGGGCCCAGGCGGTGTCGACCACGGCCTCGGCGAGCAGCAGCTGGCGCAGCGCGCCGAGCTGGCCGTCGACGCTGTCCAGACTGCGCTCCTCGTGGCCCAGGCGCTCGGCCTCGGCCTGCAGGCGGCGCAACTGCTCTTCGATCGCAGCCAGCTCGGCCGGACGCGCCTCGCGGGCGAGGCGCTCGCGACGCACGCGCACGTCGGCGATGCGCACGCCAGGCGCGGGACTGGTGCCGACCAGGGTCTTGTCGGCGAGCAGCGGGGCGAGCCCGGCGACGGCCAGGCGGTTGGCGCCGGCGACCAGGTGCACGCGGCCGCGGCGCAGGATCTGCGCGCGATCCTCCAGCACGATGACGTCGGCGACCGGCAGGGCGATGGTATCCATGTCAGGCCTCCCGGCGGTTGCCGCCGACCAGTTCGTTCTTCGACGGGATCTCGACGCGGTACTCGTAGGCGAGGTCGCGCTTCTCGCCCGCCGCCAGGGTCAGCGTCCAGCGCCGCCCGCCGGGCAGCGTCGAGCCGGACGGCCGCCATTCCTGCCACGGCGGATCGACCTTCAGCTCCTTGACCGCGCAGTGCTCGACCTGCTCGTCGGGCTGCGGCAGGCGTTCGCGCACCTCGACCGCGACCGGCTTCGCCGCCTTGTTGTGCAGCGAGACCTGCACGCTGTGGCGCAGGTACAGGCTGCCGCCGAGCATGCCGGCGGTCTCCTCGGCGAAGGTCGCGTTGCGCGCCACCGCCAACGACTGCTCGACGCCGAGGCCGAGGTCGGCGGCAGCGCCACGGGCGATGTCAGGCAGACGCGCGGTGAGCAGGAAGTCGCCACCGATGTAGACGTCGGCCGGACCGGCGGTGAGGGCGCGGTCGAAGGGGCTGGTGATGGCGGCGCTGCGGAACGCGGTGCGGCTCTCGCGCGGCACCACTACCAGGGTCAGACGCACGTCGCTGGCGCCTTCGGCCAGCGGCACGACGTGCCAGCCGCCGTCGGCGGGGACGTCGACCGGCAGACCGCCTTCCCAGCGCACGGCGTAGCGCGCCGGCGACACCGCCTGGTGGCCGGGCGGCGGCGGACGGAGATCGCTGCTGCGGCGACGGGCCTCGGCGCAGGCCTGGGCCCAGCGCGGCTCCTCGCTGAAGGCCATCGCCGGACGCGGGCGACCGCGCTCGGGGCCGTCGGCGGCGAGACGCAGGGCGGCGAAGTCGAGCAGATCGGTGCCGGGAGTCAGGCCGGGTTCGGGCTCGGGTTCAGGCGCACCCTCGGCTGCCGGGGCTCCGCCGAAGGCGTCCTTGGATACACTGGGCGCAACGCTGGCTGAAACCGACTTCGCCATCGCCACATCGCTTGAGGCTGCGATTCGAGCGCTGCGGCGCACGGCCGCGCCTGGCGGCATCTCGTCCATCTTCTTGCGCTTCTCCTCGCGCTCCTCCCGCATCGGCTGAGGCGATGGGCAAGACGGCGGGCTTGGCGCATTCGACTCAGCGCAGACTTCATCCTCGCACGGTGCGGCCGCGGCGACCGGCGCCGGCTTGGCTGGAGCTCGCGAGGGCCGCGGCCGCAGCGTCGGCACCAGCCGCGGCTGGGTCGCTGCGAAGGCGTCCCAGTCGGCG
>JALHRW010000428.1 GCA_022841245.1 Planctomycetota bacterium
GGCCCGCTGGCGCAGCGCATCCTCGACGCCGGTCGGCATGTCGAGGTGCTCGCCGGCTGGAGCGACCCCGCCGCCCCGCTGCCGCCGCTCGATCTCGCTCGCGCCAGCGCCGTGCATCTCGTGCCGCTGAGCGCCGCGCTCGGCAGCGAGGAACCGATGCGCACCGCGCTGGCGGCAGCGCGCGCGGGTTGGAGCGGCGCGCTCTACGACGAGGCGCACCAGCGCGACGACTGCTCGTGCGGCGAGGTGCTGGTGTGGCGCAGCCAGGGCCGCTCGCGGCTGGACGCGCTGACCGCCGAGGCACGCTGCCGGGCCTGCGGACGCCAGCACGCGTTCGCCCTGGAATCGCAACCATGAACATCGCTCTCTACGGCCTCGGGATCATTGGCGCCGTGTGGTCAAAAAACCTCGCCGCCGACGGCCACGCCGTGCGCGCCTGGAACCGCACGCCCAAGCCCGATCACCCGTGCTTCTGCGCCGATGCCCGCGAGGCGGCGCGCGGTGCGCAGCTGGTCGCCATCGTCGTCGCCGACGGGCCGGCGGTGATGGGCGTGCTCGACACCGTGCTGCCGGTGCTGGCGCCGGGCACAGTGGTGGCGAACCACGCGACCATCGGCGTCGACGAGGTCAAAGCGGTGCAGGCGCGGGTCCAGGCGGCGGGCTGCCGCTTCCTCGACATGCCCTTCACCGGTTCGAAGATCGCCGCCGAGCAGCGCCAGACGGTGTATTTCGTCGGCGACGACGCCGGCGTGCTGCCCGCGGTCGAGGCGGCCTACGCCGGCATCAGCAAGGCGATCCTGCCGCTCGGCGCGGTGGGCAACGCGATGGCGTTGAAGCTGGCGCTGAACCTGATGATCGCGACCAGCTTCCAGAGCCTGGCCGAAGGCCTGCGCCTGGCCCGCGCCGCCGGCCTGGCCGACGCCGACTTCTTCCGCTGCCTCGACCTCAACATCGCCAAGAGCGGCCTCGCCGAGCTGAAGAAGCCGAAGCTGCTCGCCGCCGACTGGTCGCCGCAGTTCTCGGTCAAGCACCTCAACAAGGATCTGCGCCACGCCCTGCGCCTCGCCGCCAACCGCGGCGTGACGCTGCCGCAGACGGCCCAGCTGCAGGCGGCCTACGCCGCCGCCGAGGCCAAGGGCCTGGGCGAGGCCGACTTCAGCGTGATGTACGAGGGTTAGCCCGGCCCGGCCAGGACCCGGACCCGGCCGCCGTGGCGCACCGTCCAGATGCCGGCGGCGCCGACGAACGGCTCGCCGTCGAGCTGCATCGGCACGCTGCGGGTGAAGCGCAGCTCCCAGGCCGCCGCTCGTCCGAGCGGCCTGGCCCGGCGGCGCCCGGCGATGAGCAGGCCGAGGCCCAGGCCCATGGGCAGGGCGAAGAGATCGGCGATGCCGTCGTCGGAACGGATCTCTCCCCCGAGGCGGAGTCCGCCGGCATAGCTGGGGATGCCGGCCAAGACCAGCGCCCCGGTGCCGGGCGGCAGCGGCCGGACGGCGCAGCCGCGCAGCCGCGCTCCGCTTTCGGCCAGCCCGCACAGGCCGTATAGACCCTTGTTGAGCCCGCCGCCACGCATCACCCAGGGCTGTACCCGGCGGATGTGGTGGAAACGCAGGGCGGCGGCAGCGTCGTCGCCGATCGACCAGTAGTTGAACCAGGCCCGCTCGACCCCCGGACCAGTCAGGACCCAGCGGTCGAGATGGCGTTCGGGTGCAGCGATGGCGTGCGCCAGCCAGGCGTCGAGCTGGGAGGCATCCGGCGGGATGCCCGGCCAACCGAGATGGCGGGCGAGGTCATTGCCGGTGCCGAGCGGTATCACCGCCACCGGCACGTCCCGCCCGCTGACATGCACCGCATCCAGCACTGCAGCGGCCGTCCCGTCACCGCCGCAAGCCACCAGCAAGCCCTCGCAGCCCGCCGCAAGTCCGGCCAGGTTGCCGCGCCGGATGTCATGCACCGGATCGCCACGGCTGGCGAGCAGCCCGCCGAGCACCGCCCCCTGACGTCCGCCGCTGGCGGGATTGATCACGAAGGTCGCACGCACGCGGGACGGAGCATCGCGGCCAACGCAGGGAAGCCAGGGCGGCCAGCGGCCAGCGGCCAGCGGCCAGCGCCCAGCGGCCAGCGCCCAGCGGCCAGCGG
>JALHRW010000429.1 GCA_022841245.1 Planctomycetota bacterium
GGCGGGATGCAGCCGGCTGACCTGGCTGAGCCCGACGACCACGGCGAGATTGGCCAGCACGGCGAGGCCGGTGGCCAACCACCACAACCGCATCGGCCGGGCGCGGTGAAAGCTGCGCGTTCGCGGCAGGGCGACGGTCATCGCGGCCCCACCGTCGCCGCGACGTCGACCGACTCCGCCCCGGCCGCGCTGCACGCGTCCATCACCGCCAGCAACAGGCCGGTCGGCACCTCACGGTCGGGGATGACCACGGCTTTGCGCGTGTTGCCAGCATCAAGCGCGGCATGCACCGCGTCGCGCACGCCGGCGAGGTCGACGACTTGCGGCCCGACCTGGATGGCACCGCTCTTGACGATCGCCACCGGCACGAAGCCGTCGCCGACCGGGCTGGCCGCGCTGCTCACCGGCCGCTGCAGCGTCACCGCCGTCTCCTGCACGAAGGCCGTGCTGATGACGTAGAAGATGAGCAGGAAGAAGACCACGTCGATCAACGGGATGACGTTGAGGTCGATCGGACGGTGGTCGGCGCGACGGCGGTTGAGGAACCTCATGCAGCATCCTGCTGCGCCACGCGTACGACCAGCTCGCGATGCTCGACCAGCTGGTCGACCCGGCGCGACAGCAGCCAGGCCCACAGCACGGCGGGGATCGCCAGGGCCATGCCGTACTGCGTGGCGGTGAGCGCCAGCGAGATGCCGGCGCTGGCCCGCTGGGCCGGCAGGCCGCCGCCGCCGGCCAGCGCACCGAACGTCCCGACCATGCCGGTGACGGTGCCGAGCAGGCCGAGCAGCGGCAGGCTGGCGGTCAGCGCGCGGATCAGGCCGAAGCCGCGGGACAGCTGCTCGGCCTCGCTCATCGCCAGGTAGTGCGCCGCCCACGCCCGCCAGCGCGGATCGTCGTCGCGCCGCACGGTGGCGATCAGCTCGTCGGTGCGGCTCGCGCGTCGCGTCCCCCACAGCACCAGGGTGCGCTCGACCAGGATGGCGTAGAGCACCACCGCCACCGCCAGCATCACCGGCATGAGCAGGTCGCCGCCGCGCCACCACGCCAGGGCTGCGTCCAGCAGGTTCACGGCCGGCGCTCGGTCAGGCCGAGGACGCCGCAGGCGGCCTCCTCGAGCAGGTGGGTGCGGCGCTCGGCCCGGCGCGACAGCCAGGCGTGGGCGATGAGCAGCGGGATCGCCGCCAGCATGCCGGCCTGGGTGCAGATCAGCGCCTCGGAGATGCCGCCGGAGAGGCTGCGCGCGTTGCCGCTGCCCTGGGCGGCGATGACCGAGAACATGTCGATCATGCCGGTGACCGTGCCGAGCAGGCCGAGCAGCGGAGCGACGCCGGCGAGCACCGCGAGCATGGTCAGGCCGCGACCGAGTTGGCTGGTCTCGACCAGCAGGGCCTGCTCGACCGCAGCTTCGCGCGCTTCCTTGGGCCGACCGACGGCGGCGAGGCCGGCGCGCAGCACGCGGTCGAGTGGACCGGCTCCGGACGCGACCAGGGCGCTGGCCGCGGCGGCATCGTCGCGCGACAGCATCTCGGCGACGGCGGCGAGACGATGCGGATCGACGCGTCGACGGGCGAAGGCGATGCAGCGCTCGATGATGATGGCGAGGCCGATGGCCATCACCGCGAGGATCGGCCAGATGAAGGCGCGGCCGGCGGCGAGCCATTCGCCGAAGCTGCGCTGCACCGCGCCTGGCTGGTGCGCCGCGCTGCCGGCGGCATCGAGCGGGACCGCGCCGGCGGGCAAAGCCGGCAGCGCCGGACCGACCACCAGCCACGAACTGCCGTCGGCAGCGCGTTCGAGCAGGCCGCTATGCGCGCCCTTGCCGAGAGCGACGGCGCGCGCCTCGCCCAGGCGCAGCACCGGCACGCTGGCAACAGCGCCATCACGGCCGACCACCGGCTCGTCGGCCAGACGACGAGACAGCCGCTGCGGCAGGGCGTCGATCCGGCGCGTGAGAGCAACGATGGCGGCCTCGACCCGTGCGGCCGGCGGCTTGGCGGCGAGCTCGCGGTCGTTGACGCGGGCCGCGACCACGGCGCGGTCGGCAAGCTGGCGGACCTGGCCGAGCCCACGCTCCTGCTCCTGCTGGCGGCGCGACAGCTCGGCGGTGGCGAGGTCGGCTTCGGAACTG
>JALHRW010000430.1 GCA_022841245.1 Planctomycetota bacterium
CGCGCGCCGCCACCCGCGGCCCGGCCAGCAGGTCGGCCGGCATCACATCGCCGTCGAGCTGACGCACGGCCAACGCGCGCAGCACCTCGTGGAAGGGCTGGCAGGCGCCCGACCACTCCGCCTCGCCATGGTAGAGCACCGCCGCCTCGCAGCGGTGCTCGCCGCCGGTGAGCTGCCGGCAGAGCCGCGCGGCGTAGGCGGCCCAGCGTGGGAAGTGCGGCGACTGCGGGTTGTTGCCCAGGGCGTGGAAGTGCGGCGGGCAGTCGCTGTCGGGGAAGCGCATCGACCAGGCGTGCGGCACCAGGCGGTTGACCCCGCGCGCGAGCAGGTGGTTGGTCAGCCAGACCATGCTGCGCAGGCCGTGCTGCCAGCCGTAGGCGCCGAAGCACTCGGCCAGGGTGATGCCGCGCTTGGCCGGGTCGAGGTGGGCGGCCGAGACCGCCATGCGGGTCAGGCCCCAGTAGAAGAAGCGCGCGTCGAGGTCGCCGAAGGGCGTGAGGATGCGTCCGTCGCCCAGCAGCGGCTGGATCTGGTAGACCGCGTCCAGGCCGCCGGCGTGCATGTTGGCCAGGCCGCGGAAGAAGTGCCCGGCGCCGTAGCCGAGGCGGCAGTGGGCGTTGTTGTCCTCGACCAGGTGGCCGGTCCATTCGACGCCGTGCGCCCCGCACCAGTCGCCGACCTGGCTCCACGCCGTGCGCCAGGCGTCGGTGGCCTCGTCCATGTAGGCGTGCCGGGCGCGCGCCACCGCCGGCAGGCTGGCCGGCGTCCACACCGTCGCCCACGAGGTGTGGATGCGCTGTTCGGTCGCGGGCTCGGCGCTGTGCGCCAGCAGGGGCAGGGTGCGGGCGAAGGCGTCGCCCCAGCGCCGGCGCAGGCGCTGTTCGAGAGTCGGGCCCCAGGGCAGGACCATGGCGTGGCGCCCGATCGCGGCGTCGTAGGTGGGGGCGTTGCCGAAGCGTGGCTCGTCGCTGAAGAATCCGGCGAAGGTGGCGCCGAAGTCGGCGCGATAGCGTGCGGCGTGCGGCTCGTAGACCGTGCTTAGCAGCAGGTCGACGCCGGCCGCCTCGGTCGGGTTGAAGTGGTCCTTGGTCCGCTCCTCGCCACCGCGCGAGGTGTCGACGGCGAGCACGACGCGCCAACGTCCCTCCGGCACATCCCAGCGCAGGGCACCGCGGTCGAGGCTGGTGCCGAGATCGGTCAGGGTAGCCGCATCGAGCCCATCGCCGTCGAGGCGCCCCGCCACCACCGCGACCAGGCGCTCGTCGGCACCCAGCCACCGTGCGATCGGGATGCGGCCGCCGCGCACCGGCCCGGGCGCCTCGATGGCGTTCAGGCGCAGGAAGCGCTTGCGCGCCTCGGGATGGGTCGCGACCGCCCCGTTGACGCCGCCAGTGGGGTAGGCCTTGTCGTCGAACACCCACACCCGCATGCCGAGCCGACGGCAGGTGCCGACGATCGCATCGAGGTCGCGCCACCACAGCGGTCCGAGGAAGTCGGGATGCGGCCGCGATTCGACCACCACGCCGTCGATGCCGTAGGCGTGCATGCGCTCGAGTTCGCTGGTGATCAGTTCCGGACCTTCACCGCGCAGCCAGAACAGGGGAGCGATCGACGTCTGATCGGGCAGGGGCGGCAGGACGTGTTCGATTGCGGAGCGGATGGACATGCAGGTGACCCTCTGGTGGCATCGTACCCGGATAACGAAGGCCATTTCAATTGGTCCGGACGGACCGAAGTGGTATAGAACGGACATGCTCGATCTGCCCCTGAGCGGCCAGCCGCGCCTGGTGCTGCGGCACGGCGCGATCGCATCGTCCTCCTTCCCGGCCGGCTACCGGGGGTCGCACCGCAATGCCTTCTGGGTGCTCAACGTCCTCGACGGTCCGGGCGAGCTGGAGCTGGCTGGACGCATCGTGCCCTATGCCGCGGGCTGGGCCGTGTTCACTCCGCCCGGGGTGACGCACCTGTGGCGCAACGTCCGGCGCGTGCCCTTCATCCACGCGCATTTCCGCGCCAGTGGCGATACGGTCGGCGTGCCGCTGGCCCAGGACCTCGCCGGGCGCGCCGGCGCCGTCCGCGACGCGCTGCTCGATGCCGGCCGTCGGGTCGGAGCCGAGCCCGAGCGCGCC
>JALHRW010000431.1 GCA_022841245.1 Planctomycetota bacterium
CCTGCGGCGCGGAGCGAAGTGGATCGTCGACACCACCTCCGGACTCTACCGCGACGACCAGCCACCCGAGCCGGCCACCGCGTAGCGGTCGCGCCGCTCCTTGATCAGCACCCCGACGCGACAGCGGCCGACAGACCGCCGAGCCACCGTCGAGTTGCACCACGAATCGACCACCATAAGCGCATCGCAGACCGCTACGACGAGCAAAGCCGGCCCAATCGAGCCGGCTTCGTGCTGTCGGAGGTCGTTCGTTGGCTGCTATCGGCCGTCAGCGGCCGGAGGCGGCGTCAGTCGGTGCGTGTCCACGTTCTTTGGGCCACCTCCGCTCAACGCTGGGGCATTTGAAATGTCATACTTCTCGCAACCTTTCGTTTTGTTCGAGTAGCAGTCACACTCGTTCTTCGAACGGATGGTATCAAAGTTGGCGTTCACTCCCATGCCAGAGACGCTGACGCCCGAGAATATGCAGAAAGTCGATCCATGGCCGGAACGAGGCCGCCGCCCGCACTCATTGCAGAGTTAAAGTTATCCAAGAATGGAGACATTATACCAGCCAGGCCCGGAGGAACGGGGATAGTCGTCCCAGGCGGACTGACAGACAAGTTAAGGACTGTCCTTAACGCAACGCCGCTGACAGCACCACCACCCCCGATCACCCACCCGCTGCAACCCGCGCCGACCCCGCCCGCCATGGCGAACGGCGGGGGACGTTGGGCGAGAGCTGTTGGAGCAGGGTAGGTGATGGCTAGCGGGAGTCAGGGGTCAGCACAGCATCAGTGCCGTGCGTGTCCGTGATTTTCCCTTCACCGTCATCCTTTGCTACAGTCATCAAGAAATCGTTAATTTCGAGGTCGTGGCCAGTCGATGTCGCCGACATCAACATTGAATATCTCCTATTGCCCACCTTCACCGTAAAGCGCCGGCCATCGTCATGTTCATCGAGATCTACCAACTTGAGACGGCAGACAATAGTACTGGATGTGTTGTCCACGATCATCACCTCAAACGAATTCTGCGCCTCATTGTACATTGCAATATTTGGCCTCCCCCCAACACCTTTTATTCCCAAAGGGCCGCTAAAATAGAATGTGAGGTTCTCTCCTAGGGCTTTGTACAGTGAATGCGAGAGCCTCACATATAGCCTATTGGCCTCTTCTAGCGTCAATTGTTCACGGCTATATGTTGCACAGACGGACGTCCTCCGGCCTGTGCAACCGACAAGCGCAACCATTGAAAGGACCAAACAGAAGACGTGCCGCATAGCCATTACCAATAATTCACAATAGGATGTTGACCGTCCATTCTGAGGCTTTCCCAATTGGGATCACCCAACGGACCACCCCCAGACTGAAAACAATGACAACATTCCGAATCGCCAGGCGTTGCAAATGAATACCGCGCATGCCATTGGCCCATGGGACCAGCAAGACCATCTTGAATGATATTTGTAATCATTCTATTATCTTTTGCCTTAATATCGTTTGTGTCTTCGTAGTACGACCCCGGTGGTTATTGCTTCCCTGGCTTATTGAACCCCATTGCCCTCGCTACATTTTGGGTAAACTCACAAACCTTCTTAGGCGATTTCGCCGCATTTAGATCGAATTGATCAAATATAAATGATTCACTAGGGTAATTCTTGATCCCCAGCAAATCGGCCGCCTTCTTACCCGCATCGCCTCCAATGTTAGCTACATCAACAACATAATTTGATTTTTTCTCAACGCTACAATCAGAATACATTATTTCATACGAATTGAAATTTATAAAAATTGCCTGGCTCGATTCGGAACTATCCGGCTTTGGTGGAACCACTGCCAATACCGACTCATAGCCAATCATCTTGTCGGTGAGCCCATTTGGACCTCTAATGACAGTAGTGGTCCATCCTTGACCATCTGGGTCTACTGCGTTGGGCGCGAAATACGCACTGTATATCCCGTATCCATCAACATAATCCTTGGGATCCCTCCCAATGAACCTCCCCAACGTAGTGTTCCGCAGAAACCGTGGACAGGCACACATTGTTCAATTGTAAATCAACCACTTACAGCGCAACCGGCAACGAAACCCCTGCGAATACTTGATATGGGTCCGTTTAGATCCATAAGCGGTACATGC
>JALHRW010000432.1 GCA_022841245.1 Planctomycetota bacterium
CCAGCCGGCGGCGGCCTCGGGGTTGCCCAGGCGCAGGCTGGCGCGGGCGGCGTGCAGGCGGGCGGCGTCGGTGCGCAGCTCGGGCTGCAGCTGGTCGACGATCGCGACGATGGTGTTGTGGTCGCCGATGCGGCGCAGCAGGGACAGCTCGTCCTCCAGCGCGGCCTTGGCTACCGATGAGCGGTGCAGGCGGAGGTACTGGCCGAGGGCACCATCGACGTCGCCATCCTGCTCGGCCTTGCGCGCGTCTTCCAAGGCGGCTGCCGCGGCACCGCCAGTGAGGAAGGCGATCGAGGGGTCGACCACGGTGGCGCGTGGGCCGGTGGACTGCTGCGCCGGCGCAGCGACAGCATCGCTGCTGCCTGCTCGGCCGCGCGGCTGCTCGGTCGGGGCGCCGGCTTCGCGGTTGTAGCGCGTCTCGACGTCGCGGTTGGCGACCACTTCGGGTTCCATGCCGGCTGTCGGAGTTGCCGACGCAGTGCTGGAGGCCGGAGCGGCGGTGCCAGTCGACTGGGCAGCGGGCGCGGCGGCCGGGGTGGCGCTGGCCAACGGGCTTTCTCCGGCGCTGACGATCGGCGCGCCGCTGCGGCCGGCGACGCCGAGCTCGGCTGGGGCGGGGAGGGCGGCGACCGCTGCGGCAAGGGCGGCTTCGGGGTTGGCGGGCTTGGCCACCACCGGCAAGGCAACCGGCTTGGCTGCGCTGGTCAGGACGTTGCCGGCGAGATCGCGGGCGACGATGCGGACCTGGATCTCGGCGGCCTCGGCGGGCACGGTCAGGGCGGTGGTGCCCTCGGCCTTGCCGGTGTGGCGAACGGCGAAGCTCTTGCCCAGATCGGTCGAGACCTCGACCGCGACCGGGTCGCTGGCGAGGTTCGGATCGCTGACCTGCCAGCTGAGCGCGAGGGTGGCCTGGCCGTCGGCGACGCCGCCAAGGGTCGCTTCGAGGCGGCTGAGCGCGGGAGCAGCGCGGTCGACGACCAGTTCGAGCTTGGGCGCGGCGCCGGCCACCGGCTCGGGCTCGGCGCGGCCGTCGCGGCTGGTCGCTACCGTCCACAGGCCGAAGGCGCCGTCTTTCGGCGCGGTGAAGGTGAAGGCGGGCATCGCCGCGGCGCCTTCAGCGACCGGTAGCTCCTGGTCCTTGCGCCAGCTGCGGCCACCGTCGTCGGTGACGAACAGCGCGACCTTGGCGGTCTGCTTGGCATCGCCTTGGCTTGCGGTGATGGTCCGCGTCGGCTGGGTGGTGTATTCGCGGGCCGGGGCCGGGGCCTTGGGCGTCTCGACCGCCGGGGCGGGTTCGACGGCGGCGAGCGCGGCGAGGGCGATGAGCGTGGTGCTGACGACGCGGAGATGGCGCATGGATGGACTCCGGAAGCGGGAAAACTAGCCCAGGTGCGGCTTTATGCCAGCACGCGATCCACCGCTGCGGCCAGGATGGGCAGGTCGGCCGGCTCGATGGTGGTCGAGGCCTTCAGCACCAGGCAGGGTGGGGCGTTGGCCGGCCACAGCATGGCGAGCTTCACCGCATCTTTGGCCGTGACCACGACGGTGGCGTCTGCCGCCCGCCGGGCGATGGCTGCGCAGTCGGCGGTGGTGTAGTGGTGGTGGTCGGGGAAGCGCAGGCTGGCGCGCACCGCCAAGCCGAGCTGCTGCGCGTCGAGTTCGAAGCCGAGCGGGTTGCCCAGGCCGCTGGCCAGCACGACCGCCCCGGCGGGCGCGGCGGCCGGGTTGCCAGCCAAGTCGGCGAAAGAGCGCTGCGGCGCCGCCTCGCGCACCACCGCCAGGCCGAGGGTGCGCAGACGCGTGGCCAGGGCGATGGCTCGCTCCGGCATGAGATGGCCGCGCGAGATCCACGCCACGGTGCAGCGGCGCAGCGCCGACAGGCCCTCGCGGCGGTAGCCCAGCGGCAGCAGTGCGCCGTCCCCGCCAGCGGCTGCGCCCCACGGCCGGGTCGTGTCGATCACCACCAGATCGAGGTCGCGGTGCAGGCGGCGGTGCTGCAGGCCATCGTCGAGGACGATGCAGTCGGCGCCGGCGGCCAGCGCGCTGCGCGCGCCGCGCACGCGGTCCGGGTCGCACACGGTCGGCAGGT
>JALHRW010000433.1 GCA_022841245.1 Planctomycetota bacterium
CTGGCCGCTGGCCGCTGGCCGCTGGCTGCTGGCTGCTGGCTGCTGGCCGCTGGCCGCTGGCCGCTGGGGTCTTCCCCACCCTGCCCCTTGGCACCCCCAGCCCCATTCTACGCTTCCCGCAGATGCCCGACGAACGCGACGACGGTCCCGACGACAAAGCGATGCAGGAAGCCGAGGAGCTGATGCGCCAACGGCGTTTCCGCGATGCGGCGCGTCGTTACCAGGACCTGCACCGCAAGCAGCCGACCGATCTGTGGACCTCGCTCGGCTTCGCCAGCGCGCTGGAGTGCGCCGGCGAGGTCGAAACCGCCGAGCGCGTGCTCGAGGACGCCGCTACCCAGCACGGCCTGTCGGCTTCGCTGCACCGCTTCCGCCACCTCTTCTTCGTCCGCCGCGAAGACCTGCAGCGGGCCGGCGCCAGCCAGCGTGCGTTGCGCCGCGAGGCGCTCGATGCCGGCGAGAACGACCAGCTCGCAGACCTCTACTTCAACCAGGGCCGCTACCACGAGGCCCTCGCCGAGCTCGAACGTCGGCTCGCCGAGGTCGAGACGGGCGATCCCGAGCGCGCCGGTCTGCTCGCGCGCAGCGGCGCCTGCCTGCGCCAGACCGGTGATGCCGAGACCTCGCGCGACCGGCTGCTGATGGCGCTGGCGCTCGATCCCGACGCGGCCTGGACCCTGGCCGAGCTGGCCGAGGCGGAGCGCGCCCTCGGCCTGGTCGAGCAGGCACGCACCCACTACCAGCAGGCTCTGCAGCTGTCGCCCGCCGATCACTGGACGCGTGGCCACCTCGCCCAGCTCGAGAGCGAGCAGGGCGACCGCAACGCGGCGGTGGCGCTGTACGAGGAGATCCTGCGCAACGAGCCGGCCGCCACCTGGGCCAAGGTCGAGCTGGCGCAGATCGTCGCCGAGAGCGATCCGACGCGTGCCGGCGAGCTGTGCCGCTCGGCCATCGCCGACGACCCCGACTATCCGTGGGCGCATGCCCAGCTCGGCCAGCTGGCGCGCAAGGCCGGCCGCTTCGAGGAGGCGTTGGCCGCCTACCAGCGCGGCCACAAGTCGGCGCCGGATGCGAACTGGATCCTGCACGAGGCCACCGAGGTGGCGCGGCAGATCAACAAGGACGACATCGCCGAGCGGTTGCTGGAACGCGCCCGCACCAGCGACCCCTACGACGCCACCACCCACGGCTACATCGCCGATCTGCGCCGGCACCAGAACCGTCTGCGCGACGCCGCTGCCCACCTCGAGCAGGCGGTGAGCATCGATCCGGACTACACCTGGGCCTGGCGCGAGCTCGCCGAGGTCCGATCGCTGCTGGGCGAGCACGACGCCGCCGACGAGGCGTGCAAGCGCGCCCGCGAGCTGGCCCCCGACGACTCGGTCAGCGACGGCCTGGTCGCCTTCCTGCTCAAGCACCGCGGCGTGCGCGAGCGCGGTTTGCCCTGGCTCGAACGCGCGGTCGAGCGTCAGCCCGACTACCTGTGGGCCTGGCGCGAGCTGATCGAGCTGCACCTCGCGGTCGGCCGCGCCGCCGAGGCCGAGACGGCGGTGCGCGCGGCGCTGGCGAAGATCCCGCAGAGTGCGCCGCTGCTCGGCCTGCTCGCCGAAGCGCTGCGTCGGCTCGGCCGCCTGGCCGAGGCCGACGAGGCGGTGGGCCGGGCCCTCGCTGTCGCCGGCGACGTGCCGCAGCTGTGGGCGCTGCGCGCCGAGATCGCGCTGATGCGCGAACTGCCGGCCGAAGCGGTGGCCAACGCGGGCAAGGCCGCCCGTCTCGATCGCGCGCCGGAGTACGCCACGCTGCACGCGCAGGCCCTGTTCGCTGCCGGCGATGACCGCCTCGGCACCACCGAGCTGGCCCGGGCCATGGCCGTCCGCCAGATCCCCGCCGCCGCGCACGAGCTCGCCGCCGCCGTCGCCGAGCGCCGCGGCGACCGCACCGAGGCCATCGCCCAGCTCGACCGCGCCCTGGCCCGCGGCGATGACATGCGTCTGCGCATCCGTCGGGTCCGCCTTGCCCTGCAGGCGGGCGATCGGGCCGCCGCCGATGCGCTGCTGCCCCTGGTCGAGCAGG
>JALHRW010000434.1 GCA_022841245.1 Planctomycetota bacterium
GCTGGCCGCTGGCCGCTGGCCGCTGGCCGCTGGCCGCTGGCCGCTGGCCGCTGGCCGCTGGCGGCATTGCAGCATCCACGCTCGCCAACTTCCCATCTTTCCCCGCCATCCGTCTCGGCTAACATGCCGCCCCTGTGCGCTTCGTCGTCCCCCGCCTCGGCTTTGCCCTTATCGATCGCCAGCATGCGCGTCTCGCGGCGGACGTGCGTGTGCTGCAGGTCGCAGTGAAGCATGGCCGGCCGGCGCGTTCCGCCCTCGGGCGGCTCATCCGCGATACGCGGCGCCATTTCGCCACCGAGGACCGATTGATGCGACTGGTCGGTTACGCGGACGAGGCCGGGCACCGCGCGCTGCACGAAGGCGTGATGAGCGAGATGCTGCGCATGCGCGCCATGCTGGCGACCGGTAAGACGTTGCATCCCAGGCATGCCGAGCAGATCTTCGAATGGTTGCTGCATCACACCGCCGAAGCTGATCGCAATCTGGTCGGACGGCTGGCGCGGCGCTGATCACTGGCGTAGCAGCGCTCTGCCGCCACCATCGCATGCTTGTCCTGGCCCACCGGAATTCCCGTCCTCGTCCCGGTCTTCGACCATCGGCGTACCGTCGCCGAGGTGGTCGCGGCCTGCCGGCGGCTCGGCGCTCCGCACATCCTGGTGGTCGATGATGGCTCGCGCGACGGCAGCGGAGCGGCCGCCTGTGGCGATGAACTGATCACTCTGCCAACCAACCGCGGCAAGGGTCAGGCCCTCGACCTCGGCCTGCGCCGGCTTGCCGCCGCTGGCTGGCGCCAGGCCCTGAGCATCGACGCCGATCTGCAGCACCCGCCGGAGCAGGCCCTGCGCCTGGCTGTGGCCGCTGCGGCGCAGCCGGAGGCGTTGTGGGTCGGAGCGCGCCACATGCCGCATGCTCCGCTCGCCAGCCGGGCGGGGCGCTGGGTCACCGGTGGCGCCTCGTGGCTGGCCTGCGGCACCTGGCCAGGCGACAACCAGTGCGGATTGCGGGTGTGGCCGCTGCCGGCCATGCTGGGTCTGGGAACACGGGCCGGGCGCTACGCCTATGAACCGGAATCGCTGGTCCGCGCGGTGCGCGCCGGCATCGCGGTGCGGGAGCTGAGCGTGGCGGTCGACTATCCCGCGGACCGCGTGTCGCATTTCGCGGTGGTCGGCGACACCCTGCGCACCGCCGCGGTGATGGCCCGCCTGGCGCTCAGCCCCTGGGCTTGACCAGATCGGCGGCTTCGCGCTGCTGCTCGGCCTGAGCGCGGAAGACGCTGAACAGGATGCTGTTGACGATGCTGTCGGTCTTCATCCCGACCAGGTCGCTGGCGAGCTGGCCGCTGTCGCCGCCGGCTTCGGGATCCGCTGCCGCCAAGCTGTCGGCGACGGTCTGTTCGGCACGCTGATCGAAGCGCGCCATCTGGCGCGAGATGGCGCTGCCGGTGGCGCTCAATCCCAGGGCGACGGACGGGATTTCCATGCCGCCATCATACGTCGCCACCCGGTCGCGCTCAAGCGACGAAGCGCACCACCAGGTCGGTCAGCGCACCGAGTGCCAGCCCCAGGCCGAGCCAGCGGCAACCCCATGCCAGGGCAGGCCATGCGGCGCGCAGTCGGGGCGGCAGGCCAAAGCGGCGGAGGCGGAACGGGGCGGGGAGGGGGCGGCGCAGGGCGATCATGCGCGCCATGCTCGGCCCAGCCCGGCGGCTGCGTGCAACCGCGGCTGCACCTGGCACGGTGGCGCCATGCCCGAGGCCCCCAACCCGGCGCGCACCGTCCGCGCGCGCCTGCTCCTCGACCTGCTGCGCGAGCAGCCGCTGCCCATCGACGAGCTGCTGGGCCGGCTCAATCGCCGGCTTGCCGGCGTGAAGGCGCCGCAGATCCAGCGCCGCATGCTGCAGAACGACCTGGCCTGGCTGGGGCGGGCTTTCCCCGGCACGATCGAGCAGGTCGCACGCCGCGTGCTGGCGACCACCGACTTCCCCGAGGCGCGGCGCTTCTGGCGCTTGTCCGGGGCCGAGGCCCTGCTGCCGGTCGACGCCGATCTGGC
>JALHRW010000435.1 GCA_022841245.1 Planctomycetota bacterium
TGCGGTCGGTGGCGGCGCCGGCGACGACCGCGGCGAGATCGCTGGCCGGCCAGGGCTCGCGCCGGGTGCGGAACTGGAAGCCGGCGGCGCCGCCGCCGTTCTGCACCGAACAGACCAGCACGTTGGCTCCCTGGCGCAGCGGCAGGGACAACACGATCGAATCGGGGGTGAGGGCGCGCTGGATGCGATCGCTGTACAGGCGCGCGCCATTGAGCCATACCGACAACGCATCGTCAGCGCCGAAGCTGGCGGTGATCGACCGCGCCTTGTCGCTGGCGATGGTCGTGGCCATGTACCATACCACGCCGTCACCGCCGCCGAGCTGGCCGAAGTCGAGGACGCCGGCGTTCCAGAAGCTCGGCTGCACCGCCTTCCATTCCTTGCCGCTCGGCGCCTGCGTCAGGTCGAAGGCGGGCTTTTCATGCGGGGTCCAGTCGCCCTGGGGCACGGGGCCACGCACCTGCCATCGCACCGGACCCACTGCGTCCTGCGATACGACCGCTGCCTCGGCGAGCAGCGTCGCTCCGGCCGGGGTCTCAGCGAGCACCGCGCGGACCAGGGCGGTCCGCGCGGCGGCGAGATCCTTGGCCGCCGGCAGGCCGCGCCGGGTGAGTTCGATCTGGTACAACTTGAGCGCGCCGGGCTCGTCCTTGGCGGCGGCGAGGTCCTCCGCCAGCTCGATCGCCGGCATGGCCAGCGGCGTGCCAGGCATGATGGCGGCGGCACGACGGGCGGCGAGACGAGCAATCTCGTCCTTGCGCGCGGCATGCACCCCGGCGAGCTGGCGGGCGCGCAGGGCGTCCGTCGCCTGGGCGGTCAATGACACGAGCGCCGGCTGAGATATCGCCGGATCGATGCGGGCGGCGCTGCACAGCAGATCGAAGCGCACCGCATCGCCAGCCGGGAGGTGCTCGGCGGCGGCGCGAAGCTCGGCGGCAACCCCGGCCTCGTCGCCAACGGTCCGGCGCAGGCGGGCACGCTCGACGACCAGGGCGCAGCGGTCCTGACGATCGACGCCAGGCAGCTTCAGGGCTTCGCCGAGCACACCGGCGGCACGTTCCGGCACATCCAGGCGCTGCCACAGCCGGGCGGTACGCCGCGCAGCCGTCACCGGATCGACGGCGCCCGCCTCCCACAGCTTCTGCAACGCCGTGGTCTCGGTGGTGGCGGCGGCCTCGTCACCGAGCTGATGATACAAGCGGGCCCGTTCGGCCAGGGCACGCTCGGCCTGCTCGGGATCGCCGGTCGCGACTTCGGCGAGGGCGGCGACGGCCTCGCGGGCGAACCCGAGGCCCTCCCACAGCCGCGCCATCTCGAAGGGCGCATCGATCAGCTGCTCGTCGCCGACGAAGTCGATGGCCAGGCGGCGCAGCAGGGCGATGCGCGCTCGCGGATCGCCGGATTCCCAACGCAGGGTGGCCGCGCCGCGGCCATCCTGGCTGCGTGTCGCCAGCACCACGTGGTGGGCACCGGCGGACAGCCAGACGTTGGCCGAGAGGCGGTCTGCCTCGGCCTCGCGGGAGGCGGGCTCGGCCGAAGAGACCAGACGTCCGTCGACCCACAGCCAGCACTGCGGCATGCCGTCGAAGCGGAAACGCACCCAACCCGCTTCGCCGGCGTCGACCTCGGTGGTGGCCCAGCGGATCTGGGCGCCGGCGGCGGGCAGCAGCTTGCCCAGCTGGAGGAAGCGATCGGTGTCGCCGAGGACGTGCTCCTTCCAGGCTTCGCCGGTGGTGAAGCCGGCCGGCAGCACGCCGGGGATCTCGGTGGTGCGCGCATCGTCCGGCCCGCGCAGGCGCCAGCGCCGCGGCATGCCAGCAGCGGCGAAAGCGTCGAGGGTATCGGCGAGCGAGTCCTTCTTGGCGTAGCTGCGCAGGGCCGAGGACGGCACCTCGGGCGGACCCGACTCGACTCGCAGATCGGCGAAGCGATAGGTGCACGGCATGCCCTTGACCGGACCGGGCGGATCGGATGCCAGGCCGGCCGCCCCGCTGCGCGTCTGGCCGCGGCCGACGACCACGCGAGCCGGCGCC
>JALHRW010000436.1 GCA_022841245.1 Planctomycetota bacterium
CAACTCGGGCGGCTCGCCGCCGTAGCCGGGCAGCGGCGCGGCCTCGCCCCAGCCGTCAACCCAGCGCACCAGCCACACCGTGCGTTCCGCGATCGCGCCCAGGGCGGTGCGCAGCGGCGCGCGCAGCGGCAGGCGCAGGCGATGGACGTGGATCATGCGCGGACCAGGCAGGACAGCGCGGTGATGGCGCTGAGCAGCTGGACCAGCGCGGCCAAGCCGAGGCAGCGGTTGAGCTCGCGACCGTGGCTGGTCCACACCATCGCCGACAGCGCCAGGCCGCCGACGAAGGCGACGCCGGTCGCGCCCGGGCAGCCGCCCTGCCACCAGGCCACCGTCGCAGCGAGATGCAGCAGGACGTGGTAGATGCGCGTGCCGCGGTCGCCCAGCCGCACCGCCAGGGTGCGTTTGCCGACCGGTGCGTCGGTGGCGATGTCGCGCAGGTTGTTGATCGCGATCAGTGCGGTGGCCTGCAATCCGACGGCAGCGGCGCAGGCCCACCACGCCAGCGGCAACGGCCACTGGGGCGCCTGCACCCAGGCCGCGCCGAGTACGGCGGCGAAGCCGAAGAACAGCAGCACGAAGAGGTCGCCGAGACCGACGTAGGCCAGCGGCACGGGACCGAGGGTATAGGCCAGCGCGGCCACCACGCTGGTGATGCCGACCAGCCACAGCTGCCAGCCGCTGTGCGCGGCCAGCCAGGCGCCGACCGCCGCCGCCAGCAGCAGGGCGAGGGCGGCGCCGGCGAGCATCGCCCGCGGCGTGATCAGCCCGCTGGCCACCGCGCGCTGCGGGCCGAGGCGCTCCGGCGTGTCGGCGCCGCGCAGCGCGTCGCCGGCGTCATTGGCGAAGTTGCAGCCGATCTGCAGCAGCATCGCTCCGGCCAGGCAGCCGAGCGCGAGGTCGAGCCGCCACGGCCCCAGGCTGGCGGCCAGCGCCGTCCCGACCAGCACCGGGGCGAGGGCCGCGGGCAGGGTCTTGGGTCGGGTCGCCAGCAGCCAGGCGCGGAGCATGCGGCGCATCCTCGGACGCGCGGGCGGGTGGCAACTTGCGTCGTTGCCACCCGCACGCGAGCATGCCGCCATGCAGCACGATCTGAACCGCGTCGCCAATTGCTGCGGCGTCGTCTTCACCCGCACCGCCGCCGGCCTGGTCCACCACGCCACCGCGTGGAGCGTCGGCCCGGGCGAGTGGGTGACGGCGTGGCCGGGCGAGGAGCCGGACCCGGTCGAGGGACTGTCGCTGATGCTCGCCCGCGACGGCAGCGTGCATGCGCTGTCGGGCTGGGAATACGACGGAGGCGTGCTCGGCCTCACCGGCCCCGATGTCGGCGCGGTCCTGCCGGTGCACGACGAGGGCGCGGTGCTGCATAAGCGCGACCGCCTCTTCGCCTTCGGCTATCCCGACAACATCGACCACCCGTCGATCCGCTTGGCGCGTCGCGAGCTGACCCCCGAGCTGTACTTCCCCTATCTCTGCCCGTGGACCATCCAGGGCCACCTGTGCATGTTCACCAGCCAGGACGGCTTCCTCACCGGACGCTGCTACGCCGGCATGCCCGGCGGCCCGGTGCTGGGCGAGGACGGCAAAGTGGTCGGCGTGCTGCTCGGCGGCGACGCCAGTCCCGACCATCCGCCGCTCAGCCGCTTCCGCCGCCTCGCCTGAGCGACCACGCCAGGACGGTCAGCAGCAGGTGCAGCACGGTGGCGGGATTGCCGCGCCCGTGCCGCGACGCGAACCAGCGCAGGTAGCGCAGCCTGATCGCCAGCCCCGGCCGCTGCCCGCCGACCGCGCGGTGGTGCGCGCGCAGACCAGCGGCGAAGCGCAGACGGAAGCCGGCGGCATGCAGCCGCCAGCAGAAGTCGCGGTCCTCGCCCAGGGCGTAGCCGGGCAGCTGGGCGTCGAAGCCGCCCACCGCCAGCGCCGCCGTACGCCGGACCGCGAAGCAGCAGCCGAACAGCTCGCGCGTCGGCGCGTCGCAGCGCCGCGCGGTCAGCCGGCGCGCATCGCGCAGGCAGCC
>JALHRW010000437.1 GCA_022841245.1 Planctomycetota bacterium
AGGCGCTGGCGAGATGCGGGCCCGGGCGCCGGCCCGGCGAGGGCGGCACCGCCACCACGGCATCGACCGGTGCCTCTGGCAGCGGCAGCAGGCCGGCCAGGGCAGCGACCGCGGCGGGCCGGGCCCCGGCCTTGGCGTCACCGATCAGCTGGCGCATCGTCCCGCGGTAGGCGAAACCGGCGCGCACGCTGTCGAGGTGGATCAGGCCGTCGTCGCGGCAGGTCGGGCAGGGGGTATCGTGCTTCGGCATCGCGCACAGCGGGCAGGGATCGAGCAGCGCCGGCAGCTGCGGCAGGCAGGTGGCGCACAATCCAGGCCCGGGCGCCTCGTGGCACAGCGGGCACACCGCCGGCAGCAAGAGGTCGAGGATCGTCTCGACGACCGGACTGGTCACCTTGTGATTCGCGATCGAGTTCGTGGTTCGTGGTTCGTGGTTGGTGGTTCCGCAGCGACATGCAACGTTGGTCGCTGCGTTCCTGGGGTTTTCCGGTCGGCGAACGACACGGGCCCCAAAACGCCAGCGCTCTCAACCACGAACCACGAACCACGAACCACGAACGGCTGCACTTTGACTTACTCCACCGACCACTCGCGCTTGACCTCGGACAGCTCCTTGAGCTTCCCGGCCAGGGTGTTGCGGGTGATGCCGAGCAGCTGCGCCGCCTTCGACTTGTTGTTGCCGCAGGCGTCGAGCACGGCTTCGAACAGGTGGCGTTCCCATTTGGCGCGCACCACGTCGTAGAGGTCGGTCGCTCCGCGCTGCACCGCGGTCAACGTCTCGCTGCGCATCTCGGAAGCCAGACGGCTCTCGAAGCTGGCGAGGCCGTGCGCCTGGTCGGTCTGCTCGTGCGGGTCGAAGGCGATGACGGCGAAGGGCAGCAGGTCGGGGGTCAGCTCGCTGGTCGGCGCCATCACCACCATCTTCTCGACGCAGTTCTCCAGCTCGCGCACGTTGCCCGGCCAGGTGTAGCGCTTCATCGCGTCCATCACCTCACGCGAGATCGAGCTGATGTACTTGACGTTGCGGCTGGCGTACTGGTTGACGAAGTGCTCGACCAGGTGAGGCACGTCCTCGCTGCGCGCGCGCAGCGGCGGGATCTGCAGGTAGACGACGTTGAGGCGGTAGAACAGGTCGGCGCGGAAGGTGCCCTTGGCGACCTCGTCCTCGAGCACGCGGTTGCTGGCGGCGATCACCCGCACGTCGAGCTTGCGGGTGCGCGTGTCGCCGACCCGCTCGATCTCCATCTCCTGCAGCACGCGCAGCAGGCGCACCTGCATGCCGGGACTCACATCGCCGATCTCGTCGAGGAAGATGGTGCCGCCGTTGGCCGCTTCGAAGCGGCCCTTCCTGTCGGCGACCGCGCCGGTGAAGGCGCCTTTGACATGGCCGAACAGCTCGGATTCCAGCAGGCTTTCCGACAGCGCGCCGCAATTCACCGGCACGAACGGGCCGTTGGCGCGCGGGCTGTGGTCGTGGATGATGCGCGCGATCATCTCCTTGCCGGTGCCGGTCTCGCCGTGGACCAGCACCGTGGCGGTGCTGGCGGCGACGCGGTGGGCCTGGTCGACGACGCGGCGGAAGGCGCCCGACACGCCGACCAGGTTGCGGTCGGAGAACTGGCTCTTCAGCTCCTCGCGCAGCTGGTGGTTCTCGTCGATGAGCTCGGCCTTCTCCTGGCTCTGCACCTCGGCGATGACGCACCACTGCAGGCACAGGTCGGCGAGCATCTGGCCGACGCGCTCGTCGGCGAGGCTCTCGACCAGCAGCACGGCATGGACGCGCTTGCCCTTGCCCAGCGGCAGGGCGGTGAGGCTGCCGCTGCGCGCGACCGTCTTGCTGTCGCGCACCTGGGCCATCAGCGCGAGGTCGGCCTCCTCGCCCTGGCTGGCCTCGCCGTGGGCGACGATCTCGCGCACGCCGCCGTCGAAGCGCAGGACCAGCAGGCGGCCGGCGGCCAGGCA
>JALHRW010000438.1 GCA_022841245.1 Planctomycetota bacterium
CACTTCGGCCTCGGCAGCTTCGGCGCCCTCGCCAGCCGAGCCCGCGAGGCCCTGCGGCGCGGAGCGAAGTGGATCGTCGACACCACCTCCGGACTCTACCGCGACGACCAGCCACCCGAACCGGCCACTGCGTAGCGGTCGCGCCGCTCCTTGATCTGCACCCCGACGAGACAGCGGCCGACAGGCCGCCGAGCCACCGTCGAGTTGCACCACGAATCGACCACCGTAAGCGCATCGCAGACCGCTACGACGAGCAAAGCCGGCCCAATCGGGCCGGCTTCGTACTGTCGAAGGTCGTTCGTTGGCTGCTATCGGCCGTCAGCGGCCGGAGGCGGCGTCAGTCGGTGCGTGTCCACGTTCTCACCACCTCCGGCGAACCGAGCAACGCATCGAGGCTGCCGTGACGGTAGACTACCTCGATATTGCCGAGCGACTGTTCACCGAGACAGGACCTGACACTCACCGCCATCTCGCCGCCACCGTGATCGCGGGGGCAGTCTTCGAGCACGGCCTACGTGCGCTCGCCCAGCGTCACAGCCTCCCGGTCACCACCGACGACGGGAAACCACTGATGCTCAACGGTCTGATCGATGCGGTGAAGAAGGCGAATATCGTCACAGAGTTGGACGCGAAGAGCATGCGGGCCTGGGCGGGCATCAGAAACGCCGCAGCCCATGGACAGTTCGCTGAGGTCACCGAGGCGAAGGCCAAGGAACTCATCAGCGGGGTAACGGCCTTCCTGACGGCGCACCAGTAGGTCGCCAGCACCCCACCTACCTCCTACCTCCGGGGCGGCGCCGATCAGGAATGGAGGCGGCCGGCAACGGCGGGCGAGTGGGCCCCAGTCGCCTGGGGTTGCCGACCTCGCCGAGGCACCAGCACCCGGTCAGCGTAGGGCAGAAGAGCTCTGGTCAATCGCTCCACCTACGACGATCCCGTCATGGGTGGCCGCGACCACCTACGACGCTTGACCCAACGCAGAACCCCAGGCCACAACACCCTGGGGTCACGCTATCCGCCCCGCTCACCACCCCGACCAGACCAGTGCGCCGATAGAGGGAGCAGAGGATGGGCTACTTGGGACCCCCGATCACCCACCCGCCGCAACCCGCGCCCGACCCCGCCAGCCATGGCGAACGGCGGGGGACGGATTGTCGAGGCTCAGGCGGCCAGGGGAAAGAGCAAAATCGTTGGCGATGATTTTCTGCGCACCACGAGTAAGCAATGTTTCACTTTCCGTTCGAGGTTGTCTCTCTGTTCTCGGTTTCAAATACATCTCGCACCCAGTCGCGTTTGTATAATTTTAGGCCAACGATCGCCCGTCTCAACAATGGGAAAATTCCGATTTTCTTTAGTCCGTCGCTTAATGCCATTTCATCGCCAGATACCGATAGAATTACACCGGCATCAGAAGACACTATGTAATTACTCTCTTTAGCCACCCCCGCTATCGGAACAACTCCGACAACCTTCACTTCGTCAGAATATTCAAAGTCTATGGTATTTTCCCGATAAAACGCACGCCACTTGACGCCCGATACACGAATCACCACTAAATCATTTTCGCCGGGGTGTTTCCATGAAATGTTTGCCAATCTAAGCATTGTTATCTGAGTCATGACTTTCGTCTCCCCCGCGTCAGTGGATACAGCGCCGTAAGCCACGCTGCAGGAAACAATCAGAAGAAGCATGACGGTGGCGCGCATTTGAATTCCCCTTAATGTGGCGATGGATTGGGGACATGCCAAAAACCGTGGACAGGCACACATTGTTCAACTGTAAATCAACCACTTACAGCGCAACCGGCAACGAAACCCCTGCGAATACTTGATATGGGTCTATTTAGATCCATAAGCGGTACATGCCTCTTCCCCGTCATCTCCTGGTCCATGACGAGCGCCCCGGCGCCTACCATGTCATATCCCGGTGCGTCCGTCGCGCCTTCCTCTGCGGCGACCAC
>JALHRW010000439.1 GCA_022841245.1 Planctomycetota bacterium
CAGGAGGTAGAACGATGTGGCGCGATCCCCGTAGCCGACGTTCACCTGGGTGAAGTCGATGGCGACGGTGCTGGGGTTCGAGGCTGCTGCTGCGACAGGGCCGTCCCAGGTACGCCCACGCTGCGGTGCGGGTGGGATACCTTCGCGTTGCAGGACGCGACGGATCGTGCTGGCGCTGATGGCGATGCCGAGGCCCTTGAGTTCCCCGCAGATGCGGCGGCGACCCCAGGCGTCATTGCCCAGGCTGTTGTCCCGCGCCATCGCCAAGATGAGCACGACGTGCTCAGGTGCGATGGGCTGGCGTCCCCCGCGCCGCTCGCTTTCCGGACGCGCGGCGATCAAGTCCCGCCACCAGCGACGCAAGGTCGCGATCGTGGCGATTCGCGCATGTCGTTTCGCCCGCCGCCAGCCGAGATCATGCGCGAGGCGGGCAAGCCGCCGCCGGTCATCGTCGTTAAGGTGCCGCACGGCGGTTGGCCCCCAGCGACAAAAGAGATCACGTTCGGCGGTGAGAAAGGCGATGGCGGCTGCATTGATGGCCGAGCGGGCATCGCGCAGGTCGGTGACGGTGACGGGCATGGGGCGGGGACGATGCTGAGTGCTGGCTAGGGATCAACAACGCTGTGGAAACGGAAGGCTTGCCTGGGTCATCGTCGTCCTCGTCAAGATCCATCTCGTCCGGCACGTCTTCGAAGTCGGCCCTGACCCCTTCCAGGCCGTCGGCCAACTGCTCGTTGATCGCGTCGATGTCGAACGCCTCGGGGTTGAAGCCGTCCGGGTACGCCGGCTCCAACCACTCCAGCATATCGCGGTGCTCGGGGTGCTTCGGCTTGGCCAGGATGCCGAGCAGGTTGGCGTAACCCATAGGCCCGCCGCAGTCGTCGGGCGGGCAGACCTGCTTGCCGTCGATGCACCAGACCTCGGGGGCAGTAGCGTGGATGGCCTGGAGGCTGACCGTGTGCGACCAGCCATCGCCGAAGTCGTACTCGTAGGACAGATTGTCGCCGACCTTCCGCAGCAGTTCGCCCACGGTCACGTCGTCGGTGTCGATGTCGGCGCCGTCCATCTCGAAGTCCGGCCCCAGCTCGGCGTAGCGGTCTCCGTCGTGCTCGAAGGCATGCAGGTGCGAGTTCGTCCAGCCCATGACGACCTGGAGGACGCAGTGCAGGTCGCGGAGGGTGGCGTCAGCCGGGCAGCGGAAGGTGCGCCAGACCGCCGGCTTCACGCCCTCAAAGACAACGCTTGAGAAGCGTATCGAGGATGCGCAGCGCCCGACCGACGCATGCCGTGGAGACGCGGCAATCCAGCCGTTCTCGTCGTGGTCGGCCGTGGAATCCGTCCGATGGTTTCTCGGAAGTGAGCACTTTGTTCGTCAGTGCCACCATCGGCCGGCAGCGTCGCATCCACGGGATGCACTGCCCCGACGTGCATCCAGCCCCACAGGGCATGGACCGAGTCGGCACCACGCACATAGCGCCAATGTCCATCCACGGCCTCCGCTGGCCGGAACCAACCGAAGAATAGAAACAGGTCACCGACACTGACGCCCGCGGTCATCAGGTGAAGCAGCGCGACGGCGTGCTGCGTCAGCGCCGTTTCCGCGAGTTCATCCTCGCGGCCCCATTGAGCAGGCCGGCCCAATGAGCGGCGTACACCAATGCATCACCAGTTGAGCTCAAACCTGGGTCAGCGACTGCTCAGGACGGGCCGCACTATCGGGCAGTCGGTTGGCGGAGATGACCTCCGAGCGTTTGTCATCGTCCTTGCCAAGACGTATCCCCGGCCCTATTTGCGGGCACGTCGGCGCACAATGTACTGGGCGCTGCCCAGGTCCCACTTGAGGTCGCCGTTTGGCTGCGGGGTCAGGCGCACCGCGATTGATCGGCTCTGTGCATCCACACCAGCGACGATCAGGGTTGTCCCTTCGCTGCTGAGCGATGTCACGGTGAAGCGCATGA
>JALHRW010000440.1 GCA_022841245.1 Planctomycetota bacterium
AGCGGCTATAATCCCGATTACCATCGTCTTTTTATTCATTTTTGGCTAACATCGAGGTACCGGGGCGCGTGACCCGGACCATCCGGATCATCGCAAATAACTTTAGTGGCAATACTTACGACTAAGCGGAGCGTCAAGAACTGAGCAGCGGTGGCGACCTTATCTGTTAAGTAGTCCAGGCCGCCGCGAATTCTTGACCGCAGCGACACCCACTTGTCTAGAACGCGAGGCCAATTCTATGTGGCGATAAAGGCCTATCTGAGCCATTACCACAAGTCACGCGCTCCCCGTACCGACTAGTTAGCCAGACATTTCAGTGGTGATATCATCCCATTCTTTAATCATGGCCAATGACTTCCCAGTTGGGTCATAGTTTGATCTGCCAACCCTAACATTTGCATTGAAATACCCTGAATCAATCTCCTTTGTCTGACCAATGATATTAATAGCCAGTTTGTACTTAATCTTGATCTCATTATAGTCCTGAGATACTATAGTAATCTTGACGCTATCGTCCCCATTTTGATTTACTACAATGAAGAAATATATCATACTTAGTCTGCTGGCTAACATAGAGGTACCGGGGCGCGTGACCCGGACCATCCGAGTCATAACAGCCCATACGAGTGGAACCGAATGGGATTAAGCGGAGCGTCAAGAACTGAGCGGCGGTGGCGACCTTATCTGCTAAGTAGTCCTGGCCGCCGCGAATTCTTGACCGCAGCGACGCCCACTTGCCAGGAACGCGAGAATCATTCTATGTGGCAACCTAGATAAATCTTAACCGTGACCACAAGTCACGCGCTCCCCGTACCGACTAGTTAGGCCGATTATAATCCTGAAATAACACTTCCTGGACCTTGAGCCAATCCGGTCATGCGAATATCATCTGATTCAGTATCATTAACCATATAAAAGGTAAGGTCGCCAATTCGACAAGATCCGTCAAAGTTACTTGAAATGTGAAAATGCTGATCGTGATCATTCTTCAATTCTCTCAACAATTGAATCAATCGATCAATATTCATTACACTGGGGTTGATATCTTTCTGTAGATATTCTCATAAGTTTCGGCCTAACATCGAGGTACCGGGGCGCGTGACCCGGACCATCCGGATCATCGCAAGTAACCTTAGTGGCAATACTTACAACTAAGCGGAGCGTCAAGAACTGAGCGGCGGTGACAACCTTATCTGTTAAATAGTCATGGCCGCCGCGAATTCTTGACCGCAGCGACACCCGCTTGTCTGTAACGCGAAGCGCATTCTATTTGGCGAACAAGACCTATTTGAGCTATTACCACAAGTCACGCGCTCCCCGTACCGACTAGTTAGGCAAAACCCTAATCTAAGGACCAACTCTAATTGATATTATCGTTTTTGAGTCCTTTTCGTAAATCAATTCTTGTTGACCGCATGAATGACCAAACAATGTGGAGGAATCCAGAACATAGTAAATCCAAATATACTTTTCATTTTCTCGAATGATAAACTCACCAGTATTGTCCACTATAGTTTTTCGTTTATCATCATTACTGGTAATTCCCTTTTTAATCAGTGCCTCATCCCATATCGTAACGGAAATATCTATTGCCTTATTCAGCAACTTCATGGGTATTGCAACTTGACGTTGCGACTTGTATACATCTGATGATATTTCGTTTATCGTCTTAACGTCATACTTCTTTTCGTTAACCAATATATCCACATTATCCTGCGCCAACAATCCTGCGATTATCAGAATTAGAAGAATACACTTCATTGATATTTTGCCTAACATCAAGGTACCGGGGCGCGTGACCCGGACCATCCGAATCATCGCAGCCCATATGAGTGGGACTGATTGGGATTAAGCGGAGCGTCAAGAACTGAGCGGCGGTGGCAACCCTAGCTGTTAAGTAGTCCGGGCCGCCGCGAATTCTTGACCGCAGCGACACCCACTTGCCTGGAACG
>JALHRW010000441.1 GCA_022841245.1 Planctomycetota bacterium
GCTCGGGACGTCGATTGCGCGTCCGCTGATCGCGAAACGGCAGATTGAAATCGCCGAAAAAGTGGGTGCCGACGCCGTCGCCCACGGTGCGACCGGCAAGGGCAACGACCAGGTGCGCTTCGAGCTGACCTATTACGCACTCAAGCCCGACGTGACGGTGATCGCGCCGTGGCGGGAATGGGACATGCGCTCGCGCGAGCAACTCATCGCCTTCGCCGAGGCGCATCAGATTCCCATCGCCAAGGACAAACGCGGAGAGGCCCCGTTCTCGACGGATGCGAACCTACTGCACACCTCCTCGGAGGGCAAAGTGCTCGAGGACCCGAACCAGGAAGTGCCGGATTACGTGTTCTCGCGCACGATCGACCCGGAGAAGGCGCCCGACCGGGCGACGTACACGACGGTCGATTTCGAGCGCGGCGACGCTGTGGCGGTGGACGGCGAGCGGCTGTCGCCCGGCGCGCTGCTCGAGCGGCTCAACACGCTCGGCCGCGCCAACGGGATCGGCCGTCTCGATCTTGTCGAAAACCGGTTCGTCGGCATGAAGTCGCGCGGCATGTACGAGACGCCCGGCGGCACGATCCTTCTCGCCGCGCACCGGGCGGTCGAATCGCTGACGCTCGACCGTGGCGCGGCGCATCTGAAGGACGAACTGATGCCGCGCTACGCCGAACTCGTCTACTACGGATTCTGGTTCGCGCCTGAACGCGACATGCTGCAGGCGGCGATCGACAGGAGCCAGGAGCATGTGACCGGCCGCGCGCGGCTGAAGCTCTACAAGGGTAACGTCAGCGTCGTCGGACGCGAGAGCCCGTATTCCCTCTATGACCAGGACCTCGTCACCTTCGAGGAGGGCGCGGTGGCCTACGATCAACGCGACGCGGAGGGCTTCATCCGCCTGAACGCGCTGCGGCTGCGCACGCTGGGTCAGCGGAAGAAGAACTTCGGACTCTAGACGGCATGCCGGCCACGCCCCAGGAGTTGTTCGCCTTCTTCGACCGTCTCGGCATTGCCCACCGGACGGTGACGCATCCGCCGCTCTACACCGTCGAGGATTCGCAGCGGCTGCGCGGCGACCTGGATGGCGGCCACAGCAAGAATCTGTTTCTGAAGGACAAGAAAGGGTCGATCTACCTCGTGGTGACGCTCGAAGACGCGCAGATCGACCTGAAAACCCTGCATACACGGCTCGACGCCGGACGCTTTTCGTTCGGCTCCGCAGAGCTTCTGCGCGAGGTCTGGGGCGTCGAACCGGGGGCGGTGACACCCTTCGGCGCGATCAACGATACTGCCGGGCGGGTGACGGTGGTGCTCGACAGTGCCATGATGGAGCACGCGGTCCTCAACTATCATCCCCTGGTCAACACCATGACGACGCAGATCGCGCGGAAGGACCTCGTCCGGTTCCTCGAGGCGACAGGCCATTCGCCGCGCCTCGCTCGGGTCTCGGGGGCGGCCTTGGGGGAAACCGCCGGCTGATTGCATTTGGCCCCGATGTGACCATGTTAGGGGCAGTTTCGGACCTCGCGCCCAGGGCGGCGCCATGAAGGGCGGACACATGCTGCAGAATATAGGGGCTCCGGCGGCCCAAGACGGCCTGATCAAGGACACGACCACGCAAACCTTCATGAAGGACGTGATCGAGGAGTCGCGGCGTCAGCCGGTGATGGTCGATTTCTGGGCGCCCTGGTGCGGGCCGTGCAAGCAGCTCACCCCTGTCCTCGAAAAGGTGGTTCGCGCAGCCAAGGGCAAGGTCAAACTCGTCAAGATGAACATCGACGAGCATCCGGCCGTCTTCCAGCAGCTCGCGCAGCAGATGGGCATCCAGTCCATCCCGGCGGTGATCGCGTTTGCCGACGGGCAGCCCATCGACGGTTTCCTGGGTGCGCTGCCGGAAAGCCAGGTCGCGGGATTCGTCGAACGCCTCACCA
>JALHRW010000442.1 GCA_022841245.1 Planctomycetota bacterium
GGCGGCCCGCGCCCGCCGGCCGACCGCCCCGCCAGCGGCATCGCCGGCCAGCCCGAGGGCGACATGCGGCGGCAGTCCGGCATCGAGGGTCGAACCCAGGCTTTCGCACAACCGGGCCTGGCGATGCCAGTCGAAGATGGCCATGGGTGCAGGATGGCGCGCCAGCGCCCAGCGGCCAGCGACCAGCGGCCAGCGACCAGCGGCCAGCGCCCAGCGGCCAGCGACCAGCGGCCAGCGGCCAGCGACCAGCGACCAGCGCCCAGCGCCCTGCGCCCTGCTCATACCCGCACTTGCCATGCGCCGTCCCGACCGACGCTTGCCTTCGTGCCCGAGCAGAGCTCCCACGACCTGACCGCCGGACTCGGCGAGACTCCCGCCGACCGCAAGGCCTCGCAGATCATGGTCGATGCATTGCGCGCCCATCGCGACAAGGCCAGCGGCGCTGCCGCCGTGCCGCTCGAGGATCCCCAGCTGTCGTCGAAGATCATGGGCGAGGCGCGCAGCCGCAGCCAGGAGATCCGCGATGCCGCAGCCAAGCGCGTCGAGCGCCCGATCCCGTGGTGGTTGTGGCTGCTGTGGCTGGCGGCGATCGGCCTGTTCATCGCCGGCTGGTTCTGGCTGAAGTGATGGCTGGTCGCTTGGCGCTGGCCGCTGGTCGCTGGTCGCTGGCCGCTGGCCGCGGATCCCACGCATGAAGCAATACCACGACCTGCTCAACCGCATCCTCGCCGAAGGGCGGCCGCGCAACGACCGCACCGGCACCGGCACGATCGGGGTCTTCGGCCACCAGATGCGTTTCGATCTCGCGGCCGGCTTCCCGCTGGTGACGACCAAGAAACTGCACCTCCGCTCGATCGTGTGGGAACTGGCCTGGTTCCTCAACGGGCGCTGCGACAACCAGTGGCTCAACGAGCACGGCGTCACCATCTGGGACGAGTGGGCCACGGCCGAGCAGTGCGCGCGCTTCGGGCGTGCCGCGGGTGATCTCGGCCCGGTCTACGGCCACCAGTGGCGCAACTTCGGCGCCAGCACCATGCCCGACGGGTCCTACGCCAAGGACGGCGTCGACCAGATCGCATGGGTGATGGCCGAAATCCGCCGCAATCCGGACAGCCGCCGCCTGATCGTCAGCGGCTGGAATCCGCGCGAGCAGGACCGCGTCGCCCTGCCCCCCTGCCACACCTTCTTCCAGTTCCACGTCCAGGACGGCCGCCTCAGCTGCCAGCTGTACCAGCGCTCGGCCGACAGCTTCCTCGGCGTACCGTTCAACATCGCCAGCTACGCGTTGCTCACCCACGTGGTGGCGCAGTGCTGCGATCTGACGGTCGGCGATTTCGTGCACAGCTTCGGCGACGTGCACATCTACCGCAACCACCTCGACCAGGTGCGCCTGCAGCTGTCGCGCGAACCACGCCCGCTGCCGCGCCTGCACCTCGCCCCGACTCTGCGCGATCCGGCGGCGCTGACCCTCGAGGACGTCTCGGTCGTCGGCTACGATCCGTGGCCCGGCATCAAGGCGCCGGTGGCGGTCTGACATGCGCGTAGGGCTCATCGGCACCGGCTGGGTCTCCGGCCAGCACCTCGATGCCATCACCGCCGCCGGCCATCAGGCCGTCGCCGTTGCCGGCCGGCAGCTGGCCAAGGCCGAGGCCCTGGCCAAGCCGCGTGGCGCCGCCGCCTACGACGACTGGCAGCGCATGCTGGCCAACGAACGCCTCGACGCGCTGTGGATCTGCGTCGTCCCCTCGGCTGCCGCCGCCCTGGCCCGAGCCTGCGCGGGACAGGTGCGCGGCGTGCTGGTGGAGAAGCCGGTCGGCATCGATCCCGACGAGGCCGCCGCCACCGCCCGCGCCTTCGCCGACGCCGGCACCGTCGCCGGCGCCGCCGACCACAACCGCTCGCGCGCCGTCGTCGCG
>JALHRW010000443.1 GCA_022841245.1 Planctomycetota bacterium
GCCACGCCGAGCGCGACCGAGACGGCGACGCCGAGCTTCACGGCCAGCCCCAGCGTGACGCCGAACCTGACGCTGACGTTCTGCCCGGCTTGCACGCCGACTGAGCTGCCGACTTTCACCGACACCCCGACGGCGACTCCTACGGCTACGCCCAGCGCCACGGAGACAGCGAGCCCGTCGGCGACGGCTTCGGCCACCGAAACCGCTACGCCCAGCGCCAGCAGGTCGGCGACGCCTTCTGCCACGGCCACGATCACGGCCAGCGTCACGCCCAGCGCGACAGAGACCTTGAGCTCCAGCGCCTCGCCCAGCAGCAGCCCGTCTGCCACTGAGACGGGGACGCCGAGCGCTACCGAGACGGCTTCGCCCAGCTTTACGGCCAGCCCCAGCGTGACGCCCAATCTGACGCTGACGTTCTGCCCGGCTTGCACGCCGACTGAGCTGCCGACGAATACGGACACCCCGACGGTGACCTCGACGGCTACGTCTAGCGCCACGGAGACTGCGAGCCCGTCGGCGACGCCGTCTGCGACCGAGACCGCCACGGCCAGCGCCAGCCCGTCGGAGACGCCTACGGCCACGGACACGAACACGGCCAGCGTCACGCCCAGCGCGACCGAGACCACGAGCCCGAGCGCCACGCCCAGCAGCAGCCCGACGGCCACGGAGACCGGCACGCCGAGCGCGACCGGGACGGCTTCGCCGAGCTTCACGGCGAGCCCGACTGTGACGCCCAACCTGACGCTGACGTTCTGCCCGGCTTGCACGCCGACTGAGCTGCCGACCTACACCGACACCCCGACGGCGACGCCTAGCGCCACGGAGACTGCCAGCCCGTTGGCGACGGCTTCGACTACTGAAACCGCCACGCTCAGCGCCAGTCCGTCGGCTACGCCTTCTGCCACGGCCACGGTCACGGCCAGCGTCACGCCCAGCGTGACAGAGACCGCGAGCCCCAGCGCCACACCCAGCAGCAGCCCGACGGCCACGGAGACGGGCACCCCGAGCGCGACCGGGACGGCTTCGCCCAGCTTCACGGCCAGCCCCAGCGTGACGCCGAACTTGACGCTCACGTTCTGCCCGGCCTGCACGCCGACTGAGCTGCCGACTTTCAGCGACACCCCGTCGGCGACGCCGACGGCCACACCGAGCGCCACGGAGACCGCCAGCCCGAGCGCGACGCCTTCGGCTACTGGAACCGCCACGGCCAGTGCCAGCCCGAGCGCGACGCCTTCGGCCACTGAAACCGCCACGTCCAGCGCCACGCCTAGTGTGACCGGCACCCTGAGCCCCAGCGCCACGGCCAGTAGCAGCCCGACGGTCACGGAGACGGCCACCGCGAGCGTGACCGTTTCGGCTTCGCCCAGCTCCACGGCCAGCCCCAGCGTGACGCCGAACCTGACGCTCACGTTCTGCCCGGCCTGCACGCCGACCGAGCTGCCGACCTACACGGACACCCCGACCGCAACGCCGACGGCCACGCCCACCGCCACGCAGACTGCGAGCCCGTCGGCGACGCCGTCTGCGACCGAGACGCCCACGGCGACCGCGAGCCCATCGGCGACGCCCACTGCGACCGACTCGGTCACGACCAGCGCCACGCCCAGCGCGACCGAGACCACGAGCCCGAGCGCCACGCCCAGCAGCAGCCCGACGGCGACGGCGACGGGGACGGGCACGCCGAGCGCCACCGAGACGGCGACGCCGAGCTTCACGGCCAGCCCAAGCGTGACGCCGAACCTGACGCTGACGTTCTGCCCGGCTTGCACGCCCACCGAGCTGCCGACCTACAGCGACACGCCGACGTCGACTCCGACGGAGACACCCAGCGCCACCAAGACCGCCAGCCCGAGCGCGACTTTCACGGCTACCGAGTCGGCTTCGCCCAG
>JALHRW010000444.1 GCA_022841245.1 Planctomycetota bacterium
CCTAACATAGAGGTACCGGGGCGCGTGACCCAGACCATCCGAATCATCGCAGCCCATATGAGTGGAACCAATTGGGAATAAGCGGAGCGTCAAGAACTGAGCGGCGGGGGCGACCCTAACTATTCAGGTATCCAAGCCGCCGCGAATTCTTGACCGCAGCGACACCCACTTGCCTGGAACGCGAGGCCAATTCCATGTGGCGACCAAAAGGATTCTTAGCCACAACCACATGTCACGCGCTCCCCGTACCGACTAGTTAGCGCCAACCTTGATCCCTAAGTAACTGTTATTTATAGTCTTATGCGTTATCCAACGCAGAGCAATGGTCGCCTGGGGGAATCCCAGGACCAACAATCTCCCTATACATCACGGATTTGACCTTCAACCCCCTACATGTGTTCAATTTCCGAGACACCCCATCACAAATCCAACCCACAACCAAACCCGGCGATATCATCCAACAATAGATTCTTTAGATTACCACATTAAAGAATGATATAATATCGGTTTGGCGCTAACATAGAGTTAAACCGGCCCATTTGCCGACGGGTGGGCAAGATGGAACGGACGGGGTGGTGGGCAATTGGAACGAGAACAGAGGCGGAGCGTCAAGAACTGAGCGGGGGAAGACATCAGGATCGCCAGCCACCTCAGTCCGCGAATTCTTGACCGGAGCCGGTGGACTGGAAAACCACACGTAATGGGCTCGGTTTCAACGATTCGTTAGGCCAATATCCTATTCGATAATATTCAACATTATTTTCATGGTTTCGGGGGAAACCATAGTGACATCGACAGTCTTATAAATTTCCCTAGCCCGTTGTAACTCTGATACTAAATATCCTTTCTGTTTGGAAATAATGTTTTCTACTCCTTTCACGCCTTCATACTCAGGCACATCTTTCATTGCCGCAATCGCATTACTATACGATATGACAGCCAATACTTTGAATCTTTCGACATCTGTATTCTTATCAATTTTCGCAAGAGCATATTTATACATTTCGATGTTTGCCTTAGCCTCACCACACCGCGTCCCAATCATAAACATTTTCTGATCATCCTCAGCGCCCCAACAGCAGTGCATTATTATGAGTAAAGCTATATATTTCATAATGATTGGCCTAACATAGAGTTAAACCGGACCATTTGCCGACGGGAGGGCACGATGGAACGGACGGGGTGGAGGGCAATTGGAACGAGAACAGAGGCGGAGCGTCAAGAACTGAGCGGGGGGAGGCATCAGGGTCGCCAGCAACTTCAGTCCGCGAATTCTTGACCGGAGCCGGGCACCTGGAAAGCCACACGTAATGGGCTCGGTTTCAACGATTCGTTAGGCGCAACTTCAATACCTAAGTAGATAGCAAGTTGGGTTCTACAACACTATCGAATTGGATTTTTACGAATTGCATCAATCAGATCCACATTAATAGCATATTGTTTTTGCATTTTTGCGAACTCTTTTAATCTAATCATTACATCATCTGCTACTTTACTGTACGACACCAAGCCTGTTTTAGTTTCGAGGTTTATTTTTATTAATGCGAGAATTACATTAATTCGACATCCGGCAATATCATTGAACTTCGTAGTCTGTTCTCCGGAAATAGTTTCCAGCAATAATTGATTCGCAGCAATGTCACCAATCATATTATCCAAGTATAATAGCTGCCCCATTATTGCCTTATCAACATCAATTGTATGTTCGTTTTCCGCACAGGTAATTTCCGAGAATATAGTTAAGAGCAGGAATACGATTTTCATTTGCGCCTAACATCGAGCTAAACCGGACCATGAACCGACGGGTGGGCACAATGGAACGGACAGCGTGGTGGGTGATTGGAACGAGAACGGAGGCGGAGCGTCAAGAACTGAGCGGGGATAGAC
>JALHRW010000445.1 GCA_022841245.1 Planctomycetota bacterium
GCCGCTGGCCGCTGGTCGCTGGCCGCTGGCCGCTGGCCGCTGGCCGCTGGCCGCTGGTCGCTGGTCGCTGGCCGCTGGCCGCTGGCCGCTGGTCGCTGGCCGTGTCGGCTACTGCTCCGTTTGACCCCTGGCGGACACGGCCACCATGCGCCCCGTGCGCATCGCCATCGCCCAGCTCGACCTGACCATCGCCGACCTCGAGGGGGCGCTGACCGCCATCGCCCTGGCGAGCGAGCAGGCCCGCGCGGCTGGCGCCGACCTGCTGCTGACTCCGGAGCTGGCGATGTTCGGCGGCTATCCGCCGCGCGATCTGCTCGATCGGCCGGCGCTGGTCGCGCGGCAGTGGGCGATGGTCCAGGCCCTGGCCAGGCTGGTCGCGGTGCCGACCCTGGTCGGCTGCGTCGAGCCGCTTGAACCCGGCGCCGGTCCGGCGCTGGGCAACAGCCTGGTGCTGCTGCGTGGTGGACAGGTGGAGACGGGCTACCGCAAGCGCCTACTGCCGACCTACGACGTCTTCGACGAGCGCCGCCACTTCCGCCCCGGAGACCGTCCCTGCGTGGTCGAGGTCGCCGGCGCGCGCGTCGGCCTGAGCGTGTGCGAGGACATCTGGAGCGCCGACTTCGTCGGTGTTGCCTACCAGCAGGATCCGGTCGCCGACCTGGCCGGCCGCTGCGACGTGCTGGTCAACGCCAGCGCTTCGCCCTGGCATCTGGGCAAGCCGGCGGTGCGCCATCGCCTGCTGCACGCCGTGGCCACGCGCGTCGGTGCGCCGGTGGTCTACGTCAATCAGGTCGGCGGCCACGACGAGTTGCTGTTCGATGGCGACTCCGCCGCGGTGGCGCCCGACGGCTCGTGGCTGGGCTGTGCGCCGCGCTGGCAGGCTGGCATCTGGACCATCGACCTCGCGGCCCGCGTGCCGGCGCCGCAGGAGCCGCATCCGCTCGACGACCTGCATGCAGCGCTGGTCACCGGCATCCGCGACTACTGCCGCAAGACGGCGCAGAAGCGCGTGGTGCTCGGCCTCTCCGGCGGCATCGACAGCGCGCTGGTCGCGGCGTTGGCGGCCGACGCCCTCGGCCCCGAGTGCGTCACCGGCCTGCTCATGCCCGGCCCGTACAGCAGCCCCGGTTCGGTGACCGATGCCCAGGCTCTGGCCAGAGCCCTGCGCATCACCGCGCATGAGGTTTCCATCACCGGCCTCTTCACCCAGGGCATGGCGGCCTTGGCCCCGGTGACTGACGGACGGCCGCAGGGCCTGACCAGCGAGAACCTGCAGTCTCGGCTGCGCGGCACCCTGGTGATGGCGGCGGCCAACCAGCTCGGCGCCATGGCCCTGACCACCGGCAACAAGAGCGAGCTGGCCTGCGGCTACTGCACCATCTACGGCGACATGAACGGCGGTTTGGCCCCGATCGGCGATGTCTACAAGACCACGGTGTGGGAGCTGGCGCGGCGGATGAACGCGCGCGCTGGCGTCGAACGCATCCCGGTCGCCTCGATCGACAAGGCGCCGAGCGCTGAGCTGCGCGAGAACCAGACCGACCAGGATTCGCTGCCGCCCTACCCGGTGCTCGATCGCATTCTCGAAGCCTTCGTCGAGGAGCACCGCGACCGCGAGGCGATCATCGCCGCTGGCGAGGATCCGTCGACCGTCGACCGCGTGATCCGTCTGGTCGAGGTCAGCGAATTCAAGCGTCGCCAGGCCGCGCCTGCCTTGCGCGTCTCGCGCAAGGCCTTCGGCATGGGACGGCGCGTGCCGATCGCGAGGCGGTTTTGAGCCGGGTGGGGGCGGCTGGCGGCTGGCCGCTGGTCGCTGGTCGCTGGCGGCTGGTCGCTGGTCGCTGGCGGCTGGCCGCTGGCCGCTCCTCCTCGACGCGGGC
>JALHRW010000446.1 GCA_022841245.1 Planctomycetota bacterium
CCGCGCGCAGCGGTCAAGGCCGCGCAGCGCCGGGCGAAGCCCGGTCCGCCTTGACGGCGAGCACGGATGGTACGGTAGGCGGAACAAGGAGCCGAAAGCCGTTCTCAGTCACGCGCTTGCGGGCCACTAGCCACTAGCCACTAGCCACTAGCCACTAGCCACTAGCCACTGGCTTCGACACAGGCGGTGTGATGTGATGCGATGCACTGCACCCAACGCCCAGCAGCCCGGCTTCAGCGGCTGCGCTTGGCGATCAGCTTCTGCAGCTCGGCGGTGTAGGCCGCGATCATCGCCGCATTGGCCGGATCGGCTTCGAGGGCGGTGAAATCCTCGTTGGCCAGCTCGACCAGCTTCTCCAGCGCGGTTCCACCTACCGGCTCCTTGTCGTAGGCCATGACGGTGAAGATGGCGACGACCCGCTCGCGGCGCATCCGTGCATCGAGCGCCTTGTCGGCGCCAGCGTTATGGCGGATGCCTTCCGTGTACGCCTCGACCACCCGGTGCATCGACTTGACGTAGCCACCGAAGTAGTGGTTGGTGTAGTTCATGCCTTCGGTGTGGTAGTAGGTCTGCAGCGCCAGGTTGCTCAGCTGGGCGTAGGTGTCGAAGAACCAGGCCTTGTCCGCCGCCGTCTGATCCAGCTTAGCGATCTCAGGGACGAGGGAATTTAGCGGGCTCCACACCCGCAGGATGTAGCCCTGGGTGCCGATGTTGCCCAGGTTGGCCGGCGTCCATCCCTTGGCCTTCGCAAGCATCTCGTGCGCCGGTCCGCTGACCACGCGCAAGGTGATCGGGACCAGGGCGAGATCGGTGACGCTGGCCTCGTTGCCGCGCTTGCGCACCCACATGCTGTAAGAATCTTGGCTGAAAGGGGAGACCGAGTCCCAGCGGTCGTCGGTCAGCTTGCCGTCGCTGAGCACGCGCACCCAGTCCCTGCTGCCGGTCGGCTGCACGTAGATGACGCCGCCTCCCCAGATGCAGCCCGACCAGACAGGTTCGACGATGGTGGCGCCATCCTCGCCGGCCTCCTTGAGGCCGTACACGTTCCTGGTGTCCTCATAGTGGAAGACTTCCAGTTTCTTGCCGCTCTGCATCTCGGTGAAGGTACCCCGGGAGGTACGCGTGCCGCAGCCGCCGAGCAGGGCGGCGGCGCAGGCGATGATGGCGAGGGAGGCGAGTGGACGCATGGCGTTTCCGTTCACGGGGTGATTCCGACCAGCACCGGCAGGCGCAGGTCGGCGAGGAGATTGTCGCGGTCGACGACCGGGGTCTGCAGACCGCCGGAAAGCTCGGTGGTACGACGGGCGACGGCGGCGAGCAGCTCGTGCCGGCCGATCCAGCCGTCGCCGTCGGCATCGCCGGCGCCGGCCAGGCTCTCGAGGATCGCCTGGGTGAAGAGGCCGTTGGCCAGCTCGGGCTTCTCATACGAGAGCTGATCGCCGGTCGACGACGACAGCACCACCGCACCGGTGCGCCGGCGCAGGTCGTTGAAGACGAAGCGCTCTTCACGGCGCAGGCCCTTCGGCTTGGTACTGATCGCACGCAGGCCGCGGCTGTTCCCCGGACTGGCGGCGGCAGCGGCCACCGGGCCGGTGGCGCCGTCACGCTCGCCCGATTCGCAGGCATCGAGCAGGACCAGCCGGCGCAACGCCGGAGCAGCGGCGATCAGCGCCTCGATCTCGCCGAAGGGCAGGCCGGTGCGCGCCAGGTCGGCGGGATCGCAGTCATGGGTGAGCAGGCAGTAGGTGCCGTCGGGGGCATGCGCGCCATGCCCCGCGAGCAGCACCACGACGGTGTCGCCCGGCCGGCTGGCGGCGAGGCCGGCAGCGGCGGCGCGGATTCCGGCGGTGGTCGCCTGGGCGTCCGTGACGACGG
>JALHRW010000447.1 GCA_022841245.1 Planctomycetota bacterium
AGCCAGCAGCCAGCGGCCAGCGACCAGCGGCCAGCGACCAGCGACCAGCGACCAGCGGCCAGCGGCCAGCGGCCAGCGGCCAGCGGCCAGCGGCCAGCGGCCAGCAGCCAGCGGCCAGCAACTAGGCTGAGATTCCGCGTGCCATTCCGGTTTCCTTCTTCACCCCAGCTTCCATGCCGGGCTCGGCGTCAAGGCTGCCCTCGCTGCGCTCGGCGCTGCGCGGCCTTGACACCTGCGCGCGGCATGGGTCTGGGGTTCGAAAGGAAACCTCGCATGGCTCGCTATCCCAATCTTCTCCTCTGGAAACACGCTCGCGAACTCGTCCGACGCGTCTCGCGCGGTTGCGCAGGCACACGCGGCGAGGGCGATCTCATCTCGCAACTCCGTCGCGCGGCGATCAGCGTCGCGGCCAACGTCGCCGAAGGCGCCGAACGCGGTTCCGACCGGGAATTCATCCGGTTCCTGAGAATTGCTGACGGCAGCAACGCCGAAGTCCAGGCCCTCACCGACATCGCCGAGGACGCTCTCGTCTTCGACGCAGCCACCGCCGCGGGCATCCGCGATGAGGCGGCCAACGTCGGCCGCCTCATCGGTGGCCTCATCCGCCGCTGCGCAGGCGGCGGATGAGGACCGTGAGCATTCTGCCGACGCTGCCGTTCTGTTCGAGCAGCGCCGTCACTTCGAGTCCCAGAGCTTGGCAGATGTACAACTGTGCCGCGATCTCGTCGTTGGAGCCGCGTGCGATGGAGAGGAACCGGGCATAGTCCCCGTCGTTCCCGCGTCCGGCGCCTTCGGCGATGTTGCTGGATACCGATATCGCCGCTCGGCGGATCTGCGATGCGAGGTCGCCGAAGCTGACCGTGATCGTCGCGATACCAGCTACCTGCTGATTGGCCGCGTGCCAGACGCGGAGTTGCGTGAAGTTCGCCATGGTTGGAAGGCTCCTTGTGCAGCCTGCCGCACCATCCGCGCGCAGCGGTCAAGGCCGCGCAGCGCCGAGCGCAGCGAGGGCAGCCTTGACGGCGAGCACGGATGGTACGGTAGGCGAAACAAGGAGCCGAAAGCCGATTTCAGTCACACGCTTGCGGGCCAGAGGCCAGCGCCCAGCGACCAGCAGCCAGCAGCCAGCAGCCAGCAGCCAGCAGCCAGCAGCCAGCAGCCAGCAGCCAGCAGCCAGCTACACCAACCTCCGCCGCAGCCCCCACGACACCACCTCGCACGCCAGCACCAGCACCATCACCGCGATAAGCAGGGTACCGAGATACGGCCGGTTGAACTCGCCAATGGCGCGGACGAGCTCGAAGCCGAGGCCGCCGGCGCCGACGAAGCCGAGAATGGCGGCCTCGCGCACATTGACCTCCCAACGGTAGAGGGCGAGCGAGACGAACTGCGCCCGCGCCGCCGGCAGCACGCCGAACAGGTAGACTTGCAGCGGCGTGGCTCCGCTGTCGCGCAGGGCCGCCAGAGGGCCGGGATCCAGCTCATCGATGGCCTGGGCGTACAGCCGCGCCAACACGCCAGTGGTATGCAAGGCGATGGCCAAAGCGCCGGGGAACGGGCCCAGCCCGAGCATGAACACCAGCAGCAGGGCGAGCACCAGGTACGGCACGGTGCGCAGGCCATTGGCCAGCAGGCGGGCGCCCTGGTGGACGAGGTGGGCGGCCAGCGCGATCCAGCGCGGCCGGCGCGCGTCGACCAGCGGGCCGCGGATCGACAGCGCGGTGCAGCACAGCGGCGCCAGCAGCAGGGCGGCGCCGGCGGCCAGGGCGCTGCCGGCGACGGAGATGGCGAGGGTCTGCCACATCGCGGCATGCGCGCGCGCGAGCAGCTTCTCCGACGTCGCCGGCGGCCACAGCTGGTCGGCGAGGTCGG
>JALHRW010000448.1 GCA_022841245.1 Planctomycetota bacterium
GCGCCTGCGCCAGCGGCTGGCGCGGCTGGGAGAACATCTCGTGGCCGTTCGTCGGCGAGGGCCGCGCCGCCAGCTGGACGGCGGCCGATGACGCCCGCCAGGCCGACGGCTGGCTGGAGCTGACCCTGCCGCCCGGCGGCGCCGAGGGCTTCACCGCCGCCACCGTCGCGGTCGGCGAGTTCGTCTCCGGCTGCGTGCAGCTCGAAGTCGACGGTGGCCTCGGTGGCGAATGCGTCGACCTGCATTACCACGAGGGTCTGCAGGGTCTGCGCGGTGACCTGCGCAAACCGGGCGACGCCTGCCTCATCGCCCTGGCTTCGCGCCTGCAGCTGCAGCCCGGGCGCAGCGCGCACGATTTCTTCCACCTGCTCGGCTTCGGCGTGGTGACGGTGGTGGCGCGCGGCGCGCGGCAGCCGCTGACCGTGCGGCTGAAGGTCCGCACCTCGGTGTATCCCTTCACCATGCGCGGGCGCTTCGCCTCAAGTGACCAGACCCTCGACGCGATCCACGCCGCCAGCCGTCGCACCCAGCAGGTCTGCGCTGGCGATGCCTACGTCGACACGCCGTGGCGCGAGCAGGCGCAGTGGTGGGGCGACGCCCGGGTGCAGGCGGCCAACACCTTCCACCTCGACGGCGACGCCCGGCTGCTGGCGCGCGGCATCCGCTCGATCGCCGGCCAGCAGGCCACCGGCGGGCTGACCTACGGCCACGCTCCGACCATCGCCTACAACTGCATCCTGCCCGACTTCGCCCTGACCTGGCTGCTGACCATCCGCGACCACTGGTTCCAGACCGGCGAGACCGTGCTGGTGCGCGAGCAGTGGGCCCGCGCGCAGCAGGTGCTGGCCTACTTCGACACGCCCGAGGCGCGCGATACGAAGAGCGGCCTGCTGCGTTACGACCAGCGCTTCTGGCTGTTCGAGGACTGGAGCGACCTGTGGAAGGGCCAGGTGCCGACCTTCCTCAACCTGTGGTACCTGCACGCCCTGCGCGAGCTGTCCCTGACCTGCGCCGCCGCGCGCATGACCACGGAAGCCAAGGAGCTGACCCGCCGTGCCGTCGCGCACGAGAAGCTGGTGGTGCGCAAGCTGTTCGACGCCAAGCGCGGCCGCTGGCTCGCCGGCCTCGACGCCCCGCCGGGCAAGGAGTCGGTGCACGACCAGGTCATCGGCATGCTGCTCGGCCTGCAGCCGAAGTCGCACGAGCGGCAGCTGCAGGAGTTCATCCTGCCGTACCTGCGCGGCGAGCCCGTTCCCGGCCCGAAGCCATCGGCGTTCTGGGCCCACTACGTCCTGCAGGTCGCCGGCGACCGCGGCTTCGGCGCCGAGGCCATCGCCTTCATCCGCCGCGGCTGGACCCCGATGCTGGCCACCGGCACGACCTGGGAGGGCTTCGATTGGAACGAGGACGGTGGCGGCAGCGCCAGCCACGCCTGGACCGCGCACCCCGTGGTGCATCTGCCGCGCATCCTTTGCGGCGTGCGTCAGGCCGCGCCGGCGTGGAAGAAGGTCGAGATCGCGCCTCAGCCGGTCGACGGCATCGACCACGCCGACTGCCTGGTGCCGACGCCGCAGGGCGACCTGAGCGTGCGCTGGAAACGCGTCGATGGCAGTGTGCGGTTGGAGGTGCAGGCGCCGCGTGGCGTGCACGCCACCGTGCGCCTGGGCAAAACCGTCAAGGTGCTCAAGGCCGGCGGCAAGGCGACGCTGACCGCCTAGGCCGCCGCGGCGACGCTCCGGCGCTTCGTCAGCGACGGCTCGATGCAGGCGAAGAACGCCTCGCGCGGCACCCATTCCGGCACGCTGTTGCCGGTGCCGGCGGCCCAGCCGCGACCGCCGGTGCGCTCCAGCATCGCCGCGGCCCGG
>JALHRW010000449.1 GCA_022841245.1 Planctomycetota bacterium
ACCATGTAAACAGTTAAGCAAAGCATGAACGCCAAGATAGTTCTAGTCAACACGGTTTGGATCTAACATAGAGGTACCGGGGCGCGTGACCCGGACCATCCGAATCAGCGCAGCCCATATGAGTGGAACCAATTGGAATTAAGCGGAGCGTCAAGAACTGAGCGGCGGTGGCGAACCTATCTGTTAAGTAGCCCCGGCCGCCGCGAATTCTTGACCGAAGCGACGCCCACTTGCCTAGAACGTAATGGCGACCCCATGTGGAGAACTAGGGCTGCCTGAGCCATAACCACATGTCACGCGCTCCCCGTACCGACTAGTTAGCTGCGCATCTATAGACATACAGTGTCTTCAGTTACACAATGGTCATCAAATACCATATACTTCACATCTGCCATCCATGGTTCACTGGAGCTTAATTTCCTGTCTTTACTCATAGATTTGATGTACCAGTGGCCTTCAATACGCAGACTGTTTTTATCAATAGATAGGCCAAGTTCTTGAATCCATAGATCTAATTCCAAAATATATTCGCCCTTACTCCTATAAACACAACTGATCACAGTCAAATCTGCAAGGTCATGGTCCTTTGCATATCGTTCGAATAGTGATGCAGCAGTGAGTAATGAGATCATAGATTTCACAGAAGCAGCTAACATAGAGGTACCGGGGCGCGTGACCCGGACCATCCGAATCATCGCAGCCCATATGAGTGGAACCGGTTGGGATTCAGCGGAGCGTCAAGAACTGAGCGGCGGTTGCGCCCCATATCTGTTAAGTAGTCCTGGCCGCCGCGAATTCTTGACCGCAGCGACGCCCACTTGCCTGGTACGGGAGGTGTATTCTATGTGGCGACCTAGATAAATCTTAACCATGACCACAAGTCACGCGCTCCCCGTACCGATTCGTTAGCCAAATTTACTTGCTGCCCCAAAAAACGTACCTGGGAGATATTTTCAGGCCGTTCATAATTTCCATCAAATCTAAAGGCAGCCATACATCATAGCACGACTTCCCGTGAATATGAAAAACCAAGTGCCCATAATCATAGTCACCACGACCAACCTTAGCCTTTAACTTCTTCACCCAATATCTCTCGTGATCGACTAAATCATTTCCACACTTCCTTCGGATGACAGTTTTAACCCTTCTTTCCCCTCTCCATAGCCACAGGCGTGATGAAATCTCGTATTGTTTCATGTATTGTAAGTATTTGGCTAACATCGAGGTACCGGGGCGCGTGACCCGGACCATCCGAATCATCACAGCCCATGTGAGTGGAACCGATTGGGATTAAGCGGAGCGTCAAGAACTGAGCGGCGGTGGCAACCCTAACTGTTCGGCTATCCAAGCCGCCGCGAATTCTTGACCGCAGCGACACCCACTTGTCTAGAACGTGAGGCCAATTCTATGTGGCGACCAAGAACCATCTGAGCCCTGACCACAAGTCACGCGCTCCCTGTACCGACTAGTTAGCCACAGATTCTATCCCCCAATATTCATTCCTGCCAATCACGATAGCGCAAAGCCATATACCCCAAAAGACTGGATGTACCGACTAAAATCAATGCCCCGAAGGCGATCCTAAATGTCTTTCTCCAGGGCCTTTCAATATCTGCTGTAGTGATATTCCGGTTATTGGATGAATTGATGATCATCCTGACCGCCCAGATATCAGCGCCCAAACAAGCAATAATGACTACGATAATTATCTTCTTCATCATGAGTTATGCACTAACTGTAAGGCTGTGGCTAACATCGAGGTACCGGGGCGCGTGACCCGGACCATCCGAATCATCGCAACCCACGTGATTGGAACCGATTGGGAATAAGCGGAGCGTCAAGAACTGAGCGGCGGTGGCAACCTT
>JALHRW010000450.1 GCA_022841245.1 Planctomycetota bacterium
GTCCGGCGGTGGCCAACGCCTGGTGGCACGCGCCGATGCCGGGGCCGGCGTGGTGGCGTTCGCGCGCCGGCTCCGGCGGGCAGATGAGCGAGCAGGCGACCCACCTCGTCGACCTGCTGCGCGTATGGCTGGGCGAGGCGGTCGAGGTCAGCGCCGCGGCCGCGCACGGCTTCGTCACCGGCGTCGAAGGCTACGATGTCGACGACGCCATCTGCGCGACCATCCGCTTCGCCTCCGGCGCGGTGGCCAACGTGCAGACCAGCTGCCATGAGCTGCGCGGTCACACCCTCGATCCGATCGGCATCCAGTTGCACGCCCGCGGCTGGTCGGCTCGCCTGAGCGGCTGGTCCCTCGACGCCGAGCTGCAAGCCGACGGCGAGGTGCAGCGGCTGCCCGGCGAAAGCGACGGCTTCAAGCGCCAGGCGGCGGGCTTCCTCGCGGCGGTGGCGGCGGGCGATCCGCGCGCCGTGCCGTGCACCTACGCCGATGGCGTGGCGACCCTGCGCCTCACCCGGGCGATCGACGCGGCGGCGGCCAGCGGCAAGCCGGTGCGCCTGGCCTGATCAGGGCTTGGCCCAGGGATCGACGGCCAGCGCCGCGCGCACCTGCTCGGTGGCCAGCACAGCCTCGTAGGCGCCGTCGCTGAGCGGGCCGATCTCGTACGGGTTCCACACGAAGCGCGCACCCTCGGCCGACAGCAGCGGCACCGGGATCGGCAGCTCGGCATCGCTGGCGACCACGCTGGACAGCGGGCCGTCGGCAGGCAGGCCGCGGACGCGACGCAGCTCGCGCGCCAGCTGCAGACGCAGCGCTTCCTGACGCTCCGGCGGCACCACCTCGTCGAGGGTCAGGGCGCGCACGCCGTCGAGTTCGAGGATCAGGCTCTCGACCCGGGCGGTGGTGGTGGCGCCACCGGCAAAAGAGCGCTCGCTGCGGCGCAAGGCCAGCCAGCCGCCGCCTTGCAGCGTCGTCACCACGGCGCGTTCGCTGTACCACGGCTCGCTGCCTTCCGGCTTGCCGCCGTCGGCAATCAGCGTGCCCAGCGCCGCCTCGCCGCTCTCGGCCAGCGTCGGCCGGGCTTCAGCCAGGCCCTGGAACAGCCAGGCGGTGCAGGCGCGGCGCAGGCGCTTGGTCGTGTCGGCCGGCAAGGCCGGCAGGCGCAGGTGGTAGTCGACCCGCCAGCCGTCGCGGGTGGTGGCGAAGCGCTCGTCGATGGGCTCGGCGGGAGTTTGGCCGGCCGCTGGCTGCTGGCCGCTGGCCGCTGGCCGCTGGTCGCTGGCCGCTGGCCGCTGGTCGCTGGCCGCTGGCGGTTCAACGCGCGCTTCCGGGCCGCAGGCGGCGAGCAGGAGGACGGGCAGGCAGAGGAGTCGGCGCATGCCGCGCAGCGTGCGGCGATTCACCAGCCTGCCAGTGGCAGTGGCGGGGTCTGCGGCGGACCGGTGCGCAGCTCGGCCTCGGGGCCATTGGCGGCGGTGCGCTCGATACGCAAGGCGGTCGGCGGGGCGGGCAGGATCAGCTCGTGCGGATCGGCGCCGTCGACCACCACCTGGGCACGGCGGCCGCGCAAACGCAGCAGCAGGCTGCGCGCATCGGCGGGGGCGCCGGACAGCCGGGCGACGCGACCCTCGGGCAGGGTCAGGCTGGCAGGGGTCAGGGTGATCTCCGGAGCGGGATCGCAGATCAGGCGCAGCCGGCCGCCCTCGCCCCAGCTGGCGACGCGCAGCTCGACCTCCCACCACGGCCCAGCCAGGGCCATGCTGCCGGCGACCGGCCGGGCGGGCTCCCACGCGCCTTCAACGCCGAGGGCGGCGAGGCGGCCGGGGGCGGGCGCCTCGGGCACGGCGCTGGC
>JALHRW010000451.1 GCA_022841245.1 Planctomycetota bacterium
GGCGCGGCGGCGAGCAGGGCGGCCAGGCTGACGTCCTCGTCGAGCCGGGCCGGGGCGTCGCCGGCGAAGATCACGGTCGGCGACGATGGCTTCCAGCCGTCGGCCGCCGCGCGCGCCGCCAGCGGCCGCAATGCGTCGCTGCGCTGCTGGTCGGACAGCCAGCAGACCTGGAACGGGCTGTTGCCTTCAGCCAGACCGGCCTGGTCGTTGTAGATGCCTTCGCCAGGACGGGTCAGCAGGCGCACCGCGTCGTTGTCCTCGTGCAGCAGCAGGTGCGCATCGGCCTCGTTGCACGGCAGGACGATGCGTACGCCCATCTGGCCGAGGCTGCTCTTGGCCAGGCTGTACGAGCCGCTGAGCGTCTGCGAGCCGAGCACGACGTGCACGCCGAAGGCGCGGCCCTGGCGGACGAAGCGGTCGAGCAGCAGCGCAGCGTCGCGGGCCACGCTGTCGTCCTCGGTGAAGAACTCCTGGAATTCGTCGATCAGCAGTAGCACGCGCGGAATGTGCTCGCCACCGGCACGGCGGTGCGCCGCCAGATCCTGGGCGCCGACGGCGCGGAACAGGTCGCCACGCCGGGTCAGTTCGCCGTCGAGGCGGCGCAGCACCGACAGGCCGAATTCGCGATCGCTCTCCACCGCCACGACCCGGGCGTGCGGCAGCTTGGTCGCGGCGTAGGCCTGGAATTCGACGCCCTTCTTGAAGTCGATCAGGTGGACCTCCAGCTCGCGCGGGTGGAACCACAGCGCGGCGCTGGTCACCATGACGTGCAGCAGGGTCGACTTGCCGGAACCGGTGCGACCGCCGATCAGCACGTGCTGGGCGGTGCCGCGGCCGAGTTCTAGGTACTGCAACTGGCCGGCGCCGCGCACGCCGACCGGCACGCGCAGGCGCTCGGCGGTGGACTGCGACCACACCTCGGCCGGCGGCGGGGCGACGACCGAAAAGTCGATCTCGACCTTGCTCGCCCGCACCGCCGCAACGCCAGCGGCAGAGACCAGGCGGGCAGCAGTGGTTGCCGGGGGCAGGGATTCTGGTGTGAAGCGCCAGCCGCGCATAGCGGGATGGTCGACCGCCAGGCGGCCCTCGGCCTCGCGCACCACGAGGGCGGCGTGCTGGGTCAGGGTACCGTCGATCGCCGGAGCCAGACGGGTGCGGGCATCGTGATGCAGCAGCACGTGCACGCCGCAGCGCGCGCCGGTGCGCAGCAGCACGCCGAGACGTTCGCTGGCGCGCTCGCCGAAGCCGGCTGGGAAGTCGGCCACCGCGACCAGGCGGATCGGTTCCTGCAGGTCGCCAGCCTCGCGGTTGTAGTCGGCGATGGTCTCGTACTTGCCGCGCAGCCGGGTGCGGATCACCGCCTCGAGGTGCGCGCTGAGATCGTCGAGGGCACGCTCGATGCGCTCATCGTCGGTGGCGAGGCCACCGGGCATCACCGCTTCGCCCTGGTCGACCAGGGCGAGCAGCGGGGCGAAACTCTGGCCGAGCCCGACCGGGTCGATCAGGGTCAGGCGGATGCGGCCGGCCGGGGTGCCGAGCAGGCTGCGCAGCACGGCGCCGGCGAGCAGGTCGATCGCCGCGGCGCGGTTGTCCGCCCCGGCGTGGATCACGAGATTGGCCGCCGCCGGATAGGGCAGGGCGATCGGCAGGTCGAGCTGGCCATCGCCGGCGACGCCAAGCGGCAGCCCGGTCGGCCACGCCTTGGCCGGATGCCAGGCCGACCACGACGGATCGCTCCACGGCGGGTGCTCGGCGGACTGACGCCTGCGCGCCGCGGCCAGCACACCATCCAAGTCCGCGCGCGCGGCAGCGACGGCGGCATCGAGGCGGTTGCGCTCGACCGC
>JALHRW010000452.1 GCA_022841245.1 Planctomycetota bacterium
CACGCCGACTTGGACGCCCACGGCCACCGAGACGGCCACGCCGACCTGGACTCCGACCTGGACGCCGACGTCGACGGACAGCCCGACGTCCACGGACACGCCGACCTGGACGCCCACGGCCACCGAGACGGCCACGCCGACGGACACGCCGACTTGGACGCCCACGGCCACCGAGACAGCGACACCGACCGATACGCCGACCTGGACGCCGACGTTCACGGACAGCCCGACGTCGACGGACACGCCGACCTGGACGCCCACGGCCACCCCGACGGCGACCCCGTCAGCGACGCCATCGGCGACCGAGACGGCCACGCCCACCCAAACCCCGCAGCTCCCCGAGAATCTGGGTGATGCCTCGCTGACCTTGACCGCTGCGACCGAGGCTGCGCTCGACTACACGATCGCCAGCAATCCCGGCAAGCTACTGGTCCTTCAAGTGGTCATCGACGACGCCGTCAACACGGTCTCGGCGGCCAGCTTCGGCGCCCAGAGCTTGAGCCTCATCAGCCGCCAGGTCGGGCAAAACCGCACGGTGGAGACCTGGTACTTGGTGGCCCCCGCCAATGGGACGGCGGCGGTGAGCCTCACCTTCTCGGCTAGCGTGAAAGCCGTGGTCGGGGTGGCCGATTATCGCTACGTGGACCAGAGCGACCCGATCGGCGCTGTGGCCTTTGACAGCAGCGCGGGCACATCGAGCCTGACGGTCAATGTCAGCACTGAGGCCAACGGCAGCGGCCTGCTGGGCCTCTTCTACTGGTTGGCCGACCAGACCTTGGACAGCCTGGGCACCGCCCAGACCGCCATCTGGAGCGCCACCAACATGAGCGCCTTGGACGCCCACGGCGACACCCGCAACACAGCGACGGCTGCGGCCGGGCCCTACGGCATGACCTACAACATCTCGGCCAGCGGCGCCGCCGGCGCCATGGTGCTGGAGATCAAACCGCTGCCCTGATCCGCGGGACCACGTTCGAGGACACGATGCGCCTCTATGCCCTTTTCTTCGCCTTATCCCTGGCCGCCGGGCTGCCGGCCGGCACGGCCTTTTTCGTCACGGCACCGGTGCAAGCGCCCGCGGGCAGCAGCGGTCAGGACGCCATGGCTGCCCAGCATGCCGGCGCGACCCTGATGCGCCACCAGGTCCTGGGCGAGCTCGCGCACCAGATGGCCGGCCCTGACGGCCCCGGCGTCGGTCGGATCTACGCCAAGCCCGCCACGGGTTCCTACCTGCTGACGGACGCCGGCAGCCAGTGGACCACCGCGGTCGGCCAAGGCCAGACCTTGGTCGGTGTGGTGGAGGCCTATCGCGGCCAGTTCGGTTGGACAGGGAAGCCCTTCGTCGGCGCGTTGCGGGCCCCCATCAGCAAGTTCGACATCTCCATGGGCCGCATCAGTTTGGCGCCGATCCTCCTATCCGAGATCCCGGCACCCCAGCTCTCCAGCGCCGATGACGACCGGATCCAATTGGACCTGCCCGCCTTTGTGGATAGCAGCGGGATCGCCAGCGGGGCGGTCTTATGGCGCCAAGAGCCTGGCCAGGCCTGGAACAAGCGCTCCGATCTTCCGCTCTTGCCCGGCGGTCAGGCGTTCTTGGACTTGAGCGTCACGGCAGGGGCCCAATATCGTTACGGCCTTAGCATCCGCTTTCCCTGGCCGGATGGAGGGCAGGGAGGGGCCTTGCCGCTCGAAAATGGGTCCTATGTGAGCCTAGCCCGTTCGGATTCGGGCTGGATCCAAGCATCTAAGGTTCAGCCGAGTCCGACTCCGTTCCCCACCCTCCCCGTGGCGGTGGCCACTCCTGACCTAGGGACCGAG
>JALHRW010000453.1 GCA_022841245.1 Planctomycetota bacterium
AACGATTCGTTAGCCAACTTTCCCATCAATCTTAAACAGTTTAGCAATCGAGGTTAGTACGCCCTATTCGCGATCAGCGTATTCGGCTTTAAACAGTTTGCCTTCTCTAAATGTTAAAACTACAATCGGCTTAGCGTCATCACCCTTATCACCGAACGGCGTTCTACGGATGATATACGACGCCATCTTACCACCGTCATGAACAATTCGCTTTCCGAGGACTACAATCTTTTCAACCTGTATTTCATACATACCTTCTGTCAGTATTTTATCAGGATAAATTATAAATTTCTTAAGCTTTACAGCCTCTTCCCCGAAACAAAGTACTGACAAAAGCACAAGGATGATGGTTCTCATGGAATCTCCTGGGTGGTTATCGCGCATAAAATGTTGGCTAACATAGAGGTACCGGGGCGCGTGACCCGGACTATCCGAATCATCGCAACCCATATGAGTGGAACCGATTGGTTTTAAGCGTAGCGTCAAGAACTGAGCGGCGGAGGCGACCCAACCTGTTAAGTAGTCCCGGCCGCCGCGAATTCTTGACCGCAGCGACGCCAACTTGCCTGGAACGCGAGGTGAATTCTATGTGGCGACCTAGATAAACCTTAACCATGACCACAAGTCACGCGCTCCCCGTACCGATTCGTTAGCCGCGATGTCCTAGTAACGAATAGAGCTAACACCACCGCGATCTGAAAAGTAGTACCAACTACATGATCCATACCCACGTCTAGCATTCATATCTTTGAACGAGATGAGCCAGTATGGAATATAATACTCACCAACCTGTAATTGATGCGATACCACTTCGAATTTGGGACTAACTCCCCCATTCATGCTAATAATCTCTTGTATTTCAGCAATATTCCTATGGTATTGATTGAGGGATTTATAGCGACCAAAAGCGTATAATGCAACCAATAGCAACAATAATCCCGCAATTGTTATAAGTATATTCCTCATAAAGCGGCTAACATCGAGTTAAACCGGCCCATTTGCCGACGGGTGGGCACAATGGAACGGACGGGGTGGTGGGCAATTGGAACGAATACAGAGGCGGAGCGTCAAGAACTGAGCGGGGGAAGATAACAGGGTCGCCAGTAACTTTAGTCCGCGAATTCTTGACCGGAGCCGGGCACCTGGAAAGCCACACGTAATGGGCTCGGTTTCAACGACTAGTTAGGCCAATTTGTTATACCTTAGAAGCAATGTATCTACAAACCAGAATTACAATAGTTGAAGCCATCATCAACCCACTCACTGATGTCATAGTTCCACGTATATCATTATTTGCGACACGTTTACGAATTGTTCGTATTCCATCAATGAAAATAATCATTCCCAATCCGAGTAGCAACAATCCATTTATCAATACACCACCCATTACCAGAACGGATAACGCAACGATTGCAATTCCAACCACAATTTGCAACCATCCAATCATCGTCAATATCGATCGCATGTAAATAATGGCCTAACATAGAGGTAGTGTGGGTGCGTGACCCGGACCTTCCGAATCACCACAAATTGCTTCAGTGGCAACACTTATGATTAAGCGGAGCGTCAAGAACTGAGCGGCGGTGGCGACCTTAGCTGCTAAGTAATCCTGGCCGCCGCGAATTCTTGACCGCAGCGACACCCACTTGTCCGTAACGGGGTGGCGACCCAATTTGGAGTACTAAGGCGACCTGAGCCATAACCACATGTCACGCGCTCCCACTACCGACTAGTTGGGCAGAATTCTATTCCATACAACAGACACTAACCAATAGGCGGAATGACTATTTCGATATACGTACCAACCACATGAAT
>JALHRW010000454.1 GCA_022841245.1 Planctomycetota bacterium
GTGATCGGCGTCGGCGCGCTCGGCTCGGCGGTGGCGGAGCTGCTGGCGCGGGCCGGGGTCGGCCGCCTGCGTTTGGTCGATCGCGACGTGGTCGAGCTGTCGAATCTCCAGCGCCAGGCGCTCTACGATCAGGCCGACGCCGACGCGGGACGGCCGAAGGCGCATGCCGCCGCCGCGCACCTCGCCGCGATCGACGGCTCGCTCGCCATCGAAGCCATCGCGGGTGAGCTGAACGCAGCCAGCGCCGCCGCCCTGGTGGCGGACTGCGATGCGGTGGTCGATGGCCTGGACAGCTTCCCCGCCCGCCACCTGCTCAACGAGGCCTGCTGCCGGGCCGGCGTTCCGTGGGTGCATGGCGCGGTGCTCGGCGCCTACGGCGTGAGCATGCCCGTGCTGCCGGGCACGACCGCCTGCCTGCGCTGCCTGCAGGACGAGCCGCCCGCGGCGGCCGACAACCCGACCTGCGACAGCGCCGGGGTGATCGGGCCGGCGGTACGTCTGGTCGCGGCCTGGCAGGCCGCCGAGGTGCTCAAGCTGCTGGTCGACCGCGCAGCAGTGCGGCAACAGCTGTGGAGCTGCGACCTGTGGCGCAACACCTTCCAGCGCGTGACCGTGCCACGCGACCCGGCCTGCCGCGCCTGCGGGCCGCAGGCCGATTTTCCGGCCCTCGCCGCCGGCGACGAACCGGCGATCGTGCTGTGCGGGCGACAGGCGGTGCAGGTGCGCCGCGCCGCACCAGGCGACCTGGCACGGCTGGCGGCCCGGCTCGGTCCGGCCTTGATCACGGCCAACGAGGTCTTCGTGCGCTTCCGCGACGGCCCTGTCACCGCCACCTGCTTCGCCGATGGTCGCGTCCTGGTGCAAGGCAACGGCGATCCGGTCCAGGCACGAGCCCTCTGCGACCGCTGGCTAGGCTAGGGAACGGGCACCAGCCATGTTGCGGATGGCATCTTGCCCTGGCCGCCCGGGCTTGTCATCATTGCCGGTGAAGGCGGATACCCGTGGCCGACAGCGCCCTCGAACCGAGACCCGAGCGCCGCAGGACGCCCAGCGAGACCATCTCGCTGTCGCCCAGTGAATTGGAGCAGTTGAAGGGCGATACCGGACGCTTCGATGCCAAGGTCACCTATCGCAAAGCCAGCGAGCAGACCCCCTTGCTGGCCTACCTCGCCGTGTCGGTGGCCAGGGCCGTGGCGCGCACCGCCCCGCGTGGCCAGGATCCCGATGCCGCGATGGGCAGCGACCGCCTGACCGCAGCGCAGAAGATCGAGGAGCTCGCCGCCTCCAATCCGAGCGACGCCGCCCCCTCCGCCGTGCTGGCGCTCAAAGACCTGGTCCACGACGTGCTGCGGCTGCGCGAGCGCGCCGCCCTGCTCAACAGCTCGACCGCCAGCGCCTATTCGGCGTTGAACAGCACCGAGCACAAGCTGATCGAACTGCGTTCGGACCTCGATCGCGTGCTGGCGGCGGTGGCGCGCGCAGCCGCCAGCCCGGACGCCGTGCTGCTCGACGCCCACGCTTCGCACGCCGCCCGCGTCGCCGCCGCCGAGCACGCCCTCGCCGGAGGCGTGCGCCAGGACCAGGCGGGCAGCAGCGATGGCGAGAGCCTGCGCCACAGCCTGCTGCTGGCCGAGCAGGATGCCGCCACCGCCCGCCGCCAGCTGCAGCAGGGCGAAAGCGAGATCGCCCACCTGCGCGCCGAACTGGCCGCCGCGCACCAGGCGCTCAGCGATACCGGCGCAGCCGACCACCGGGTCCCCAGGCCCAAGCCGTCGCCGCCATCGCCTG
>JALHRW010000455.1 GCA_022841245.1 Planctomycetota bacterium
GGTGCGACCGGGGTGGCGGCGACGGGCGGCGCCTGCTGCTCCTCGGCCGGGGCCTCAGCCTCGTTGCGACGGCGGGGCGGGCGGCCACGGCGCTTGGGTGGGGCGGAGTGGGACTTGTCAGGCATGGGGGATCTCAGGAGACGTCGAGCCAGGTGCGCCCGGAGCGCGCCTCGGCGACGAGGGGATTGGCGAAGGCGGCGGCGCCGCGCATCGCGCTGGTGAGGGCCTCGGCCGCTGCGACGGCGACGGGCTCGGGGGCTTCGATGATGAGTTCGTCGTGCACCTGCAGCACCAGGCGCGCGCCGGCGGGCAGTCTGGCGGGCAGGGCGAGCATGGCGCGCTTGATCAGGTCGGCGGCGGAACCCTGGATGGTCGAGTTGACCGCGATGCGCTCGGCAGCGAGGCGCTCGTTGCGGTTGCCCGAAGCCAGGCCGGGGACGTAGCGGCGACGGCCGCTGATGGTGCTGGCGTAGCCGCGCTTCGCCGCCTGCTCGACGGTGCCGGCGATATACGCCTTCACCGAGCCGAAGCGGGCGAAGTAGGCGTCGATGAAGGCCTGCGCCTCCTTGCGCTCGATGCCCAGCTGCTGCGCCAGGCCGAAGGCGGTCTGGCCGTAGATGATGCCGAAGTTCACCGCCTTGGCGGCGTTGCGCTGCTTGGGCGTGACGTGCGCGGGGTCGATGCCGGCGACCTGGGCGGCGACGTGGCGGTGGATGTCGAGGCCGGCGGCGAAGGCGGCGTTCAGCGCCGGATCGCCGGACAGCTCGGCAAGGACGCGCAGCTCGATCTGCGAATAGTCGGCGGCGATCAGCACGTGCCCGGGCGCGGCCGAGAAGGCGCCGCGGATCTCGCGCCCGAGGTCGGACTTCTTCGGGATGTTCTGCAGGTTGGGATTGTCGCTGCTGAGGCGGCCGGTCTCCGCGCCGGTCTGGCGGAAGTGGCTGTGGATGCGGCCGTCGGCGGCGATGAAGCCGGGCAGCTTGGCGACGTAGGTGCCGAGCAGCTTGCTCAGCATGCGGTGCTGCAGGATGAGATCGGGCAGCTCGTGGTGGTGGCGCAGCACCTCCAGCACGCTGGCGTCGGTGCTCGGGCCGCTCTTGGTCTTCGACACCACCGGCAGGCCGAGCTTGCCGAACAGCACCTCGCCGACCTGCTTGGGGCTGGCCGGATTGAAGTCGGGGCCGGCCTGGGCGCGGATGTCGCGCATCACCTGTTCGAGGTAGCTGGCGAGATGCTTCTCGCTGGCGGCGAGGGCGGTGCGGTCGACCAGCAGGCCGGCGCGCTCCATGTCGCCGAGGACCAGGGCCAGCGGCACCTCCTGCTCGCGGTAGACCGGCAGCAGGTCGAGCTGGCCGAGCTTGCCCTCGAGCAGCTGCGCCAAGCGCCAGGTCGTCTGCGCATCCTCGCAGGCGTAGCGCGCGACCAGCGCCGGGTCGGAGTCGGCCATGGTCTGGCCGAGGATGAAGGTGGTGACGTCGGTGGTCGGGATCTTGCGCTCGCCGAGGAAGAGCAGCGCGAGATGATCGAGATCGTGGCTTTCGCGGCCCGGGTCGAGCAGCCACGAGGCCAGCATGGTGTCGCCGTCGTAGCCCTCGACGCGCAGCCCGGCGGCGCCGAACATCTGCCGGTCGAACTTGATGTTCTGGCCGACCTTGCCGACCTTCGCGTCGGCGAGCAGACGGCCGAGCGGCTCGGCGACGCGCGCCCACGGCACCATCTCGCCGCCGGGGCCGAGCAGCGGCAGCCAGGCCGCGCCCTTGCCGCCG
>JALHRW010000456.1 GCA_022841245.1 Planctomycetota bacterium
CTTCCATAACCAAAAGTCACGCGCTCCCCGTACCGACTAGTTAGCGCCAATCTGGATCCCTAAGTATTTGTTATTGATATATTTATGTGATATCTAACGCAGAGCGATGGTCGCCTGGGGGAATCCCAGGACCAACAATCTCCCTATACATCACGGATTTAACCTTCAACCCCTACATGTGTTCAAGTTCCGAGACACACCATCACAAATCCAACCCGCAACTATACCTGGCGACATCATCCCAAGATAGATTCTTTAGAATGCCACATTAAAGAATGATATAACATCGTTTTGGCGCTAACATAGAGGTACCGGGGCGCGTGACCCGGACCATCCGGATCATCGCAAATAACTTTAGTGGCAATACTTACAACTAAGCGGTGCGTCAAGAACTGAGCGGCGGTGACGACCTAATCTGTTAAGTAGTCCTGGCCGCCGCGAATTCTTGACCGCAGCGACACCCACTTATCTGGAACGTGGTGGTGATCCTATGTGGAAAACCAGGGCTGCCTGAGCCATAACCACATGTCACGCGCTCCCCGTACCGACTAGTTAGCGCCAACTTCCATATAACGAAGATATTCAGAGAAAAACAAATCAACAGACTTACGTTTATTGCGAGTTATTTGATTTAGGTTATGGTACCAGCCATGCGATGTCTTTGATGGGAACTTCGTATACAAATGCGATATGAAGCATTTTATTTGCTTCTGCTCACTTGTCTTTGCGTTCCAAATATAGCCATCCAACCAGTAGAATAGCAAAAGCGGATCAATGTTTGCCATGCCGATATACATTCCGCGTTTATCAATTCTTGCAATATCAGCCAGTGTCATTTTTCTAAGCTGATCGGCAATATTCATAGTTTTGGCGCTAACATAGAGTTAAACCGGCCCATTTGCCGACGGGTGGTGGGCATGATGGAACGGACGGGGTGGAGGGCAATTGGAACGAGAACAGAGGCGGAGCGTCAAGAACTGAGCGGGGCAAAACATCAGGGTCACCATCATCTTCAGCCCGCGAATTCTTGACCGGAGCCGGGCACCTGAAAAACCACACGTAATGGGCTCGGTTTCAACGACTAGTTAGCCAAAACTTCTATACCGGTAAAAACGCTTGATTGCAGGGAACGCCATTCTGTACAATCGATTCCAAATCATTCATATCTTGAAGAATTGATAGAAATCCACCAAACGACAATGACAATATGGTCTGTGGTGAATCGCCTTCGTCAATATAATCAAATTCTACCTGGTATACATACCCACTTCTGTCACCAAGTGCACATAAAACCAAGGGATCTCCAGAAGCCAATTCAGCGATCGGAAGATATCCACGAGGAAGCATTCCACCCATATTTTTGATGCATTCAGTAATTCCCAGATGCCCATTGAGGGACAGCCATCGTCCAATTGAACCCGTCGATGTTCTTGAAGGTCTTACAAACGACCGATAGAGATACAGGCAATTCTGCGAACACGGTACACCGCCATTTGCGTCACGCAGGAATAATCTATATTCTAGCGGCAATCCGAATCCAATAGTAGATTCAAATTGAGCGATTTCATTCTCCGAGCATCCTTCATTCGATCTAGAAAGCTTATGTCTCATGGATTTTGGCTAACATAGAGGTACCGGGGCGCGGGACCCGGACCACCCGGATCATCGCGAATAACTTCAGTGGCAACACTTACAACTAAGCGGAGCGTCAAGAACTGAGCGGCGGTGGCGACCTTATCTGTTACGTAGT
>JALHRW010000457.1 GCA_022841245.1 Planctomycetota bacterium
ACCGCACGTGCTCGGTGTCAAGGCGGACCGCTGCGCGGCGCGCTGCGCGCGGCCTTGACACCTGCGCGCGAGCGGTGCGGCAGGCTGCACAAGGAGCCTTCCAACCATGGCGAACTTCCTGCAACTCCGCGTCTGGCACGCGGCCAATCAGCAGATCGCAAGGATCGCGACGATCACGGTCAGCTTCGGCGACCTGGGATCGCAGATCCGCCGCGCGGCGATCTCGGTGTCCAGCAACATCGCTGAAGGCGCAGGACGTGGGAATGACGGGGATTATGCCCGGTTCCTCTGCATCGCCCGCGGCTCAAATGACGAAGTTGCGGCGCAACTGCACATCTGCCAGGCCTTGGGCCAGGACATGGCGGCGCACCTCACGGTGAACGCCAGCATCGGGAAGATGCTCACCGTCCTCATCCGCCGCCTGCGCAGCGGCGGATGAGGGCGCCCATCAGGCGGTCGCTGGTCGCTGGTCGCTGGCTGCTGGCCGCTGGCCGCTGGTCGCTGGCAAATCCCCGCTCTTCCATTCAGCTACGCCCCCGATGCCCGAGTCCCTCCGCTTCACCGCCGCCGCCCGCTTCGAGGCCGCGCGCTCCGTTGCCGTGCTGCCCGACGGCCACCGCTGCCGTCGCCTGCATGGCCATGGCTTCCTCGCCCGGGTCTGGGCCGAGCCGGCACCGTCGTGGGCGCCCTTCGTCGGCGCCGAGGTCGAGACGCTCGGCGACTGCCTCGAGCGCGCGGTCGGCGACCTTGACTACCGCTTCCTCAACGAATTGCTCTCGGTGCCGACTGACGAGGAGCTGGCACGCTGGCTGCGCCGCCGGCTGGAACGGCAGAGCGTGGCCCAGCGCAGCGTGCCCGGCATCGTCGGCGTTGGGGTGCAGAGCACGCCGGATCAGGGCGCCGATCTCGACGGCACAGGCCGCGTGCACGTCTGGCGTCGCTTCCGCTTCGAAGCCGCGCACCAGCTGCCCAACGTTCCGGCTGGCCACCAGTGCGGGCGCATGCACGGCCACGGCTTCGAAGTGGTGCTGCATGCGATGCAGCCGCTGGCCGAAGGCGAGCATCTCGGCATCGACTACGACCGGCTGGAGGAGCGCTGGGCGCCCTTCGTGCACGAGCTCGACCACCGCTGCCTCAACGACATCAAGGGGCTGGAGAATCCGACCAGCGAGGTCCTGGCGGCGTGGCTGTGGTCGCGGTTGAAACCGTCGCTGTCCGAGCTGAGCTGGGTCAGCGTCTACGAGACGGTCACCGCCGGCTGCCACTTCGACGGCATGCGTCACCGCATCTGGAAGGAGCTGCGCTGCGAAAGCGCACTGCGCCTGACCGCCGCTCCCGAGCACCATCCGGCGCGCCGCCTGCACGGCCACAGCTACCGGCTGAAGCTGCATCTGTCGGCGCCGCTGCACGACGTGCTCGGCTGGACCGTCGACTACGGCGACGTCAAGCGCCTGTTCGAACCGGTGTATCGCCTGCTCGACCACCACGCCCTCGAGGGCATCCCCGGCCTCGAGCAGCCCGATGCCGCCGGACTGGCGCGTTGGCTGCGCCAGCAGGCGGCGCCGCTGCTCCCGCAACTCGACCGCATCGATGTCGAGGAGCGTCCGGGCTGCGGCGTGGTGCTGAGCTGGGGCGACGAGGCGCCGACGCTGCCGGTATGAGGAGACGGCCGGCCAGCGCCCAGCGGCCAGCGGCCAGCAGCCAGCGCCCAGTGCCCAGCGCCCAGCGCTCAGCGCCCAGCG
>JALHRW010000458.1 GCA_022841245.1 Planctomycetota bacterium
GAGCAGCGCCGCGACGACGAGCCGCAGCTGCCGCCGCCGGTCGCCTCCGCGCCGCCCAGCGGACTGCGCGCCATCGCCCGTGGCGCCGACCTCGGCGACGCCCTGCACAAGGCCTTGGAAGGCTGGGATTTCGCAGCCGATCCCAGCAACCGGGTGCGCGACGCGTTGCGCCCGCTCGGACTCGAAGGCAGCGGTCCGCGCCAGCCCCATGTCGACGACGCGGTCGCCATCGTCGCCGCCGGCCTGACCGCTCTCGCTGCTCTGCCGATCCGTTGCGGCGAACGCGAACTGGTGCTTGGCGCCATCCCCGACCGCCTGCGCCGGGCGGAGTGGGAGTTCCACCTGCCGCTGGCCCAGGTGCGGCCGGAGCGGGTGCTGGAGCTGATCGCCCGCCACGGGGAACTTCCACGCGAATCGACCAGGGGCCTGCGCCTGCGCGACGCGGCGCCGGGTGGCGGCTTCCTCAAGGGCTTCGTCGATCTGCTGGCCAGCGACGGCACGGCGTGGTGGGTGCTCGACTGGAAGAGCAACCACCTCGGCGACGCGCCGGAGGATTACGCCGCCGACCGCCTGTGGCCGGCGATGGCCGGACACCACTACCTGGCGCAGGCGTTGATCTACGTCCTCGCCCTGCACCGGCAGCTGCGCCACCGTCTCGGCGGGAACTACCGCTACGATACGAACGTCGCCGGGGCGGCGTGGATCTTCCTGCGCGGCGTTGACAGCGGGCAGGGGGTGTGGACGTGGAAGCCGCCCGAGGCGCTGGTCCTGGCGCTTGAGCGCGAACTGCTGGGAGACCAGCCATGAGCATCGCCGACGCCGTCTCGACCTGGCTGGCGGGACGCTATCCGCAGGAGGCCGCGCTGGCCGGGCGCGTCGCCAAGCTCCTCGCAGAGGCCCGTCTCGCCGGCGACACCCAGGCGCCGATCGATGCCGACGAGGCGCAACGCCTGATCACGATCGGCGCAGCGTCCACGGACATCGGCGCTGCCCCGCTGATCCTGCGCGACGGTACGGTCGCCTGGTCGGCCTGCGCGCGCGACGAGTCGGATCTGGCCAGCCGTCTACGGCAGTTGGCCAGCGCCCCGGTCGCGTCGGCCTCGGCAGCGCAACTGCCGCTGATCGCGATAGGCCAGGACGCCAGCCAGGACGCAGCCGTGCGTCTGGCGGTGGAGCAGCGCCTGGCGGTGATCGTCGGCGGACCCGGCACCGGCAAGACCACGACCGTGCTGCGGGCGCTCACCGCCCTGCTCGCAGGCGGCGACCTCACCATCCGCCTGGCGGCGCCGACAGGCAAAGCCGCGGCACGCCTGCGCGCGGCGATCGAACACGGTCTCGCCAAGGTCCCCGAGGCGCTGCAGGAGCGGCTGGCCCTCGCCGCGCAGGAGACGGTGACGGTGCACCGCCTGCTCGGCTGGAACGCTGCGACCGCGCGCTTCCGTCATGACGCCGAGGCCCGGCTAGCGGCCGACATCGTGGTGGTCGACGAGGCGAGCATGCTCGATGTCCACCTCGCCGCCGCTCTCGCCCGTGCCCTGCCCGCCAAGTCCCGGCTGATGCTGGTCGGCGATGACGGCCAGCTGCCCAGCGTCGAGGTCGGAGCGGTGCTGCGCGATCTCGTCGCCGGCCTGCCCGGTCAGGTCGCACGACTGACCACCGTGCATCGCCAGGCTGGTGCAGCGAGCGGCCTGCGCGCCCTCTCGCCGGCCCTGCGAGCTGGCGACGCCGCGGCGGCCGAG
>JALHRW010000459.1 GCA_022841245.1 Planctomycetota bacterium
ACGGCGGCGGCCAGAGGATCATCAGTCGGCCGCGCTGGGCAGATGGCGCCACGGTGTCCAGGTGTCGCTGTAACCGCGCGAGCAGCGCTGTCGGCCGCCGCTGATACGTTTCAGCGCGCCCGGAACCGCCTTCGGCTGCACGTTCTGCCCGAACTAGGTATCATCCGCCTCGGTCACTGGTGCGCAGCGCTGCCATTCAGCACGGCCGGCCAGAATCTCGTCCACCTCTAGGGGATATCCAATGACTGCTACTCCCTTGTCACCCTCCGAAGCGCGCCTCCAGCGGATCGAGCCGCATCTCGCACACTGGGAGAAGATCGCGGACTGCATCGCGCAGTTCATCGACGTGACCCTGAACTATCGGCAGAGCGGACACCCGGGCGGCTCGCGGTCCAAGATCCAGATGATGGTGGGGCTGACGCTCAGCGGCGCTATGCGCTGGGATATCCGGAACCCGGAGAAGCGGTTCGGCGACAAGTTCGTCCTGGTGGCCGGCCACACCATTCCGGTGATCTATACGATGCTGGCGGCCTACAACACCGCGCTGCGCGCCCGCTACGAGCGAACTGGTGACAAGAAGTACGCCGTGCCCGACGCTGACCACAAGCAGTTGATGTGGAAGGATCTGATGGGCTTCCGGCGGCGCGGCGGCCTGGCCGGCCACGCCGAGATGGAGGGCAAGACCCTCTTCCTCAAGTTCAACACCGGTCCGAGCGGCCACGGCTCGCCGCCGGCCGCCGGCGAGGCGATCGCGCTGAAGCGAGCGGGCGCCGACGGGGTCAAGGTCTTCGCGGTTGAGGGCGAGGGCGGGCTGACCGCCGGCGCCAGCCACGAGACGAAGAACAGCTCGTTTGGTCTGGGTCTCGACAACCTGTACTACCTGATCGACTGGAACGACTTCGGCATCGACGAGTTCCAGGCCAGCTCGGTCGTCAACGGCACACCGGTGGACTGGTTCGAGCCGTACGGCTATCGCGTCTACGGCACTGAGAACGGCAACGACGTGCGGTCCGCCGCCGAGGCGATCCTCTCAGCCGTCGAGGATCCGAACACGAACGGCCGCCCCGGCATGGTCTGGTTCAAGACGACGAAGGGCCACGGCTACGGCGTGACCGGCTACAAGTCGCACGGCGTGCCGCACAAGCTCCACGACAACCTGTACTGGCAGGGGCGCCGCGAGTTCGCAGAGAAGTATGGCGCGCACTGGGTGGGCGAGGACGATCCGGCCCCGGCCGCCGGCCCGGCCTATCAGTCCCAATTCGAGGCGAACCTGAAGGCCATCGCCGATGTCATCGCGTCGGACGAGGCGCTGGTCGATTACCTCTCGGACCGCCTCGTCGAGCTTGGCGATTCGGTGCCGGAGGAGATCCCGAGCTTCCGGCTGGACACCAGCAAGAACCCGTGGAACGATCCGCGCCTCTGGGACTACAAGAACTACCCGGAAGACCTGTTTGTGAAGCCGGGCGCCAGCGCGCCGAACCGGGCTGGCCTTGCCAAGTGGGGCGCCTGGGTCAACACCTTCGGCAAGAAGGAGTATGGCCGGCCGCTGTTCGTGGCGATGTCCGCTGACCTCGCCGAGTCCACCAACATCTCGGGCTTTGCGAACGGGTACGGCGGCGAGCAGGGCTGGGGCCGCTACGACCGCCACAAGAACCTTGAGGGTGCGCTGTTGCCGCAGGAGATCACCGAGTTCACCAACTCGGGCATGTCGGCGGGTATCGCCTGCGTCAACCTCTCG
>JALHRW010000460.1 GCA_022841245.1 Planctomycetota bacterium
GTGGCGCGTGGTTGCGACCGACGGTGCGGCGTGGTTGCCCGATCCAGCCGGCGGCGGCATCCTGCGCGCCACCGCCGCCCTGGCCGCTGGCGCCCAGGTGGTGCTGCGCTGCGAGGCGCCAGACGGGGCCGAAGGTCTGCCGCGCATCGCCCTGGCCGGCGATGGCGTCGCTGCTGCGCGGGTGCGCTGGCTGCTCGCGGATCGCGGCACGGTACGTGCCACGCTCAGCGGTCCGGCGACCGATGCCGAAGCCCTCGCCGCCGACCTCGCGCGCGCCAACATCCGTCCACGTGCCGACGAACGCCAGCGCCACGCCATCGAGCTGCGTGCCGGCAGCACCGCCCAGCTGGCGATCGGCGCCAGCGAGCGGCGTCAGCGCATCGAGGCGGCGCACTACCTCATCGCCGGCGCCAGTTCGCTGCGCTGGTCCTGCCGCGTGAATGTGCGGCCCGAGCAGGGCGCTCTCGACCGGGTGCGCATCCGTCTGCCCGAGGGGGCACGGCTCGCCGACCGGCGTGGCGAAGCAGTAGCGGAATGGAGCGAAGCCGACGGCTGGTTGACCGCGCGTTTCGCCGCTCCGCTCGACCGCCCGACCGCGCTCGATCTGTCCTTCACCGTCGACTGGAGCGAGGCCGCCGGCCGCGAGCGCGTCGCCCTCGGCGCGTTCACCTGCGAACCGGCCCTCGATCGCGAGACCGTCGCCCTGGCCGAGGATGAGGAGGCCGGCCAGCTGGTTCGCCGTCCCGATGGTCTTGAGGAGCGCCCGGCCAACGCCGTGCCGCTGCCTGCCGGCGTCGCTCCCGCGCTGCTGACCGGCCGCACCTGGGCCGCCACCGGCTCGGCGTGGAAGCTGGCCCTGGAACGCGAACGTCTCGATCAGGGTCTCGGCGCCGATGCCGTCGCCACCCTGGTCGATGTGCATAGCGCCATCGATCCCGACCGTCGGCTGATGTCGCGGGCGACGTGGTACGTGATCAACCGCAGCCGCAGCGCGTTGGAGCTGGTCCTGCCCGAGGGCTGCGCGTTGTGGGAGATCCGGCTCGGCGGCCAGCCGGTGCGCGCCCGCCAGGGCTCCGCTCCCGACCGCGTCCTGGTTCCGGTAAACCCGCTGCGTCCCGGCGAGGCCGCCACCCGCATCCAGGTGTGCTGGGCGCAGGCCGCCGGCGACGGGCTGCGGCCGAAACTGCCGGTCTTCCCCGAGCTGCGCGTGATGCGCGCGCTGTGGCGCTTCACCGCGCCGCCCGGCACCAGTCTGGGGCACGTCGACGGATGGGAGCCGGTCCCGGCCGGCGACGCCACCGGCGCCCGCGTCGAGGTGCTGGCCGACGAGCTGAAGCGACTGCGCTCGTCCAGCGAGGAGTCGCCGGCAGTGCGCGCCCGCCTCGCCGACCAGCTGCAGCTGATCGACCAGGAGCTGACCGACCACGTCGCGGTGCTCGAACGGCTCGGCCAGGACGCCTCGCGCTGGACCGGCGACGTCGCCGTTCGGCAGGCCGATGTGCAGGCGCAGAACGAGTACCAGCAGCGCAACCTGACCTTCAACTCGCTCGGCAACGACAACCGCCAAGCCGTGCGCGAGAAGCTGAGCAAGCTCTCCTCGGTGGCGAAGTCGCAGCGCGACCGCCGCGGTGGCCTGCTGCTCGACCGCCAGGTCGTGCGCTGGCCTGCCCTGCCCGTCAATGCCACCGTCGGTCCGGACTGGGCGGCGCGGCTGACCCCGCAGGCCGCCGCCGGCGC
>JALHRW010000461.1 GCA_022841245.1 Planctomycetota bacterium
GCCTGCGGTGGTCGTCGCCCCGGCGAGCGCGGCGGACTTCGCGCGCAATTGGCCCAGCTTCCGCGGACCGCGTGGTGATGGCAGCACCGCGACACCATGGCCCGCCACGCCGCGCGAGCGCTGGCGCGTTCAGGCCGGCCTGCCCGGCACCAGCTCGCCGATCGTGTGGGACGGCGGCATCTACCTCACTGGCGGCGACGCGCAGCGCCAGACCGTCACCGCCTTCGATGCCGCCACTGGGGCGCAGCGCTGGCAGACCTCGGTGTCGTTCCCGCCCGGCGCGAAGCCGGAACCCTTCGAGGACACCGGCTTCGCCGCGCCGACGCCGGTCACCGACGGACGCCAGGTGGTCGCGGTGTTCGCCAGCGGATCGCTGGTCGCGCTCGACTGCGCTGATGGGAAGACACGCTGGCAGAAGCAGCTCGGCGTGCCGACCAGCATGTACAGCTTCGCCGCCTCGCTGGCGATCTGGCAGGATCGCGTGCTGCTGCAGTGGGACGTCGATGACGAGGGCAAGTCGGCGCTGGTCGCCTTCGGCACCGCCACCGGCCGCGAGCTGTGGCGCACCAGACGCGAGCTGCCTGCAGCGTGGAGCTCGCCGATCCTCGCCCGCCTGGGCGGCCGCGAGGTCGTGCTATGCGCCGGCAATCCGCGCCTGGCGGCCTACGATCCGGCCAGCGGCGCCGAGCTGTGGCATGCCGACCTGTTCCACGGCGACGTCGGCCCCAGCCCGATCGTGGTCGGCGATCGCGCGATCTTCGCCAATGCGCGCAATCTGGTCGCGGCACTGCAACCGGACGGCAGCACAGCCTGGAAGTCCGAGGACGGTCTGCCCGATACGGTCAGCCCGGTGTCGGACGGCGCGCAGGTGGCGCTGATCAGCGACGGCGGCATGTTGACCGCCTTCGCCGTGGCCGATGGAACCAAGGCCTGGGAGCAGGATCTGTCCGGCAGCTTCAAGGCCTCGCCACTGGTCCACGGCTCCGCGCTCCTGCTGTTCAGCGCCGACGGCCAGGGTCGCCGCGTCACTCTGGGCGCGACCTGCGGGCTGGGCGAACCGTGGAGCGCGGGCGGCGCAGTCGCGGCCTCGCCGGCGGTGGTCGATGGCCGCCTGTATGTGCGCACTGCCGAGCACCTCGTCTGCTACGAGGCCGCACCATGACGGCGCACGACACGGCCTTCGTCGAGCGGACGGTGGCGACGCGCGGCCGTCGTGCCGATGCGCTCATCCCCATCCTGCAGGATCTGCAGGAGGAGTTCCGCTGGCTGCCGCCGGCCGCGTTGCAGCAGGTGGTCGACCTCACCGGCATCCCGGCGGCGCGGGTCGCTGGCGTCGCCACCTTCTACGACCGCTTCCGCCACCTGCCGGCGGGCAAGCACCTCATCTCGGTGTGCCACGGCACCGCCTGTCATGTGAAGGGTTCGGAGGCGGTCGACGCGGCGCTGCGCCGCGTGCTGGGACTGAAGATCGGCGAGGACACCGACACGGATCGGCGCTTCACCGTGCAGGGCGTCGCCTGCCTCGGCTGCTGCACGCTGGCGCCAGTGGTGCAGATCGGCGGCCAGACCTTCGGCCATGTCCAGCCGGCCCAGGCCGAGCGCCTGCTGCGCGACTTCCTCGCCGGCGGAGCCGAGATGGCCACTGCCAGTGCGTCCGCCAGCGGCCTGGGCGCCCGCATCGAACTGCGTCTCGGCGCCGGCAGCTGCTGCGGCGCCAACG
>JALHRW010000462.1 GCA_022841245.1 Planctomycetota bacterium
GACCTGGCCCCCGTCCGAGGCTCCCGGGTCTCCAGGGGGGTCTACCTCCCCCCCCGCGAGCAACAGAAGCTCCTCCAGGCCGCGGCGAGCTCGCCGGGCCTCTGCGGCCCCCGCAACGTGGCGCTGCTGGCCGTGGCGCTCGGCTGCGGCCTCCGCCGGTCGGAGCTGGTGGGGCTCCCCGTCGAGGCGTTCGAGCCCGAGGGGTTCGAGGGGCAGGGGGCCCTTGTCGTGCGAGGAAAGGGCAACCGCGAGGACCGGCTCCCCCTCCCCCCGGGTGTCCGCGTGGCCCTGCAACGTTGGATGAGCACCCGGGGGCAGGAGCCGGGCCCGCTCTTCCCCGTCGCGCATGAGCAGGGGGCAGGGTGGATCCGACGGCCCTTGACCGATGGGTACTTCGCGGAGCTGCTGGGGGGGCTGGCGAAGCGCGCCCAGATCCGGCCCATCCACCCCCATGACCTCCGCCGTACCTTCGCCACAGGGCTCTTCCTCGCCGGCCACGATGCCCGGATCGTGCAGCGGCTCATGAGGCACGCGAAGATCGAGACGACGGCCCGGTACGACATGCGCGGCGACACGGAGCTGGCCGCCGCCGCCGCCACGCTGGCGGTCCCCGTCTGATCAGGGGGTCTCGTAGACCAGCACGCCCCGAAGGTAGAGACGCCCTCGCCCTCGCACGCCATCGGTGCCCTCGTTGCCCGGGGTGATGGCGGTGCCACCGATCCCCTCCAGCACGTTGAACAAATCGGCGTAAGTGATTCCAGGGGCCAGCTCGATCTCGTCGCAGAACACATCGTAGGCCCCGCCGCCGCCGCCGCCGCCACCCCCCGAGAGGGCCACCGCTACGCTCGCGCCATCCCCCCCGTGAGCGCTGAAACATCCGTTCGATCCCGTCTGCGCCACAATCCGCCGCGCCCTCACCTGTTGGACGCTGGCGCCGCTGCCGCCGCCACCGCCGTCCCCGTTGACAGATCCGCCGCCGCCGCCGCCGTTGCCTCCCCCCCGCGGCCGGGTGAAGCCGGAGGTCGTGTAATTGAAGAAGACCCCCCGGTCCTGCTCCCACCGCCCCACGGTGCCCGCGACGGGGCGCACGGCGGGGCCCGCGTTGCCTCCAGGCTGGCCGCCGCCGCCGCCACCGCCCGCGCCGCCGCTGCCTCCCAGCGCTGAGGAGACGGTACCCACGCTGGTCGCGTTGCCGCCGATGGAGTTCCCCAGCCCCCCGTTGGCTCCGGCGACCCCCGCCTGCGCCAGCGAGCCGGCGGCCGTGGCGGCTCCCCCCGTCCTCCCTGCGGCGTTGTTGCCGTTGACGTGGATCGAGGAACCCGCGCCGAAGGTCAACGTCCCCGACACGTCGATGGGCTGCGACGCCGCCGGCAGGATGGCGCCCGCCTCCATCGTCAAGTCGGTGTAGTTGACGGGCGCGGTCAGGGCCGCAGCGGTGCCCGCAGGCACCACCCGGGCCCCGTCGAAACCGAGCCCATAGAGCCATCCCGTGCCGGCGGACGCCGTCGGGGTGAGCCCGTCGAGCTTGGTCTTGTCGGCGGGCGACATGAAGCCGGCCACCAACGTTGTAGCAACAGCGTGCAGGGAGCCGCCGGCCTGGTTGCCGTGGGCGTGGACGTGATCCGCTCGGCTGGCTTCGGTACTCCCCCCTGGCGCCGTCGTCCCCACGTTCGCAGGGGCCGCGTTGGAGAGGC
>JALHRW010000463.1 GCA_022841245.1 Planctomycetota bacterium
CCCACGCTCTGCCCCTGGCCGGGCATCCCGGCCTGACCGTCGCCATCGCCGACCCGCTCGACGCCGCCGCTCTCGACGCGGTGCGCGCCGCGGCTGGCGGCATCATCCCCGTCGTGGCGGTCGCCCCGCCCGTCCTGCTGCACGAGGCCCTGCGCGAACACCTCGGGGTCGGCGCCGACACGGTGCAGAGCCTGGTCGAGGGCAAGGGCGCCGAGGCCGGTGCGCGCGCCACGCTCGACCTCGCCGACGCCGCCGAGGACGCCAGCATCATCCGCCTGGTCAACCAGGTGCTGCAGGAGGCGCTGGAACGCCGCGCCACCGACGTGCACTTCGAGCCCTTCGAAGGCCGTTTCGCGGTGCGCTACCGCGTCGACGGCGAGCTGGCCGAGGCCCGCCTGCCGCCCGAGGTGCGCCGCCTGCAGGCCGCCATCGTCTCGCGCATCAAGATCCTCGCCAACCTCGACATCGCCGAGAAGCGCCTGCCGCAGGACGGCCGCATCCAGCTGCGCCTGGGCGGCCGCGACGTCGACGTGCGCGTCAGCATCATCCCGATGCTGCACGGCGAGGCCGCGGTGCTGCGCATCCTCGACCGCTCGGCCGCCCTGGTCGGGCTGGCCGGCACCGGCATGGCCGGCCGCGACCTCGACCTGTTCCAGCACGCCCTGGCCATGCCGCACGGCATCGTCCTGGTCACCGGCCCGACCGGCAGCGGCAAGACCACCTCGCTGTATGCAGGCCTCTCGCGCATCAACACGCCGGACCTCAAGATCGTCACCATCGAGGATCCGGTCGAATACCACCTCGACGGCATCAACCAGATCCAGGTCGATGTGCGCACCGGCCTGACCTTCGCCGCCGGACTGCGCGCCATCCTGCGCCATGACCCCGACGTCGTGCTGGTGGGCGAGATCCGCGACCGCGAGACCGCCGAGATCGCGGTGCAGGCCTCATTGACCGGCCACCTCGTGCTCTCGACCCTGCACACCAACGACGCGCCGGGCGCGGTCGCCCGCCTGATCGACATGGGCGTCGAGCCCTACCTGGTCGCCTCGACCCTGGAGCTGGTGGTCGCGCAGCGCCTGGTCCGCCTGCTCTGCCCGCGCTGCAAGCGCGTGCTCGACGGCGCCGAGCGCGTCGACGCCTTGCGCCTGCTGCCCGGCCACGACGGCCCGGTCTACGGCCCGGCCGGCTGCCACGAGTGCAACGGCACCGGCTACCGCGGGCGCAGCGGCCTGTTCGAGAGCATGGTCCTGGAGCAGTCCCTGCGCCACGCCGCCGGCTTGCGCACGCCGACCCACGAGCTGCGCCGCCTCGCCCTGGCTGAAGGCATGACCGGCCTGCGCGCCAGCGGCCTCCAGCTGGTGCGCGAGGGCCGCACGTCGCTGCCCGAGGTCCTGCGCAACACCCACGCCGGATCCTGAACGTGCCCGCCTTCGCCTACACCGCCCTGGCCGACGACGGCTCGCCTCGCGAAGGCCGCATCGAGGCTGATGATCTGCCGGCGGCGCAGCGTGCCGTCGAATCGCTCGGGCTGACCCCGACCGCGCTTGATCCCGCAGCGCCGGGCGGCGTGTTCGGAGCGCGCGTGCCGCAGGCCCAGGTCCTGGCCTTCGCGCGTTCGCTCGGCGGCCTGGTCGCGGCCGGCGTGCCGCTGTCGCGCGCCCTGACCGTGATCGAGCGCGAATCGACC
>JALHRW010000464.1 GCA_022841245.1 Planctomycetota bacterium
CTGCGCCCTCTTCCCCGCCCTGCTCGCGCTGCTGCAGGGACCCGATGCCCCGGGCAGTCCGCAGGAACTGCTGCTGCGCGTGGTGCCGGTGGTGCTGACGCCCTGGCTGGTCGCGCGCCTGCTGGTGCGCCTGCGTCCGGCCTGGGCGATGCTGCTGGCGCGGCAGATGGACCGCTCGTTCCTGCTCTGGCTGGTCGGCCTGACGGTGATGAGCGCCTCGGCCGCCGGCTACCTGCGCCTGGCCGGCCTGCACGCCCTGCTGCCGCATGCCGCCACCGCCGCCGGGCTGTGCGTGCTGTCCTTCATCGTCGGACGGCGCATGGGCGGCAATCTGGCGCTGGAGGCCGGCCAGTCGCTCGGGCAGAAGAACACCGCATTGGCGACCTATACCGCGCTGGCCTGCGCCGGCCCGCCCGCCGCGCTGGTGCCGGTGTGCTACATCATGTGCCACAACCTGTGGAACGCAGTGCAGTTGGCGCGGCGCTCTGGCGCGGCGCCCGCCGCGGATTAGCCTCCCGCCATGCCACGCATCATCGAAGGCCAGGTCGCCGGCGACGGCGTCAAGATCGCCATCGCCGCAGCCCGCTTCAACGGACACATCGTCGAGAGCCTGGTCGCCGGCGCGCTCGACGTCCTCACCCGCCACGGTGTCGCCGCCGACGCCATCACCGTGGTGCGCGCTCCTGGCGCCTGGGAGCTGCCGCTGGTGGTGCAGCGCCTGGCCAAGTCGAAGAAATTCGACGCGGTGATCGCCCTCGGCTGCGTCATCCGTGGCGAGACCCCGCACTTCGACTACGTCGCCGGCGAGAACGCCAAGGGCATCGCCATGGTCATGATGGACACCGGCGTGCCGGTGCTCAATGGCGTGCTCACCTGCGACACCACCGACCAGGCCCTGGCCCGCGCCGGGCTGAAGGCCGGCAACAAGGGCGCTGACGCGGCGATGGCCGCGCTCGAGATGGTCGGGTTGCTGGAACAGTTGTAAGTCCATCGTCCGCCCACGCGCTCTTTTCAGGTATCAACCATGTCAGCGTCCAGCGACCAGCGGCCAGCAGCCAGCAGCCAGCAGCCAGCGACCAGCGGCCAGCCGCCCGATCCCCGCCGCGCCGCACGTGAACTCGCCGTGCAGGCCCTGTTCTGCTGGGATCTCTGCCGTCATCTCGAGGGCGAACTGCCCCTGCCCGACGACCACGCCGAAGGCCTGCCCGCCGGCTCGGCCGAACTGTGCGGCGAACTGGTCGCCGGGGTGCGCGCGCAGCGTGTCGCGCTCGACGCCGCGATCGACCAGCGCCTGGAGAACTGGACGGTCGGCCGCCTCGCCGCCACCGACCGCGCCATCCTCCGCCTCGGCGCCTACGAGATCCTCTACCGCGCCGAGACCCCGCCGCGGGTCGCGATCAACGAAGCGGTCGAACTGGGCAAGCTCTACGGCAGCGACGGCAAGACCGCGCGCCTGATCAACGGCGTCCTCGACCGTCTCGCCCGCGACCACCGGCCGACCGAGGTGCGCAAGGCGAAGCCGGCCGAACCGACGGCCTGACGCCATGGACGCGCCGACCGATGCGGCGTGGATGGCCCGCGCTCTGCGCCTGGCATCGCTGTCGCTCGGCCAGACCTGGCCCAATCCCGGCGTCGGCTGCGTGCTGGTGCGCGACGGCCGCTGGCTGGCCGACGGCCGGC
>JALHRW010000465.1 GCA_022841245.1 Planctomycetota bacterium
GCGACACCCACTTGCCTGGAACGTGGTGGCGACCCTATGTGGAGAGCCAGGGCAGCCTGAGCCATAACCACATGTCACGCGCTCCCCGTACCGACTAGTTAGGCGCATTTATCTATTTATATGAATCCAATTGATAACAAACGTTTTATGCCTAGCCCGATACGTATCTGTGATAACCAAACCAAACACGAGAAGTAAAAAGGCTATCGACAATATTGGCGTTATTAAATGCTTCATTGGCTTTTCCCTAAGGATCCTTACCGACAGTATAAGGCCTAACGGGATTAAAACTACGACCGGTATGATTTCGTCCAATATTCCTAACTGATACACATTAATATAGTCTGAATGCCCGATTGTGCCTAACCAAAATATAACCAAATCAATTCCAATGAGCACGGTAAGTTGCCAATTTCGTCGCATTTTGCGCCTAACAATGAGTTAAACCGGCCCATTTGCCGACGGGTGGGCACAATGGAACGGACGGGGTGGAGGGCAATTGGAACGAGAACAGAGGCGGAGCGTCAAGAACTGAGCGGGGAAAGATAAAAGGGTCACCAGCAACTTCAGTCCGCGAATTCTTGACCGGAGCCGGGCGATTGGAAAACCACACGTAATGGGCTCGGTTTCAACGACTAGTTGGGCATAATTCCTATCCATTAGGCACATATCAACACGAGTGCATTGAGTATGAAGACATCAGAAACAACAGCAACATTCTGCAAATGAGACCAATGAAAACGCATAACCATGTTGGCATGGGCGACTAGAATATTAAAACCATCTCATCCACAGCTACAAATACGCCATTACACGAATCATTTTCGAAGAGCGGCATCACCTTCTGGCAAACCAAAATCATCATGCAAACATCATCAGCCAGCGACTTTTATGCCCAACATAGAGGTACCGGGGCGCGTGACCCGGACCATCCGAATCAACGCAGCCCATATGAGTGGAACCGAATGGGGTTAAGCGGAGCGTCAAGAACTGAGCGGCGGTGGCGACCCTATCTGTTAAGTAAGCCTGGCCGCCGCGAATTCTTGACCGCAGCGACACCCACTTGTCTGGAACGCGAGGCGAACTCCATGTGGCGACCAAGATACATCTTAGCCATCACCACAAGTCACGCGCTCCCCGTACCGACTGGTTAGTCCCATTTTCTATCCTTTAAACAGATCAACGTCATAAACAATCCCATCCTTAAACCGAACAGAGAATTGGCTATCCCCTAACCAGTAATATCCCATTCCGAGTAACCCCTTCTCATAGTAACGTTGGTACCTATTACCATTCCCAAACTCAATCAGCTTTGGATACCATTTCCGCAATTCCTCCATTGTCATACCCTTTAATCTATCACGGAACCCTGAGTCAATAACCAAAAATTGATAACGAAGTTCTGATGTATCAGATATTGGGAGTAACCCCATTTTCCATAACCGATACTGTGAATTTAAGTTATGAGAATCAGAATTCCAGAACGCCAATACGTATCCCGCGAGTACAATTATCAGTAGAATCCCAATAACTAAATATGTTTGTAATGATCGCATGGGACTAACATCGAGGTACCGGGGCGCGTGACCCGGACCATCCGAATCATCGCGGCCCATATGAGTGGAACCGATTGGGATTCAGCGGAGCGTCAAGAACTGAGCGGCGGTGGCGACCCTATT
>JALHRW010000466.1 GCA_022841245.1 Planctomycetota bacterium
GTAGCCGTCTCGGTCGACGTGGGCGTATCCGTCTCGGTCGACGTGGGCGTATCCGTCTCGGTCGACGTAGGCGTCGCGGTTTCGGTCGCTGTAGGCGTGGCCGTCTCGGTCGAGGTGGGCGTAGCCGTCTCGGTCACCGTGGGCGTGGCCGTCTCCGTCGCCGTGGGCGTATCCGTCTCCGTTGCCGTGGGCGTATCCGTCTCCGTCGCGGTAGGCGTCGCCGTCTCCGTCGCCGTAGGTGTAGCGGTTTCGGTCGCGGTAGGCGTCGCCGTCTCGGTCGCCGTGGGCGTCACCGTCTCGGTCGCCGTGGGCGTGGCCGTCTCGGTCGCGGTGGGCGTGGCTGTCTCCGTCTCCGTTACCGTGGCCGTCTCCGTTGCCGTCTCCGTTGCCGTGGGCGTATCCGTCGCCGTAGGCGTAGCCGTTTCTGTCGCGGTAGGCGTGGCCGTCTCGGTCGCGGTGGACGTCGCCGTCTCCGTTGCCGTGGGAGAAGCCGTATCCGTCGCCGTAGGCGTAGCGGTTTCGGTCGCGGTAGGCGTGGCCGTCTCGGTCGCCGTGTGGGTGGCCGTCTCCGTCGCGGTGGGCGTCGCTGTCTCCGTCGCCGTGGGCGTGGCCGTCTCGGTCACGGTGGATGTTGCGGTCTCGGTCACCGTCGGCGTCGCCGTCCCGGTCACGGAGGGTGTGGCCGTCTCCGTCACCGTCGGTGTGGCCGAATCCGTCGCCGTGGGCGTCGCCGACCCCGTCGTTGTGGGCGTGGCCGTCTCCGTCACGGTGGAAGTCTCCGTCTCCGTGACCGTAGGCGTGGCCGTCTCGGTCACCGTCGATGTCGCCGTCGCGGTGACCGTGGGCGTGGCCGTTTCCGTCACGGTGGATGTCGCCGTCTCCGTGGCCGTCGAAGTCGCCGTCTCAGTCGCAGTCGGGGTCCCCGTCTCCGTCGCCGTCGGCGTGGCCGTCTCGGTCACGGTGGGCGTCGCCGTCCCCGTGGCCGTGGGCGTCGCCGTCCCCGTGGCGGACGAGGTGCTAGAAACGGTCGCCGTGGGAGACGCCGACTCCGTGGCGGTCGGCGTGCTCGACAGCGTCACCGTCGGTGTCGAAGTCTCCGTCGCCGTCGGCGTGGCGCTTTCCGTCGGCGTTGAGGTCCCCGTCAAGCTCGGCGTCGCCGTCTCGGTCGCCGAAAGGGTGGGCGAAGCCGTAAAGGTCTCGGTCGCCGTGAACGAACCCGTGACGGTCGAGGTCGGGGTCGGGCTCAGCTCGGGCGTCTCGGTGGAGCTGGGCGTCGCCGTTGCCGTCGGGCTGTCCGTCGGCGTCGCCGTCGAGCTAGAGGTCTCCGTCGCGGTGGGCGTATCCGTCGGCGTCGCCGTCACGGTGGCTGTGGCGCTGGAGGTGGCGCTTTCGGTCGCTGAAGGCGTCGCCGTGCCGGAAGCCGTCGGGGTCCCGCTCGTAGTCGTCGTAGGCGTCGACGTAGGCGTATCGCTCAGCGTCGGGCTCGCCGTGGGCGTGTCCGTCGGCGTCGCCGTAGGGCTGTCCGTCGGGCTCGCCGTGGGCGTGTCCGTCGGCGTCGCCGTCGGGCTGTCCGTCGGGCTCGCCGTGGGCGTGTCCGTCGCCGTCGCCGTCGGGCTGTCCGTCGGGCTCGACGTGGGCGTGTCCGTCACCGTCGCC
>JALHRW010000467.1 GCA_022841245.1 Planctomycetota bacterium
CGCTCTGGGCATCGCCACCGCCGCGGCCGAGCCGGGCGCGTGGTTCGCCGCCCAGCCGCAGCCGCTGCGCCGTTTGCGCTTCGGGCCGGAGGTGCCGGATCTCAGCAGCCTGGCCGGCATGATGCGCTTCTGGGGTCAGCTGATGGGCGGCGACGCCGCCGCGCGTCCGGCGCGCAGCGTCGCGGTGGTCGAGCTCGCCGGCATGATCGTCCCGGGCGAGCGCTCGATGCCCGGCGAGACCATCGCCGACGGCGACACCGTGGCGATGCTCGACCGCCTGCGCGACGACCGCCGGATCGTGGCGGTGGTCCTGCGCATCGACTCGGGCGGCGGCGACGCCGGGGCCAGCGATCGCATCCACCACGCCGTGCGCCGCCTCGACGGGGCCAAGCCGGTGATCTGCCTGATGGATGGCGTCGCCGCCAGCGGCGGCTACTGGATCGCCTGCGCCGCGCGCGAGATCCGCGTCCACCGCGCCACCATCACCGGCTCGATTGGCGCCTTCGCCATGATCCCCGACCTCGATGGCGCGATCGGCCTGCTCGGGGTGAAGCGCCATGTCGAACTCGGCTCGCCACGTGCCGACCTGTTCCACCCCGGCGGCTGGGACGAGGGCAAGGCCGCGATCTACCGTGCGCTGATCGCCGATGTCGACCAGCGTTTCCGCACCCTGGTGGCGGACCGCCGCAAGCTGCCGCGCGAGCGCGTCGACCAGCTGGCCGAGGGCCGCGTCTTCACCGGCGAGCAGGCGGTCGCCGACGGCCTCGCCGACGGCCTCGGCAGTCTCGGCAGCACGGTGGCGCGGGCGCGTGAACTCGCGCGCGAGCCGGCCCCGCTGCCGCTGGAGCGCTACCCCCGCGGCAGCGGCCTCGCCGCCCGCCTCGGCCTGGTCGATGCGACCACCTTCGTCCCAGGCGCCCGGCGTATCGCGGTGCTGGCCGAACTGTCACGCCGCGGACCGCTGGTGCTGGCGTTGCAGCCGATGCCGATGGTGCGCTGACTCAGGACCGTGGGCTCCAGCCCGCGTCGGGCTGAAGCCCGCCGTCCTGGTCTAGCGTACGGCCTCGGCCCGCCACCTGCCCGGCGTCGTCCCGGCCAGCTTCCTGAACACCCGGTCGAGGCAGGCGGACGAACGGTAGCCGACCGCCTCGGCGGCCTCACGCACCATCAACCCGCCGGCGATCAGCCGCTGCGCCTCGGCCAGGCGCAGGCGCTGCAGGTGGGCCACCGGGCTGCGGTCGAGGGCGGCGCGGAACAGGCGGCGGAACTGCACCGCGCCGAGCCCGCAGGCGAGGGCCAGTTCGGGGATGCGTACCGGCTGCGCCAGGTCCTGACCCATCACCGCCAGGGCCGGACTGATGCGGGCGAGGGCGCCGGCGGCACCCGGCCGACGGATCGCGGTGCGGGCGCCGGCGCGGCGGGCGACCGCGACCAGGGCCTGGCTGACCAGGCCGGCGAGGACCGGCTGCCAGCCGGCGACGCGCTGCGCGTCCTCGCGGCAGGCCTCGAGCAGCAGCTGGTCGACGCGATCCTCGTCGCGCAATTGCACCGCCCAGGGCAGGCCGGCGGCGACTTGCAGCGGCACCCCGCCGGCAGCATCGGCGTGCAGCACCAGGACGATGAGGCGCGGCGGGCTGGCGGG
>JALHRW010000468.1 GCA_022841245.1 Planctomycetota bacterium
GCCAGCGGCCAGCGGCCAGCGGCCAGCGGCCAGCGGCCAGCCACCAGCGGCCAGCCACCAGCGGCCAGCCGCCAGCCACCGCCAACTACCAGGCTATATGCGCCGCCACATGCACCCCCACCGCCCACCCCGGATCATTCAACGTCACCGTATCAGTGCCGCTGTGCACCTCTTCGCGCCAGAACGGCAGCCAGCCGTTGACGCTGCCGCCAAGGCTCAGGCGCTCGCCCATGACCAGACGCACGCCGAGGGCGCCACGCGCCACCGCGGCGCTGGCGCGGTCAGTTGCGACATGCGCGCCGTCGCCTTCGACCACGATGCCCTCCTGGCGGGCGCCGACGCCTGCCTGGACCCAGGGGACGAAACGCAGCCCGGACCAGTCGGGCGAACGCACCGCCTCCTCCCAGCCAGCGGTGAACTGGTCGTAGCGCAGGTCGGCCGCCACCGGGTTCGAGTGGGGACCGGTGTCGAGACGCAGACGGCCATCGGGCTCGGTGCCGAAGCTGTAGTCGAGGACCGCCGCGCTGCGCCGCCCGGTGTCCTGGTAGGGCCAGGGATACCAGCGCAGCTGTACGCCGAAGCCGCCACCGCCGTAGACCGCGAGGTCGTGCTCAAGGGCGAGTTCCGGAGCCGGCGGCGAGACGCCAGGCGCGACGACCAGGCCGAGCGAGCCGAAGGCGGCACGGCTCTCGGTATTGATGCCCGAACGCAGCTGGTAGCCCCAGGCTCCGTCACCCTGCCCGAACGGGACGACGAAGGTGCCGAGATCCAGCCATAGGCCGTCCTCGTGCCAACCAGTGGCGGCAGCAGTGACGTTGGCGGGGTCACCTTCGCGCCAGCGGTAGCGTACGCCGGCCCACACGGCGCCCTGCTGGCCGACCAGGCAGAGGCGCGGTCCGGCCTCCATGATCGCTTCGCCATCCAGCGCATACTGCGTGGCGGCGATCAGCTGTCCGCCCCACCAGCCGGTCAGGCCGAGGCCGGCCGGACCGAGCCAGCCGACGACAGCCGATCCTGCCAATGCCGGACGGATCTCCTCATCGCCGTCATATGCCAGGTGGACCTCGTCGACGTTGATCGTCCGATGGACGGCGTTCTGCACCTCTTCGCCGCCGCTGTTCCCGTCGACACGCACGCCGCCGCCGATGAACCCGCCGGCATGCCAGCCGGTGGTGGGCCGCTCGCGACCGAAAGCCCAGCCAGCGATGGCGAGCAGCTCGTCGCTGCGCGTGCCGGCCTCGCGATCGGTCAGCATCGAACCATCGACCGCCAGGGTCAGGCCGCCGAGACGCAGGTGGCCGCCCAATCCGGCGGTGCGGAAATCATCACCGTTGCCCAGGCCGTTCGCGAACATGTCGTTGCTGCTGTTGAGCGCCGCCACCGGCAGGACTCCAGCCGGACCAGGCTCGGGCGCGCCGGCCACCGCGGCGTGCGCGACGGGCATGCAGCCAGCGACCAGCAGCCAGCCAGCAGCCAGCAGCCGCCCAGGACCGTGGGCTTCAGCCCGCGTCGAGGAGGAGCGGCCAGCGGCCAGCCGCCAGCGACCAGCGACCAGCCGCCAGCGACCAGCGACCAGCGGCCAGCCGCCAGCCGCCCCCACCCGGCTCAAAACCGCCTCGCAGATCGGAAGAGCG
>JALHRW010000469.1 GCA_022841245.1 Planctomycetota bacterium
GCGCCTGGCCGCGCCGGGCGCGGCGCCAGCGGTGGCCGCGGTGGCGACGGCGGACGCGGCGGTTCGAGCCACAGCTGGACCGAATCGTACCAGGACACCGAGACCTATCGCGACAGCCAGGGCCGGACCCAGACGCGCAGCGTCACCAAGCAGCGCAGCCACCGCCATGCGGGCGGTTCGGACGGGCCGCGCGGCGCCGACGGGCGCAGCAGCAGCCGTTCCGCCGCTGGCGGCCGGCCGGCGCCGCACGGATCGCTGGCCATCACCATGCGCCTCGCTGACGGCGTCCAGGCTGCATTCAGCGCACCGTGGGAGCTGGAACTGGTGGCGGTGGCACTTGAGCCGGTCGAGCCGCGCCTGTTCGACGGCGACCGCTTCGAGCCGGGCCAGGAACTGCGCGTCGCCTGCCTGACCGTGCGCAACGTCGGCGGCATGCCGACGCCGACCACGCGCGATCTCGAGGTGCGGGTCGAATCCGGGTCCGGCGTCGAATGCCTGGCCCCGGCCATCCTCGCGCGCGGCATCGCGCCCGGCGCCACCGTCGAGCTGCGCGACACCGCCCTGCGTCTGCGTCTGGTGGACCGGCGCCCGGTCCAGGCCGAACCCTACGAGGCCAGGCTGGAGCTGGCCTTCCGCGTGATCGTGCCGCGGCTGCAGCGCGCCGTGGCTGCGCCGCTGGCCCACCCGGTCATGCTCGCTTCGCCGGTCGTGCTGGAGGTGCCCAGCCTGTACAACGCGCTGGGCCTGGGCGAGCGCACCGGCTGGACCTGGACGGTGGTCAACCGCTCGCTGCTGCCCTTCGGCGCTGCGACGCGGGCGGTGGCGACGCGGGTGGCGACCCCGGGCGGCGATGCCGTGGCGGAGGCGTTGCTGTTGACCCGCGATGGCGTGGCGCAGGCGTGGGACCGCGATGCCATCGCGCTGCTGCCGCCCGGTGGCAGCGCGACCATCGCCTACCACCTGGCGTGGCGGGACGGCGCGCGCGCCTTCTCCGGCCGCGACCTGGCGGTGGCGCTGGACGTGGCGCGACGCGATGGCTCGGTGCAGGAGCTGCAGCTGCGGGCCGACCGTATCAAGGTGGCCGCCGCCTACCGCAAGACGCCGGAGGCGGCCGTGCTGCTGATCGCCAATCACGGCACGGCGGTGGCCGAGGTCGAGGCGTGGACCGCCTTCCTCGCCGGCCTCGGCCTGGAGGCCGACGTGCTCGACCTCTCGTACGAGGGCTCGGTCGACCTCGACCAGCGCTTCTCGCCGACCCAGTCGCTGCGCGAGGAATGGCGCGGCCGCACCATCGTCGCGCTCAACAACATCTTCGACGCCCCCGGCGGCGGCCGGCAGAGCTGCGCCGACTACCTGTTCGACCGCCAGGTGGTCAGCAGCATCCTCGACGATGGCATCTCGTGGTACGTGCCGGGCGATGGCCGGCCGCTGTTCACCGCCGCCGCCCTGCTGGCGTCGCGCCGCCGCTCGCGGCGCTGCGAACGGCGCGAGATCGAAGCCCCGGACCTGGCGGACAGCGCCATCCCCGACGATGCGGTGCTGGAGCTGGCCGTCGTGCAGGACCGCCGCTTCGGTTCGCCGGCGACGACGGAGACGCTGGCCCGTCTCGCCGAGGCGTGGGCGCGGC
>JALHRW010000470.1 GCA_022841245.1 Planctomycetota bacterium
CGGCGGCGGCTGCTGGAGACCAAGCCGCTGACCGGCCGCATCGCCGACGCGACCCGGCGCCAGCGGGCCGAGCGCGACCTTGACGAGCTGCACCGTTCGCTGCCCGACCTGACCGTGGGTGCCGACCTGGAGGCGCAGGAGCGCAGCGCCGACGCCCTCGTCGCCCGCGTACGGGCTGCGCTCTGACCCGGGAGCGCCGCACTCCTGTGCGGCCCGGGGCAATGGGCATCCATCGCACCCAAGACAGCCGCACGGGAGTGCGGCGCTCCCGGGACGCGGACTAGCGTCGACCGTGTTCCTGAGGACGATTCCGCCATGCCTGTCCGCGGTCTCGCCCTGCCTCTCGCCACCTACCGCCGCCGTCGCGCCGACGCGCTGCGCCTGCTGCGCACCGCCTTCGGCGAGCGCGTGCCGCTGCTGCTGCTCGGCTCCGACGAGCTGGCCCTGCGCCGCGACCGCCAGGATCCGTGGTTCGACTACTTCTGCGGCTGCGCCGAGCCGGACGCCGCGCTGCTGCTCGATCCGACCCGCGCGCCGCACGACACCCTGTTCCTCGAAGCGGGCGACCCGTCGCGGGTGATCTGGGACGGGGCGCGGCTGGGCGCCGACGAGAAGGCGCGCAAGGCGCACGGCATCGCCGCGGTCGAACGCCACGAACGCCTCGAAGACGCCGTCGCGCTGGCGCTGCGCCGCTCGGGCGGACTGCTGGCGATGTGCCACCGCTCGCGCGAGCCCGGGGCGCAGGCCGCCGCGTTCACCCAGTGGAAGGAGAAGCTCGGGGCGCGCGCCACCGTGCTCAATGCCGAAACGCATCTGGCGGCGCTGCGCGTGATCAAGGACGCCGACGAGGTGGCCTGGCACCGCAAGGCCATCGCCATCACCGCCGCCGGACTCAAGACGGTGCTGCCGCAGATCCCGCGGCTGCAGGGCGAGGCCGAGGTCGCCAGCCTGCTGACCATGCACTACCGCTCGGTGGCCTACGGGCCGCTCGCCTTCCCGCCGATCGTCGGCAGCGGAGCCAACGGCGCGACCCTGCACTACCCGTTCAACGACCAGCCGCTGCGCCGCGGCATGCCGCTGCTGATCGACAGCGGGGCCACCGCCGGCGGCTACTGCGCCGATGTCACGCGCACGGTGCCGCAGCATGGCCGCTTCGACGACCCACGCTTCCGCGAGGTCTACGAACTGGTGCTGCAGGCGAACGCGCTCGGGCGCAAGCACGCCAGGCCCGGCATCACTTTCGACGAGCTGAACAAGCTGGCCTGGGCACCGATCATCGCCGCCGGCTTCACCCGCCACCACGGCCTGTCGCACTTCATCGGCCTCGATGTGCACGATCCGGGCGACCGCAGCCAACCGCTGCGTCCCGGCATGATCATCTCGAACGAACCGGGCATCTATCTGCCCGACGACGGCTTCGGCATCCGCATCGAGGACGATCTGCTGATCACCAAGGACGGCTGCGAGGAACTGACCCGCGCCATCCCCAAGGACATCCGCGGCATCGAAGCCTGGATGAAGAGTTAGCCAGCGGCCAGCGGCCAGCGGCCAGCGGCCAGCGGCCAGCGGCCAGCGGCCAGCGGCCAGCGGCCAGCGGCCAGCGGCCAG
>JALHRW010000471.1 GCA_022841245.1 Planctomycetota bacterium
TGGCCAGCGTCGCGCGGCGCGGCGGCGGGCCGGACGGCGCGGCACGCGCAGCTCATGTCGGGCCGAGGGGGTCAGCTGCTCGCGCAGGTGTTCACGGATCGCGCCCTCCTGTTCGAGCAGGCGCAGGTATTCCGCCCGTCGCTGCGGGTCGTCCCGCAGGATGGCAGCGAGCTCCCGGCGGCCGGCGGCATCGAGGCTGCGCTCGAGGTGGCGGGCCACCAGCAGGTCGAAGGCTTCCTGGTTCATGCCGGCTCCAGGCGGCGCTCGACGCAGTCGCGCAGGCGGCGGCGCAGGCGCGACAGGGCCATGTAGATGGCGTTGGCGCTGGAGCGCAACCGCGCCGCTACCGCCGCGGCGTCGAGGCCGTCACGGTAGGACAGCTCGACCAGGCGCCGGGCGGTGGCTGGCAGTCCGTCGAGGCAGGCGGACAGGGCCAGGCCGCGCTCGTGACGGCCTGCAGAGGCGGCATCCCAGTCGCCATCCGGGATGGCCTCGGCCAGCTCGGGATCGAGGGCGGCGTCGGCTCGACCACGGTCGCGCCACAACGCGAGCAGGCGGAAGCGCGCCACACTGCGCGACCAGGCCCCGAACGAGGTGCCTGGGGTGAAGAGGTGGGCATTGGCGCAGCACCACACCGCGGTCTCTTGAACCGCCTCGTCGGTCTGCTCGGGATCAGCCCCGAGGTGGCGCAGGAAGGCCCGCAGCATGGGCAGGGCCTGCATCAGCTCGCGGGTGACGGCATCGCGCTGGGGATCGCTGGGCATGCTGCCTCCTGCGAGACGAGTCCGCAGATCCGAGGATCCTCACAGCCAAACCCGCACCCTGCAAGCGACGCCTAGTTCTTGCGCTACCGCCCCTCGACCACCCGGGTGGCGGCGCCAAGGCTCTCTGATTCGACATAGACCGCGAGGCGCTGCGGGGTGTTGGGATGGGCGCGCAGGTCGAAGCGGCCGAGCAAGTCGGTGCGGCCATCGCGGACGAAGCCCGAATCGCCGTGCACGCGGACATAGGCCGCCGGTACCGGCTTGCCGGCCCGGTCGCTGACGGTCAGCACGCCGTCCGCCGGGGCGATGCGCAGGTCGAGGGCGGCGCCGCTGTAGGGCAGGACGCGTTCCTGGCCGCCGCCGCTGACCACGACCAGCAGCGCCTTCCGCGCCAGCGCCTCGGGGATGGCGACGCGTTGCGTCGCGCCCTCGGCCGCCGGGGTGAACGGCACCACCGCGGTCGGGGCCACGGTCGGCACGCTCTGGGCCAGCTGCTCGAAGGGACGCGCGAGGAAGCGGCTTTCGAGATCGACGACATAGAGACGCAGCTCGGCGGCGGAGACATCGCGGGCGCGCACCGCCACCGCGGCGCCGTCGAGCTCGATCTCCAGCGAGGGGGCTTTGGCCGCCCGCGCCAGGGCGCGATCGACCGGACGGTCGCCGACGCCGGCAGCGGGTGCCGGAATCACGCCGAGGGCGGCGAGATGGCCAGCGAGGGCGTCGCGACGTCCAGCCCATGGCTGCACCAGATCCGCGGTGAGCAGCGGCGTGGCGGCGCGTGCCGCATTGGCCGCGTCGCCGCGCGCCAGGGCGAGCCACGCC
>JALHRW010000472.1 GCA_022841245.1 Planctomycetota bacterium
GCCGATCCGGCGCAGGCGGGCGGCGGCGTCCTCGAGCAGCGGCAGGTGCGCGTCGCTGATCGCGGCGCTGGCGCGGCCGCGCAGCAGGTCGGCGATCAGTTCGGTGAACAGGCCGGACAGGCGCAGATGCGCGTGCGGCAGACCGCGCGCCGCCTCGCGGCAGACCTCGCGCAGCAGTTCGACCGCGCGGCGCGCCGCTGGACCGCGGTGTAAACCGGGCAGGCGGGCGAGGGCGGGATGGACCAGCGGCGGATGCATCAGCGGGGCGAAGGCGGCCAGATCGGTGGTGCCGCCGGGGATGGTGAAGTCCCAGTGGCTGGAGCCGGGGCGGTAGAGCAGGTCGCCGTGCAGGTAGGGGCAGGTCATGCCCGGGGCGAAACCCTCCATCTCGTGCAGGGTGTCCGGCGGGATCCACAGCACATCGCCGGGAGCGACCTCGTGGGCCTCGCCGGCGATGGTGAAGCGGCCCCGCCCGCTGGCGATGCCGACCACGAGATGATCGAGCAGCCGGCGCTCGGCGATGCGCCAGGCCGGCCGTGGTTCGTCGCCGCAATGCCGCACATATGGCCGTAGCATGGCCAGCAGTTCGATGCCGGGCGAAACCCCGGGAGCGCTATCGGGCATGGCGTGATCCTAGCATGGATCGGCGATCAGGACACCGCTCCGTCGATCGCGGCCATCGTCGGGCCGGCCCGCCGGATAGGCTGGTGGCCATGACCACGCTCCTCCCCGGCTGGCCCGGCCCCGTCACCAGCGGTCCCGATTTCTCCAACGGTCTCGGCGCCCTGTTGCGCCGCGAAGCGCCCTCGCGGCCGGCGCTGTTCGAGTTCTACCACAACGGCCCGCTCTATCGCGACATCGCTGGCGAGCGTGCCGGCGAGAGCGACGTCGCCCGCACCGTCCGCGCCTTCGCCGCGCTCGGCTATGACCACGCCAACCTGTCCCCGCAAAACGGCTTCGGCTTCGCGCATGGCGAGGTGCACAAGGCGCAGTCGATCTCGGCCAACGAAGGCGCGGTGATCACCGATCGCGCCTCGTTCGAACGCTATGCCTGGCCGCAGGTCGGGACCCTCGACTGGGGCTACCTCGACACCGCCGCCGCGGCGCTGGCGCCGGGCCAGGTGCTGATGGCCTCCGGTCCGTGCGGGGTGCTGGAGAACGTCATCTCCCTGATGGGCTTCGAGCGCATGTGCGAGCTGCTGTCCGACGACCCCGAGCTGGTGCAGGACGTCTTCGACAACGTCGGCGGCTGCCTGCTGGCGTATTACCAGCGCGTCGTCGTCCATCCCGCGGTCGGCTTCCTCATGAGCAACGACGACTGGGGCTTCAAGACCCAGACCATGCTCTCGCCGAAGCAGATGCGCCGCTTCGTCTTCCCCTGGCACGAGCGCATCGTCGCCGCCGCGCACGCCGCCGGGAAGCCGGCGGTGCTGCACAGCTGCGGCCACCTCGCGCCGGTGATGGACGACATCATCGACGGCATGAAGTACGACGGCAAGCACAGCTTCGAGGACGGCATCATGCCGGTCGAACAGGCGTGGGAACGCTGGGGCTCGCGCATCGCCATCCTCGGCGGCATC
>JALHRW010000473.1 GCA_022841245.1 Planctomycetota bacterium
CGCGGTCGAGGCGAGCAGCGGCGCGTAGCCCGGCCAGGCGGTGAAATCCGCGGCATCTGCCGCGTCGCAGGGGATGGGCAGGGCGGCGCTGCGGCCGCTGCCCACCGTCCAGGCGGCCAGGGCCGGGGCCTTGGGATCGCCCGGGCACCACGCCAGGATCTCGGCGCGCGGCCGCGGATAGCTGAGGTTGTAGCCCGGGATCTGCGGCCACGCCTCCAGCAGCAGCGGAGCGCCCTGGCCGAACAACGCCTGCAGCGCGCCGCCGCGCGGTTGCGGCGACACCCGCTGGTCGATCCACGGATTGCGCGCCACCAGCACGGTCTCCTGCGCGAACAGGCGCGGCAGGTCGGCGGGGTCCTCGGCGAAGGCGATGCGTCCGCCGCCGCGCTTGGCCACGTCGACGAGGAAGGCTGCGTCGCTGTCAGTGTCGCTGCCCATGCCGACCACCGAGACGGTGATGCCGTGCTTGCGGTAGTCGGCCAGCAGGTTGACGTAGTCGCCGGGTTCCTCGGCGTCTGCGGCGTCGGCGAACAGCAGCATATGGCGGGTGCCGGCCTCGCAGCGCAGCAGCTCGGCCCCGGCCGCGGCCAAGGCGGTGTAGACGTAGATGCCGCCGCCGGCGCTCTCCATGCCGATCACATCGCGCGCCAGCCGCTTGGGGTCGTCGACCCGCGACATCGGCAGGATCTCGTGCGGCGCGGTGTCGACCGCGAAGACGGCGATGCGGTCGCGCGGGCCGAGCAGCTCGATCGCCGCGGCTGCGCCCTCGGCGGCCAGTTCGATCTTCTGCCGGCCGTCGGGGATGGTCACCGACATCGAGCCGGAGCGGTCGATGGCGATGGCCATGGCGACCGAGAGGACGCGGTGCTCGTCGCGCACCTCCATCGACACCGGCAGGATCGGATCGACCGGGCTCTTGTGCCAGCCGCCGGCGCCGAAGGACTGGTGCCCGCCGGTCATGACCAGGCCGCCGCCGAGGTGCTGGACCCAGCGCGCCAGCGCCAGCATGCCGGCGCGGCCGATCGATCCGGCCGGCACATCGGCCAGCACCACCGCCTGGCAGGAGAGCAGGTCGCCGAGCGCGAGCGGTCCGGCGGCGCGGTAGGCGGTGTCGATGCCGGCCGCTGTGAGGGCTTTGCCGATGTTGCCGGGCCGGCCGTCGCCGCCGACCACCAGCACGCGCTCGCCGCCGGCCACCCGCAGCCAGGCGCGGGCGTGGTTGTTGGCCGGCTGGCGGTCGTCGGCCGTATCGAGCTCCACCACGTAGGCGGCGAGACCGGCGGCGCTCGGCCGGTCGGCGAAGGCGATGGCGCTGGTGCGGCCCGGAGCCAGTTCGACCGAGCCCTGGGCGATCACCGTGCCGTCGCGCAGCACGCGCCAGTTGCGGCTCTCGGGCCGGTCGCCGCTGAACAGCACCGAGCCGAGGAAGCTCTCGCCCTGACGCAGTCCGCCGGGGATCTCGACCTCGATGATGGCGGCGTCGGCGCCCGGTGGGCGCACCGCCGGCAGGACGTCGAGGCGGGCGCCGAGCAGTGCGAGTCGGGCGGCGGCGCGGCGCGGATCGGCGGCGGTGGCCTCG
>JALHRW010000474.1 GCA_022841245.1 Planctomycetota bacterium
CCTCGGCCGAGGGCCGGCAGCTGCTGGCGCGCGCCGCCGGCTTCGCCTCGCTCGCCTCATGGGTCCGCGCCCATCTCGCCGCTCCGATCGAACTCGGCGAACTGGCGCGCGTGGCCCAGCTGTCCAAGAGCCGGCTGCATGCCCGCTTCCAACGCGAGATCGGCCTGGCGCCGATGGCCTGGGTGCGCGAGCTGCGCCTGCAGGCGGCGCGTGACCGCCTGCTCGCCACGACCGAGCCGGTGGCGGCGATCGGCGCCGCCTGCGGTTTCCCCGACCAGTTCCACTTCAGCCGCGCGGTGCGGGCGCGCTTCGGCGTGTCGCCAATCGGTCTGCGCAGCAAAGCCCGGCTCGGCACGGACTGAGCGCATGCATCCGACCACCACGCCGCGCCGTCTGCTGCTCATCGCCGCTTGCACCCTGGCGGGGGCGCTGCTCGGCGGACTGCTGCTGTACCGCTTCGGCCGTCCGCTGTGGCAGCCCGTCCTGGCCCTGGTCAGCGGCGAAGCGACCGTGGCGCAGCGCATGCGCGAGATCGCCGCGCGTCATCCCGACCTGCCTGCGCTCGATATCCGCAGCGTCCGCCTGATCGGCTTCAAGGACCCCGGCCGCCTCGACGTGCAGCTGAACGGCAGGCCGTGGCGCAGCTTCGCCTGGACCGCGCAGTCCGGCGGCCCCGGACCGAAGCTGCGCTCCGGCGACGGCCAGATCCCCGAGGGGCTCTACCGCATCGACGCGGTCAATCCCAACAGCGCCTACCATCTGTCGCTGCGCGTGTCCTATCCCAACGACGAGGACCGCCGGCGCTCAGCCGAGTTGGGCATCAGCGATCTCGGCGGCGACATCTACATCCACGGCAAGGACGCCTCGATCGGCTGCATCGCCATCGGCGATGACGCGATCGATCAGGTCTTCTATGTCGTGAACCGGGTCGATGCGCTGGCGGTGCCGGTGCTGATCGTGCCGAACGCGTCATGCGGTGGCGACCAGCGGCTGCGCCGGGTGCTGGAGGATTGGAGGCCCCTGGAAAACCCTCCCGCCGGCGGTGGCAAAGGTTAAGAGGGGGGTATGAGCGCCCCGACCATCCTCCCGTCGCAGATCCATGAGGTAACCGTCCATGCCGATGGCGCGCAGGTCCGCCGCCGCATCGCCCTGTCCGGGGTGGCGGAAGCGCCGACGCTGGTCCAGGTCGTCGGCCTGCCGCTGGCCGCTGCGGGCCGGCCGGTGCGTGCGCGGGTGCGCGACGGCGGTTGCGAGGTGCTGTCCTGCCGATTGGTTGCGGTGCCCGCACCGCCCGAGGCCGGCGATGACCGGGCCCTAGAGCAGGCGGTCGAGGAGGCCGGCGACGCGCTCGCCGCGGCGCAGCGCCAGGTGGATGCGGCGCTGATGCGGTTGCGTGCACTCAACACCTTGGAGCCGCCGCCCCGTCCCGATGGGGCCAAGGGCCAGCCGCCGCCGACCAGCCCGGCCGCCGCCGGCTTCGAGCTGCTGCGCTTCCGCGATCAGCAGGCCGAGCGTCTCGGCGCCGAGCTCGCCGCT
>JALHRW010000475.1 GCA_022841245.1 Planctomycetota bacterium
TGGCGCGACGGTCACCGCGCCGCCGGCGCCGACCACGACCACCTGCAGATAGCCGTCGAAGTTGCCCGCCTCGTAGGCCGGTTCGGTCGCTGGGCTGCCGTCCGTCACCGCCACCGTGCTGATCACCAGGTTGTTGGTCAGGTTGGTGTCCAGCGCATCGCCAGCAACCACCGCCACCGCGTAGCGGCCGGCCGGCAGCGCGATCGACCAGGTCGCGGCTTCCAGGCGGATGCCGGTGGTCCAGGCCGGACGCGGCACCGCGTTCGGATGAGAGACCCCCGCCGCGCTGCGGTCGGAGGTCCAGCCGTAGCTCAGGCCGTTGGTCCGCACGGCCAGGATCTTGCCGGTGTCGGCCAGGAAGCCATCGGGGATGACCGCGCCAGCAGGCTGGAAGTTCACCCGCGTCACCCCGCCGGAGCCTGGCGCAGTCAGGAGACTGCCGCCTGCCGGGGTGGCGGCGAGGTTGGCCAGCGTCCCGTCGGCCGCGGCGCCCGCCTGCTCGGCCAGGCTGCGCACCCCGACCCGGTCGAGTTCCACCACGGTCTGCGCACCTGCCGGCAGATAGTAGGTCGTGAGATCGCCCACCCGCTTGGCCACGCGGCGGCCGAGGGCGTCGCTGCGGTAACTGGCACCGCCAGGCACACCAGCCGAGATCAGCCGGTTCTCCGGGTCCCAGGCCAACAGGCGGCCCTGCTCATCCTGGGTCAGGTTGCCCTGCGTGTCATAGGACAGCGCCGTGGTCGTCCCGGCAATCGTGCGGCTCGCGACTTCGTGCACCGGCTCGTGCTCGCGGGTCTCCTCCACGCCGTTGCGCGTCGTCGAGGTCCAGTCGCCGACCGCGGTCAAGGTCCAGGTCTGAGTGTCGCTACCAGCGGACCACGATGCCAGACGGCCTGCGTTGTCGTAGCCGAAGGTCTGGCCCGTCTCGCTCAGCTTGCGACGGGCGGCATCGTAGGTGTACGCAAAGGCCGTGACGCCTGGCACCGCGATCGACGCCACCAGATGATCCCCGGACACATGGCTCCGCGTCTCGGTCAAGGCGGCGAGGCCGCCCGACTGCTGGCTGGTCAGCCGGCCACCAGCGTCATAGATGCGGCTGTTCACTGTCGTGCCGCCCAGCGTCACCGTAGCCAGTTCATGCCGGTTGGTGTAGGAGCGCTCCACCACGCTGCCGGTGTGCGGATAGGTCAGGCGCTGCAGGCTGTTGTCATCCAGGTAGAGATAGCCCACGGGATAGCTCTGGCCGTCGATGGCGAGGCGCTCGTCGGTGAGCCGACCGGCCGCATCATACACGCGGCTGACGGCGTTGCCGTAGCGCGCACTGGTCGCCCCGGTCAGACGGCCAACGGGATCGTAGCCGAAGCCATCGTTCAACCCGTCTGCATAGCCACGGGTGGTCAGCCGGTTGGCGTTGTCGTAATCGTAGGTGGTCGCGGTCACCGGCCCGGTGAAGGCCGGGGTGGCCGAGAAGGCGCCGTCGAGGATGCCGACCTGCCGACCGGTCAGGCGGCGGGCGCCATCATACGTGTACACG
>JALHRW010000476.1 GCA_022841245.1 Planctomycetota bacterium
CCGCTCAGTTCTTGACGCTCCGCTGAATCCCATTCGGTTCCACTCATATGGGCTGTTATGACTCGGATGGTCCGGGTCACGCGCCCCGGTACCTCGATGTTAGCCGCAATTTCGTAATCATGAATGAAGTACAACTTAGGTATTTGGAGTTAATTTCTGCTCGATCAGGAATTAATACCAAAGTAACGGTAACCATGAATCTGAGTGGTGACTCAAAGGTGGTTTATGTACAAGTTGGCGATAAATGCATCGCATCAATTCGCGCATTGGCTGAATATTTACATGGGTTGGCTAAAGGTACGTCGGATACATCCGTAAAGTTGATAAATAGGAAATTAGTATTCTCAAATTATAAATCTAGTTCTGATGGTATTGCTTTTGACTTTGTTTCTCTCTATGGATAAGGGTTGCGGCTAACCAATCGTTGAAACCGAGCCCATTACGTGTGGCTTTTCAGTCGCCCGGCTCCGGTCAAGAATTCGCGGACTCAGGTTGCTGGCGACCCTGATATCTTCCCCCGCTCAGTTCTTGACACTCCGCCTCTGTTTACGTTCCAATTGCCCTCCACCCCGTCCGTTCCATCTTGCCCAACCGTCGGCAAATGGGCCGGTTTAACTCTATGTTAGCGACTTATGTATGAATCTACATGAAATATTTGAGAAGTACGTCCCTTTTGGAGTGGCGCATTATTGTTTTTATACAACTGAAGGGAAATACCACGAAGGGCATATTATCGAGATTTCTGATAATTATTTTACATTCGTTGATGGCGGCCCACTTTCTGATAATAAAGAACGCTGTATTGAATTCACTGAAGTAGATATGTCGAGACTTTCCTATTGGAGTGAAAACAAAAAACGGTGTGTAGAGGTAAGATGGGAAGATTCGCGATTCATAATGAATGAATAGTTATCAACGGTCGTCGCTAACCAGTCGGTACGGGGAGCGCGTGACTTGTGGCTATGGCTAAGATTTATCTTGGTCGCCACATAGAATTCATCTCGCGTTCCAGGCAAGTGGGCGTCGCTGCGGTCAAGAATTCGCGGCGGCCAGGCCTACTTAACAGATAGGGTCGCAACCGCCGCTCAGTTCTTGACGCTCCGCTTAATTCCAATCGGTTCCACTCATATGGGCCGCGATGATTCGGATGGTCCGGGTCACGCGCCCCGGTACCTCGATGTTAGGCCAAAAATGAAGGATGGTGCCTATAAAATAGCTGTAATACTAGGGGTTTATTGCCTGATATACATAGTGTTAAGAATGTCAGGGGTAATACTACACTACCATAGTGTGATCATCGCCGATAAATTTGGTTACTCTCATGCAGTCTTGGCGCGATGGAACCCTAAGTTAACAGACAATCTGTTTATTGTACCAAGATGGGTCGAGACTTCTATTCTTAATAGGAGACTTGTTTCGAGGATGTAGATTGGCCTAACTAGTCGGTACGGGGAGCGCGTGACTTGTGGTAATAGCTAAGATGGATCTTGATCGCCACATAGAACTTGCCTCGCGTT
>JALHRW010000477.1 GCA_022841245.1 Planctomycetota bacterium
CCAGGCTTACTTAACAGGTAGGTTGCCCCCGCCGCTCAGTTCTTGACGCTCCGCTTAATCCCAATTGGTTCCACTCATATGGGCTGCGATGATCCGGATGGTCCGGGTCACGCGCCCCGGTACCTCGATGTTAGGTCTACATTTATATGCAAAATGACCTAGTGATCTCATTTCTGTTGCTTCGTAAACTGATTGGACTGTTCGGGGTGATTTTGCCGATAATGCTTCTGTTGGGTCCTTTTATGGTGTCCAGTATGGAGTATCAGCCGAGTATATCGGATTATTACTATACACAGATGCGTGATTATTTTGTGGGAAATATGTTTGTTATTGGAGTGTTTTTATCTGCGTATCGTGGTCATGACTCAGATCACGTGCTAACAGTTATTGCAGGAATATCTGCGATATGTGTCGCGTTGTTCCCTTGTGGCCAAGATGAAATTACGGTAGTATCCATATTACATTATATCAGTGCTGTTTCATTTTTTGGTGTTGTTGGATATATATCTTCCTATGTCTTCACAAAAACAAGTTCCAATGCCCCGAATAACCCAAAGAAAGATGCAAGAAATATATGGTTCAAGGTATGTGGCACTGCAATATTTGCACTGCTTGCATTAATGGCAGCAAGTATTCTACTTATTCACAAGTACGACGTTCCACTAAATGACTACAAGACCATTTTCATTTTGGAGACTTTGGCAGTATGGAGTTTTTCGCTATCATGGTTAATCAAAGGTCAGGCCATCCTACAAGATGAGAAGTAGACCTAACTAGTCGTTGAAACCGAGCCCATTACGTGTGGTTTTCCAGGTGCCCGGCTCCGGTCAAGAATTCGCGGACTGAAGTGGCTGGCGACCCTGATGTCTTCCCCCGCTCAGTTCTTGACGCTCCGCCTCTGTTCTCGTTCCAATTGCCCTCCACCCGTTCCGTTCCATCGTGCCCACCCGTCGGCAAATGGTCCGGTTTAACTCGATGTTAGCGCCAAACCGATATTATATCATTCTTTAATGTGGCAATCTATAGAATCTATTGTTGGATGATGTCGCCAGGTATGGTTGCGGGTTGGATTTGTGATGGGGTGTCTCGGAAATTGAACACATGTAGGGGGTTGAAGATCAAATCTGTGATGTATAGGCAGATTGTTGGTCCTGGGATTTTCCCAGGCGACCATCGCTCTGCGTTGGATAACACATAAGACTATCAATAGCAGTTACTTAGGAAATTGGATTGGCGCTAACTAGTCGGTACGGGGAGCGCGTGACATGTGGTTATGGCTCAGGCTGCCTTGGCTCCCCACATAGGGTCGCCACCACGTTCCAGGTAAGTGGGTGTCGCTGCGGTCAAGAATTCGCGGCGACCAGGTCTACTTAACAGATAGGGTCGCCACCGCCGCTCAGTTCTTGACGCTCCGCTTAATCCCAATCGGTTCCACTCAAGTGGGCTGCAATGATTCGGATGGTCCGGGTCACGCGCCCCGGTACCTCGATGTTAGC
>JALHRW010000478.1 GCA_022841245.1 Planctomycetota bacterium
TGCGACGGCAGGCGACGGCGAAGCGGGCGAGGCCGGCGACGTCGGCGCACTGCAGACGTCGGCAGGCTGCGAGAGCCCACGCGGCGGTGGCGGTCGAGAGCAGGTCGGGCTGCGGCGCGCCGGCATGCGCCAGCAGGCCGCCGGAGTTCTGCTGCTGCTGCGCGATGATGTAGGTGATCGTCTGATCGCGCCGCGCCGCATCGAGACGGCCGGCCAGGCGCAGGGCGATGAGCCCCGCCGCCGCTGCCGGCACCTGCGTCGGCGGATCGTCCACCGCGATCAACGGCACCTGCCGGTTCTGGAGATCGGCTGTGACCGCAGCGGCGAAGGCGTCGTAGCTGCCAGCCGGGGCCGGCCAGGATGACGTCGATGGCGGCGGCCCGCCTGCCAGGAGGGCGATGGTCACGTGATCGAGATACGCCCGCCGGTCGGTGGCCTGCGGCTGACGCGCCAGCCAGACGCGGGCCTCGCCGGCGACCGGTTCAGGAATCCCACCGGTGAGTTCGAGGCAGCGCAACGCGAATGCCGTGTACCAGGCGTCGGAGCCGCCGCTGCGGCCACGGAAGCCGCCGTCCGGCTGCCGGTGCGCCAGCACGCCCTGGCGCAGCGGCGACAAGATCGGCTCGCCAAGCAATGCAGCGCCAGCAGCGGCGGCTGCGTCCATACGGCGGACCAGGCTCATCCTGGGAGCGCCAGGCGGACGAGGAAGCGCAGCAGCTCCTGCACCGCCGGGCCGGGCACCTCGTCGACCGTGGCCAGGGCCCGCTCGCGCAGGCGCTCGACCAGGGTCGTCGCACGGGAGAACGCCGCGCAGTCGTGATAGAGCCGGCGGCCGGCGGCGGTCAGCTCGACCCCCTGCAGCTCGCGGCGCAGGCGGACCAGCTCGGCGCCGCGCCCGGCCTCGACCGCGAAGGCCGAGAGTACGGTCGGCTGGCCGGCGGCGAGGTCGGCTCCGGCCCCGGTGTCGTCGCCATCCCAGTCCTCGAGGTCGTCGATGATCTGGAAGCAGGTGCCGAGATGGCGGGCGAAGCGGCGCAGCGCCTCGCCGTCGGGCAGCGGACCGGCAGCGCGCAGGCCCAAACCGAGCGCGGCGAGAAAGGCCGGCGCGGTCTTGCGCGCCGCGATGTCGAGCACGTCGAGCGGCCCGGCACCGGCGAGATCGCGGCGGGCGAGCAGCTCGGCGCCCTGGCCCAGGCAGAGATCGCGGTGCGCCTCGGCGAGCAGGGCGAGGGCGTCGACGGCGACCGGCGCGCCGAGTTCGGCTCCGGCCGCGGCGACCTGGGCGTAGCCGATGCCGAGCAGGTGGTCGCCGAGGTTGATCGCCAATTCGAGGCCGTGCTCGATGTGCGGCGCCGGCCGGCCGTAACGCGAGCGCGCCGCATCCTGGATGTCGTCGTGCGCCAGCGAGGCCTTGTGCATGCACTCGACCGCCAGGGCCAGGCGGCGCACCGCCGACGGGCACAGCGCCTCGACGTCGGCCGAGCCG
>JALHRW010000479.1 GCA_022841245.1 Planctomycetota bacterium
TAGCTGACGTGCTTGCCGTCCGGCAGATCCACCCGCGTGCACACATACACGCCGCTGTAGAGCCGCGTTTCATCGTAGGTGAACACCAGGCTCCGGCCGGCGGCGTCGGTCAGGCGGTCCCGGATGGTCAGCTTGGTGCGCAGGCTGCCGGTCAACAACGGGTCGTTGATGGCATACTTCCACGTCGCCACCACCGCGTTGCCGTTGCGATCGACATAGCGCGTCAACCGGCCGCGCGGCTGTGTCGCGTCGGTCTCGGTGTACATCTCGAACTCCAGGCGACCGCCACCAAACTGGTCCAGGATCGCCAGGTTGGCGTTGCGCGGGTCGGTCACCACGGTCCGATTCCCCTGGGCATCGACCGCGTAGAAGACCATACCGCGGTTCTCGAAGCCCTGTTCGGGCTTGAACAGGCCGCTGGTGGTGGGATCGGTCAGCACCAGGAAGTCGAGCGGCTGCGGCTGCGGTTGCGAGACGTAGATCTGCCAGCCGGGCTGGCCCGTCGGATGGCCGCCGGCCACCTGACCGGGCGGGAAGCACCACACCCAGATGTCCCACGTGAATCCCGTCTTCACACCCAGCGAGGAGCGGATGTCGGTGTCCTGGAAGTGGATGCGGTCGAGCGACAGCCCCTGGATCTCGGTGCCCGGCGAGGAACTCGCCTGACCGCAGGGCGCGCAGCCGGTCGGGGCCGTCGGTGCCCGGTAGTCATGCGCGATGTGGCGGTAGCGCAGCGACGTGCCGATGACGCTCATGCCCTGCCTGCACTCGCCCAGATACGTTCCAGGAACGCCGACGTCTGGGGTACATACCATGGTACACATTCCAGTATTCACGTCACAAATCTTGCAGCAGTACTGCATGTTGCTGCAACCTGCCAGCTTCCCTTCCATGATGTACTCGGCCTCCGCCGCGGTGATGGGCGGCGGGGAAGGCGCCTCGCCAGCGGCGAGTACGCCGTGCATGGTCATCAGGGCGAGGAGGCAGGCCAGACGGAACAGGCGAATCGGAGTGATGGACATGACTAGCGCTCGCGGATGGTGATGAGGAATTGGACCTGGCCGGCACGCACCGGCGAACCGGCGATGAGCAGGCAATGGCCGACGGTGCCGGCGCTGGCCAGGAATTCGATCGTGGCAACGCCCTGCGCGTCGGCCGGCACCGTGATGGCGCTCTGGCCGCTGGCCGGAAACTCGCCCAGGCCCTGCGAGGTACAGCTGACAGGGCACATGGGGTCGGTCTGGACTTGTAGACGGACCCGTTCACCGGGTCGCAGCGTCGCCGTGCCGGCGCCGATCGCCGTCACCACCGGCACATCCGGGCCCGGATCGACCACCTGCATGTAGCGGCTGCCATCGACGACCCGGCAGTAGGCCGCAGGGTCGGCACGGTAGGCCGCCAGGTCGAAGCCGGCGGCGACGCGGGTGATCTGAGCCGGCGCGGGCGCAGCGGAGCTGGGCGACGCGACGGGTTGAGC
>JALHRW010000480.1 GCA_022841245.1 Planctomycetota bacterium
GACCTCGACCTTGAAGCGGCTTTCGAGGGCGCGGATGGGATCGCGTACCGGATCGGCCAGGGTGGCGGCGAGCAGGTCGTGGCGGGTGGCGGTGGCGGCGGCGCCGCCGAGCAGTTCCGACGCCTGCTTCGCCGCGTCACCTTCGCGGCGGTCGACCAGGGCCATCGACTGCGAGCGGTCGACCAGGACCATGACCGTGCCGGTGCCGTCGAAGCGCCGCACCACGTCGAGGAAGGCGCCGCTGGCGATGAACAGGATGACAGCGAGGGCGCCGGCGCGCACGGCGGACAGCGCCAGCTTGCGCCGCGGCGGCACCCAGCCGACATCCTTGCGGTAGCCCCAGCGGATGAGCAGGGCGCCGCCGACCAGCAGGGCGAGGAACAGGACGATCGAGCCCGGCGTGTCGCAGCGCGGCAGGCGCAGCGCCTCGACCGTGCCGCCGTCGCCGGTGGCATCGCGCCAGAGCAGGAGCGTGAGGAGGAAGTCGATCATGCGTCCTTCGGAGCCCACTTGACCACCAGGATGCTCTCGGCGAGCAGGCAGGCGACGGCGAGGATGAAGAGGATCCACCACACCTCGACACCGGCGCGAGCGCGGTCGAGGCTGGCGCCGGCATCCTCGCCGGAGCCGATCCAGGTCAGGCGCACGCCGGGCAGGCGGACGGCGGCCTCGTCGCGTGACAGCGCCGTAAGGTCGCTCTCGTCGGCTGGCGGATTGGCGGCGAAGCGCCACGGCCGCTCGGCGCCGCTGAGGGTATAGAAGCCGGCGAAAGGCGTCTCGGTGAGTTCGACGCGGGCCGAGCCATCAGCGGTCGGCTCGGGGTTGAGCACGGTGCGGCCGCCGCGCGGATCGGCCGCCTCGACCCGGGCCCCGGCCAGGCGGGCCGGCACCACCAGGCGCAACGGGTCGTGTACACGCACGCTCAGCCGCGGGCGGTTGCCTAGGGCGGCGTGCTGGACCATGCGGCGGGCGAGCATGAGGAAGGCCGGGCGCAGCGGCAGGTCGCTCCAGGTCTTGTCGCTGGGGAAGGCGGCCATGAGCACCGCGCCGCGGCCGATGGTGCGCTCGACCAGGGCTGGCTTGCCGTCGGCGAAGGTCGCGACCACGCTGGTGCCGGCGATCGGCTCCAGCCCGTGCGCCTTCCAGAAGCGCGGCTGGGCGAGGAACGGCTGGGTCATCGGGTTGGCGAAGAACGAGACGATGGGGTGGACCAGGCCGGTGGTGGTCAAACCCTGGCCTTTGGCGCCCTTGTCGTCGACCAGATCGCGCGGCTCGCCGGAGAGGGCGGCAGGAGCCACCGGCGCCAGCACCGTGTTCCATGCCGCTGCCGTGGCGCGCGTGCCGGGCAGGATGATCAGGCCGCGACCGGCCGAAAGCCAGGCGCGCAGCGCGTCGCCCAGCCCGGGCAGCGGGACCGCCGGGTCGTTGAGCACCACCGCCTGGTAGGCGGCGAGGTCGACGCTGGCGAGGGCCG
>JALHRW010000481.1 GCA_022841245.1 Planctomycetota bacterium
GTCTTGGCCAGGCCGCGGGCGAGGATGAGGTCGTCGCCGATGCTGCGCGCCGCCGCCAGCACCCGCGACCAGGCCGGGGCGGCCTCGTTCGGGCGGCCGGCGGTCTCGTGCGCCTGGGCTTCATCCGCCGCGGCGGAGAGTTCGCTCAGCGCCGCCTCGGCCCGTCCGCGCAGCGATTCGGCGAGGACGCTGCGCTCGACCGCGCACACGGCGTGGGCGATGCCGCTCTCCTCGTCGAACCAGGTTTCGAGCTTCCGCAGGTCGAGCCACACCCCGACGATGGCCATCGACTGGTCGCTGAAGCTGGTCTCGAAACGTCCGCCGGTGGAGCCGGTGATCTCGACCGTCTTCGACTCGGTCACCGCCTCGATGCGCACGCGCACGCTGCGCGCCAGTTCGTTCTGCGCATTGGCCGCAACGATCTCCAGGCACGTGGCGCGGTCGCGTTCGGGGGTGACCGGCTCGGAGGAGTCGGCGCTCAGCCAGCGCGGCTCGGGGAAGGCGGCGGCGCGGCCGGTCTCGCCGACCCAGGCGGGGCGCTCGGCGGCGGCGAGGGCGAGGCAGAGCAGGCAGAGGAGGGCGACGCGCATGGGCGGGGTTATCGGGGGCAGGGGGGATGGCTCAACCTGGCGGACTACGGGGCGCCCGGTTGCATATAGTAGCACAAGTAGTACAACAATGTACCCACGGAGGTGTACGATGGTCAAGACCCTGGTGAAACATGGCAACAGCTGGGCCCTGATCATCGACAAACCGGTGCTGGACCTGCTCAACATCACTCCGGACACCCCGCTGGAGATCTCGACCAGGGATGGGAAGTCGCTGCAGATCGAGGCGGCGCCGGTTCTCAGCCAGGCTGATCGGGCCCAGGTGCTCGATGCCTCGATGGCGGACATCAACAAGCGGTTCGCGACGGCACTCAAGCGGCTGGCGTCGTGACGCCGACCTTTCTGACCATCGACGAGGTCCACGCCATCCACGCCAACCAACTGCAACTGTACGGTGGGACGGAGGGGTTGCGCGATGTCGGACTGCTGCGCTCGGCGCTGGCGCAGCCGGAGGCATCCTTCGGCGGGCAGTGGCTGCATGAGGATCTGCCGGCCATGGCTGCCGCATACATGTTCCATCTCGCGCAGAACCATCCCTTCGTCGATGGCAACAAGCGCGTCGCCGCCGTGTGCGAATTGCACTTCCTGCATCTGAACGGCCAGTCCATCGATGCCGACCCCGAGGCCTTCGCGGACATCGTCCTGGCAGTGGCCTCAGGCACGGCCGGCAAGGACGACCTCGCCGCATGGCTGCGCGCGCATCTGCGCCCCTGGCGCCCGTCGCGCTGATCAGCTGCCGAACGATCGCGCCCGCTCGCGCCAGGCCTGCGGCGCCAGGCCGGTCGACTCGCGGAAGGCGGTGGCGAAGCGCTGGCTGGTGGCGAAGCCGCAGGCGTGGGCGATGGCGGTCACCGGCTGATCGCTG
>JALHRW010000482.1 GCA_022841245.1 Planctomycetota bacterium
CAGCACGCGGGTCTGGCTGGTGGCAGCGGCGTAGGAGGCATCGCCCGCCTGGCTGGCAGTGATGGTGGCGGTGCCGGCGCCGACGATGTGGATCTTGCCGGCGACGATGGTGGCGACGGCGGTGTTCGAGCTGGCGTAGGCGACGGGCAGGCCGGAGGAGGCGGTGGCGCCCGGGGCGACGTCCGCATCACCATAGGTGGCGGTGGCGAGGGCCGGGAAGGTGATGGTCTGGGCCGCGGTGCCGACGGTGAGGACACCAGATACGGCGACGAAGGAGTAGTTGGCGGCGGACATGCCGGCGACATCGACGGTGATGGGATAGGTCCCGATCGGGCTGGCCAGGACGGCGGTGGTGGCGAGCACCGGTGCCCCGGAGATGACGCTGCTGGTGTCGCTGTACTTGTACCCGGTGATGGTGGCGGTGAGGGCCGGATTGGCGGTGTTGTAGGGCCTGGACTTGGCGTCTGCGGTGATGGTGAGGACGGCCTTGGCGACGGTCAGCACGCGGGTCTGGCTGGTGGCAGCGGCGTAGGAGGCATCGCCCGCCTGGCTGGCAGTGATGGTGGCGGTGCCGGCGCCGACGATGTGGATCTTGCCGGCGACGATGGTGGCGACGGTGGTGTTCGAGCTGGCGTAGGCGACGGGCAGGCCTGAAGAGGCGGTGGCGCCGGGGGCGATGTCCGCATCGCCATAGGTTGCGGCAGCGAGAGCCGGGAAAGTGATGGTCTGGGCAGCGGCGCCGACGGTGAGGACACCTGGGACGGCAGCGACGGTGTAGTTGGCAGCAGTCATGCCGGCGATATCGACGGAGATGGGATAGGTCCCGACCGGGCTGGCGAGGACGGCGGTTGTGGCGAGCACCGGCGTACCGGAGATGACGCTGGCGGTGTCGCTGTACCTGTAACCGGAGATGGTGGCGGTGAGGGCCGGGTTAGCGGTGTTGAAGGGCCTGGACTTGGCGTCTGCGGTGACGGTGAGGACGGCCTTGGCGACGGTCAGCACGCGGGTCTGGTTGGTGGCAGCGGCGTAGGAGGCATTGCCCGCCTGGCTGGCAGTGATGGTGGAGGTGCCGGCGCCGACGATGTGGATCTTGCCGGCGACGATGGTGGCGACGGCGGTATTCGAGCTGGCGTAGGCGACGGGCAGGCCGGAGGAGGCGGTGGCGCCCGGGGTGATGTCCGCATCACCATAGGTTGCAGTGGTCAGCGCCGGGAAGGCGATGGTCTGGGCCGCGGCGCCGACGGTGAGTACACCTGGGACGGCAGCGACGGTGTAGTTGGCAGCAGTCATGCCGGCGACATCGACGGAGATGGGATAGGTCCCGACCGGACTGGCGAGGACGGCGGTGGTGGCGAGCACCGGCGTACCGGAGATGACGCTGGCGGTGTCGCTGTACCTGTAACCGGAGATGGTGGCGGTGAGGGCCGGGTTAGCGGTGTTGAAGGGCCTGGACTTGGCGTCTGCGGT
>JALHRW010000483.1 GCA_022841245.1 Planctomycetota bacterium
CGGCCTGGGCCGTCGCCAACGCCAATCCATGCGGCGGCGCCACCACATGCGTGATCGGTCCGAGCCGCTGCAGCGCACGCTGCTGCAGCCCGTCGCGCATCGCCGCGCCGACCAGCAGGGCGGCGACGATGGCGGCGGTCGCAGCAGCCACGCCGGCCGCCGCCGCAAGATGCGCCGGGGCGTGGTGATGCAGGCTGCGCAGCAGCAGTCCCATCACGCCTGCAGCCTGCCATCGACCAGGGTGAGCCGGCGGTCGAAGCCGTCGACCAGTCCGGCCTGATGCGTCACTAGCACCACCGCCGCGCCATCTGCCTTGGCTAGCGCGGTGATCAGCGCGACCACGCTCGCGGCGCGCCGCGGGTCGAGACTGCCGGTCGGTTCGTCAGCCAGCACCACCGCCGGACGCATGACCAGGGCGCGGGCCACGGCCACGCGCTGGCGTTCGCCGCCGCTGAGCTGGGCCGGGAAGTGGTCGACGCGGTCGCCCAGTTCCAGCGCTGCAAGCAGCTCGTGCGCGCGCGCCGTGGCGTCCTCACCCGCCGCCATCGCCGGCACGCAGACGTTCTCCAGCGCGGTCAGCTGCGGCAAGAGATGGTGCTCCTGGAAGACGAAGCCGAGGCGTCGGGCGCGCAGGCTGGCCAGCGCCGGCTCGCTGCAGGTCGCCAGGTCGATGCCGTCGAGGCGCACGCTGCCGGCGCTGGGCGGCTCAAGACCGCCGAGGATGGCGAGCAGGGTGCTCTTGCCCGAACCAGACGGACCGAGCACCGCCACCGTCTCGCCAGCGACGACCGCAAGATCGACGCCGGCGAGGACGCGGATATCCTCGTAACTCTTCTCCAGGCCGCTGGCGGAGAGCACCTCATTCATGGCTGCATCCCCCGTTTCACCGCCAGCGCACCGCTCGGGCACAGCTCCGCAACCCGCAGGGCCGCGTCGTCGGCCAACTCGGCGAGGCGGTGGCCGAGCGGCATGCCGATGGCCAGGCGCGGGCCGCGCCCGGTGAAGGCGAGGCCGACGGCCAGCTGCGCCTGCTCGCACCATGCCACGCACAGGCCGCAGGCGATGCACTTGCCCGGCTCGAGGGCGATGAGGCGGTGGCTGTCGTCGTTCGCGCCGGCCATGGCGGAGCCGGCGTAGCGCTTGGGGTCGGCGGCCAGCTCGCCGGACACGCCGCGCAGACGGCAACCGTCGGCCTTGGCGCAGCCGCACTGCAGGCAGCGTGCAGCTTCAGCAACGGCCAACTCGCCGATCAGTTCATAGGTCGCGGTGCGCGGGGCAGCCTGCTGCGCCGTCATGGTCTTAGCTTCGGGCAGGCGGCGCATCGACCAGTCGCCGCCAGCGGCAGCGGATTCGCCCGACAGCAGCCAGCGGTTGACCGCCAGCGCCGCGCTGCGCCCCTCGGCTGCGGCGCGCCCGGCCTGGCGCTTGCCGTCGGCGCGCGCGACGAAGACGCCGGCCTGGCCA
>JALHRW010000484.1 GCA_022841245.1 Planctomycetota bacterium
GCCAGCGGCCAGCGGCCAGCGGCCAGCGGCCAGCGGCCAGCGGCCAGCAGCCAGCAGCCAGCAGCCAGTCCAGGCAATAGTCAGTCCATCCGAATCGACGACCCCACCATGCGGAACAGCGGATACAGCAGGAAGATCAGCACCGCACCGAGCGGATGGGCCGCGCCGGCGACGATGACGTCGAGCAGGATGAAGCCGCCCAGGCCGGCAACCAGGGTCCGGCTGGCCTGGGCCCGGCTGGCCTGCGACAAGGTCGAGAACAACGGCTGGCCGAGACGCCAGAGCAGCAGGGCGGCGGCGCCGAGGACGACCAGCAGCGCGCCGGCCAGGGCCAGCGGCCAGGGTCCGCCCGCCACCAGCCAAGCCCCCTGCCACGGCGCGCCGACGAATTGGGTCAGGGCGAGGACGATCGCCGCAAGCAGTAGCGCGGCTCCGACCAGGATCTCCCAGCGGCGCCCCTGACGGTGCTCCAGTTCGCTGATCACGGTCAGGCCGAAGGTGTAGAGCAGAAGGATCAGCGGGTAGATCAGCAGGCTGCGCGTGCCCGGCGGATGCTCGGCGACCAGGGCGGCGCGCAGGGCGTCGGGGCCGATGATGAGCAGGGCGAAGCAGGCGTGGCCGGCGCGCACCAGCGCCATGTTCAATGCTCCCAGCCACGGCACGTGCTTGGATTCGAAGTTGTAGAGCAGGGCCAGGATCAGCACGGTCAGCGCCGCGAGCGCGCCCAGCGGACCCTCGGCGAGCAGCGCCGCGACCACCGCGCCGACGCCCATCAGCGCCGCCGCCACCAAGGCGGTGGGCAGGTGCAGGCGCTGCGACGGCAGCGGCCGCTTCGGGTGGATGATGCGGTCGCGCTCGACGTCGGCGAGGTCGTTCCACGCCATGCCGGCGGCGTAGAGCAGCGCCGAGGCGAGCAGCAGCCAGCCGATGCGCGCCGGATCCGCGGTCAGCAGGCGGCCGATCCAGCGCGGATCGAGACCCTCGCCGGTGTAGAACGCGAACAGCACCATGGCGGCGCAGTTGCTGGCGATGGTCGCCAGGCCGGAGACGCGGATGAGCCGGAGCCAGTCGAGCACGCCGGGATCGTGCCGTCAGGACAGGCGCGTCCAGCGCATGACGCGGGTGGCGCCGGCCAGCGGCGGCGAACCTTCGGCGATCCACCCATCCCCAGGCGGCGCCGGTGCCGGCACTCCGCCGCCGAGGACGGCGCTGCCGCGGTAGATCTCCAGCCGATCGTAGAACGGCAGCCAGGCGGCGTGGATCCGCGCCCCGCCCTCGACCACCACCTCGTTGAGGCCGAGGCGGCCGAGCGCATCCGCGACTTGCGCCGGATCGTGCGGGTCCTCGACCGGCATACCGGCGACCCCGGCCGGCGGCACCGCGCCCGGCGCATGCACCACCAGGGTCGGCGCCGAGCCGTCGCGCAGACGCGCCCCCGGCACGCGGGCG
>JALHRW010000485.1 GCA_022841245.1 Planctomycetota bacterium
CCGGCAGCGGGGCGAGCATGTCGAGAGCGATGACCGTCAGCGCCGCGCCGAGCACGGCCGCGACCAGCGCCGCGCCGGCGCCGAGCACGCCGATGAGTCGGGCCTGGCGGGCCAAAGCCTGCAGGCGGGGACGCACCGGACCGGACGGACCGCGGCTCATGGGAAGCCCTCGAGAACGTATACGCCGTCGACCGGGGCGAGGTTGGCCCAGGTTGCACGCAGGACGAGTTCGGGCGGCTTGCCGTCCGTGCCGCGCAGCAGGCAGACCCGGCCGGCGATCAGCGAGCGTTCGCCGTCGAGGCGCCAGCGCCACACCTCGACATGCCAAGGCCGGCTGGGGCCGTCGGTGGTGTGCCGCTCACGCGCCAGGCGCATCAGCGACAGCACGTCGTCGCCGGCCTGGCGCGCCGCCACCACCTCCTTGCGGTCGAAGAAGTCGTCGAGCTGGTCGGCCGCCGCTTGGATGCGCGGACGCAAGGCCACGTCGTCGCCGCCCCAGCCGACCGCGGCCTGCGCGCCGACGCGCATCGCCCACACCACCGGCGAGGCGAGCGGATCGTCGACCGTGCCGTCAGCGATGCGTAGCGGCACCAAGCCATCGAGGGCGGCGGCGCCGAGCTCGTCGTTCGCCGCCGCGTGCACGCGCAGACGCTTCGCCCCGGCTTCGGCGACGTCGCCGAAGCGCACCTGCTGCACATAGACCAGCTGGTCGAGACGCTGTCCGGGTTTGCCGCGCTGCTTGCTCGGCAGCGGCAGCTTGCGCTTCTCCTCGCCGACCAGCACGGTCAGGGCAGTGGCGTAGAGGTTTCCGGCGAGGCTGGTGCCGTCGCCCAGGCGCACGCGCACCGCCAGCTGGCGCAGCGGATAGGGCTCGCCGGTCTCGACCCGGATCGGCTTGCCCGGCTCGGGCATGCTGAAGGCGCGTTCCATCGATTCGGCGCGCGGGGCGAAGACCAGCTCGGCGACCTGGGCCGGGTCGAGGGTGCGCACGGCCTTGCCATCGTGCAGCGTGAGCTTCGCACCCGAGGCGAGGGCGATGGTCCCGGTCCATGCTGTGCCGTCGGAGAAGGTCACGGTGCCGTCGGCGGCGTCGAGCACCGCGCACAGCATCAGGAGCAGGAGCCCGGGAGCGCCGCACTCCCGTGCGGCTGCCTTGGTGGCCATGCCTCCAACGCCCCCATTGCCCCGGCCGCACAGGAGTGCGGCGCTCCCAGGAGGTCTCATACGATCCCCGCCTTCCGCCGCATGCTCCACTCGGCGAGCAGCAGGGCCAGCGCCAGCACGAGCAACCACGGCGACTGCAGCGGGGCACGTTCGATCGCCACCGGCGCGCCGGTGAGTCGGGCGGTGATGGTGCCGATCAGCGCGTCGGCTTCGTCCTCGGTGGCGTAGGTGCCGCCGCAGGCCTCGGCGGCGCGGGCCAGGGCGGCGTGGTCGGGGACCAGT
>JALHRW010000486.1 GCA_022841245.1 Planctomycetota bacterium
AGCGGCCAGCGGCCAGAGGCCAGCGCGACTAGCGACCAGCGACCAGCAGCCAGCGACACCAGCCACCTCAAAAATGCCCCTGGAACTCGCGCGCCAGAGGCACTGATCTTGCCGACTGCGCACCCACGGCGCGCAGTCCCTAGCCTACTCCGTCGGGGCGTCGAGCAGGTTGATCGGCGCCGCGCGGATCTTGGCGGCGATGTCAGCGCAGACCTTGGGGTTGTCCTTGAGGTACTGCTTGGCGTTCTCGCGGCCCTGGCCGAGCTTGAGGTCGCCCATGGTGTACCAGGCGCCGCTCTTGTTCACCGCCTTGGCCATGACGCCGAGGTCGATGACGTCGCCGGTGTAGCTGATGCCTTCGTTGAACATGATGTCGAACTCGGCCTTGGTGAACGGTGCCGCGACCTTGTTCTTGACCACTTTCACGCGCACGCGATTGCCGACCGAGCGGTCGCCGTCGGTGATCGAGGTCACGCGGCGGATGTCGAGGCGCAGCGAAGCGGCGAACTTCAGCGCGCGGCCGCCGGGCTGGGTCTCGGGGCTGCCGTAGATGACGCCGATCTTCTCGCGGATCTGGTTGATGAAGATCACCGTGGTCTTGCTCTGGCTGACCGCGCCGACCAGCTTGCGCATGGCCTTGCTCATCATGCGCGCCTGCACGCCGACCGAGCTGTCGTCCATGTCGCCGTCGAGCTCGGCCTTGGGGGTGAGGGCGGCGACCGAGTCGACCACCACCACATCGATGCCGTTGCTGCGCACCAGCAGGTCGCAGATGTCGAGGGCCTGTTCGCCATAGCTCGGCTGCGAGACCAGCAGGTCGTCCAGCTTCACTCCGATCTTCTCGGCCCACGAGGGATCGAGGGCGTGCTCGGCGTCGATGAAGGCGACCACGCCGCCTTCAGCTTGGGCGCGGGCGGCGATCGACAGGGCGAGGGTAGTCTTGCCCGAGCTTTCCGGTCCGAAGATCTCGACGATACGGCCACGCGGTACGCCGCCGACGCCGATGGCGAGGTCGAGCGAGATCGAGCCGGTGGGGATGGCGCCGACGTCGACCTTGTCGACCTGGCCGAGGCGCATGATCGTGCCCTTGCCGAACTGCTTGTCGATCTGGTCGAGGGCGGCATCGACCGCCTTGCGCTTGGCGACGATCTCGGCCGAAACGGGGGCTTCGGTCTTCTTGGGCGGGACGGCGGCGGTCACAGGGGCGTCCTTCTTCGGGGTGGCGGGGGCAGCGGTGGCGAGGGCAGCGGCGGTAGCGGGCGTGGGGCTCATGGCAGGGTCCGGGTCGTGGGTGGGTTGGTCGGGGTTATGGGTGGGAGGATGGACCGGGGAGATGGGACTGCGTGCACTCAACAATGCACTTTGAATCGGAGAGCAGGACCGCGGGCTTCAGCCCGCGCCGAGGTGACCAGCGACCAGCGACCAGCGACCAGCGACCAGCG
>JALHRW010000487.1 GCA_022841245.1 Planctomycetota bacterium
CTGCTCGCGCGGCCGGCGGTGCTGGTGCTCGACGACTGCCTGTCGGCCCTCGACGCGGCCACCGAGGCACGGGTGCTCGCCGCCCTGCGCCGGCGCCGCGCCGGCGCCACCACCGTGGTGATCAGCCATCGCCTGCGCACCGTCGCCGACGCCGGGGAGATCCTGGTGCTGGCCGAGGGCCGGGTGGCCGAACGCGGCACGCACGCGCAGCTGGTCTCCGCCGGCGGCATCTACGCCCGGCTGCACGCCCTGCAGGAAGCAGAGCGCATCGTGCAGGAGCGGGGATGAGCCAGCACGACGAGGAACCGCTGCCGGAGCGCATCGACCGCCGCGACCTCTGGCGGCTGCTCGCCCTGGCGCGGCCGCACCGCGCCGCCTTCGCCCTCTGCCTCGTGCTCGCCCTCGCCGCCACCGGTGCCGAGCTGGCCCTGCCCTGGCTGACCAAGCTGGCCATCGACAACGCCATCGCCGGCGCCGACCGCCGGCTGCTGGTGCAACTCGCCAGCGGCATGGCGGCGGCGCTGCTGCTGCGCTTCGCGGTCAGCACCTGGCTGTCCTGGCTGCTGCAATCGACCGGACAGCGCATCGTCACCGACCTGCGCCAGGCGGTGGTGGCGCGACTGCTGCGCCTGCCCGCCAGCGCCTACGACCGCGAACCGGTCGGCCGGCTGGTGACCCGCGCCACCAACGACGTGGCCGCGGTCAACGATCTCTTCACCGGCGTGCTGGTGACGGTGGTGCGCGACGTGCTGCTGATCGTCGGCGGCCTCGCCCTGCTCTTCGCCCTGCAATGGCGCCTCGCCCTGGTGGTGGTGGCCTGCACCCCGCTGGTGCTGCTGATCGCCTGGACGTTCCGCAAGCGCGCACGCGACCTCTACCGCGATGCGCGCGTCGCCCTGGCCCGGCTCAACGCCTTCCTCGCCGAGGGTCTCGCCGGCTGGCGCACGGTGCAGGCCTGCGCCCAGGAAGAGCGCATGCATGAGCGCTTCCAGGAGCTCAACCGCGGCGAATTCGCGGTCGGTCTGCGCATGATCGTGCTGATGGGCTGGTTCCTGCCGCTGCTCGGCTTCGTCGGCGCGGCCGCCGCCGCCCTGACCCTGTGGATCGGCGGACATGGCGTGCTCAGCGGCTGGCTGACCGTCGGCGGACTGGTCGCCTTCCTCGGCTACATCGAGCTGGCCTTCGGTCCGATCCGCGAGCTGGCCGAGAAGCACAACCTCACCCAGGCGGCAGTGGCTGCCGGCGAGCGGCTCTTCCAGGTCCTCGACCGCGCCGAGGAGGATGCGGTTGGCGCTGCTCCGGCAGGCCTCGGCGGCGTCGCCTTCCGCGATGTCTGGTTCCGCTACGCCAACGACGCGCCCTGGGCGCTGGCCGGCGTCTCCTTCGCCATCGCCCCCGGCGAGCAGGTGGCGCTGGTCGGCGCCACCGGCT
>JALHRW010000488.1 GCA_022841245.1 Planctomycetota bacterium
CGCGAATTCTTGACCGCAGCAACGCCCACTTGCCTGGAACGCGAGGTGAATTCTATGTGGCGACCAAGATTTATCTTAGCCATGACCACAAGTCACGCGCTCCCCGTACCGACTGGTTAGCAGCATTTCTAGCACTTCACTTAACCATGTCGAAAAGACCATTTTTCATCACCGCCCTCTCTAATCATTGACTCAATAGTTCCAACGGGGTAAAATATCCAGTAGAGCACCTGGTTACCTACTCTTATCGCATAATTATTTCGGTGAGGCGAACTCGGAATAAAAATCGGTGTTCTTATGGAATAGCAATAGTATCCACTGATATAGGCAACAAGCATCAAGATAATCGCCATCATATACTTCATAGTATGCAAAGTTGCTGCTAACACAGAGGTACCGGGGCGCGTGACCCGGACCATCCGAGTCATAACAGCCCATATGAGTGGAACCGATTGGGATTAAGCGAAGCGTCAAGAACTGAGCGGCGGTCGCGACCCTATCTGTTATGTAGTCCTGGCCGCCGCGAATTCTTGACCGCAGCGACGCCCACTTGCCAGGAACGCGAACCAACTTCTATGTGGCGACCAAGACCTATCTGAGCCATGACCACAAGTCACGCGCTCCCCGTACCGATTAGTTAGATCGCCCCCACGTCTTCCTCTTAGCCTGAACAACCATCTCGATCTTCCGACAGAGAATCTCTAGGTCAATTGGCTTACAGAGATGCATGTCTGAGTACCTATCGCAACCCAATAGGGATCTCGTATCCAGCTGACCGGAAAGGGCAATGATACCAATATGAGGCGATCTCTTGCTGATGGCTTCCATGATTTGAACACCGGATATCATTGCCATATTTAAGTCGCACACAACCACATCCAGATCAGTGGCGCATTTGGCATAAGTCTCAAGACCGATTCTGGGTAAATACTCATAATGTGTTATCCACGATGGTCGTATTTGTTTTAGTCGTCTTCGTATTCCATCCAATAACTCCTGATCATCATCTATAAACAATATATGCATTGGTTTAGCGTCATCCATATTCGGCGATCTAACATCGAGGTAGTGTGGGTGCGTGACCCGGACCTTCCGAATCACCGCAAATTGCTTCAGTGGCAACACTTATAGCTAAGCGGAGCGTCAAGAACTGAGCGGCGGTGGCGACCTTATCTGTTAAGTAATTCTGGCCGCCGCGAATTCTTGACCGCAGCGACACCCACTTGTCTGGAGCGTGGTGGCGACCCTGTTTGGAAAACTAGGACAACCTGAACCATAACCGCATGTCACGCGCTCCCACTACCGACTGGTTAGCCTGATCCCATAATTCTAGAATCATTTCTAGTTATGCCAATTTGGTTGTCGGACCAATTCTGATTCATCCATTTTTCCATGTCCACGAAACAGCCAACAGTCAACTAAATGCG
>JALHRW010000489.1 GCA_022841245.1 Planctomycetota bacterium
CAAGGGGAGAGGGTGGTTCATCGCGGCGCGCCGCCGCCCCGCCCCCTGGCGTTCCGGGCGGCGAGCGCCTATCTAGGATGGGCCATGGCCCAGACACCGACCGGTCCCCTGACGATCCCCCAGCCGACCAAGCCGACCGCCAAGAAGAAGGGCGCGCCGTTCAAGATCGCATCCGACTTCACGCCGTCGGGCGACCAGCCGCAGGCGATCGCGGAACTGGTCGCCGGCATCCGCAAGGGCGAACGCGACCAGGTGCTGCTCGGCGTCACCGGCTCGGGCAAGACCTTCACCATGGCCCATGTCATCCAGTCGCTGCAGCGGCCGGCCGTGGTGCTGGCGCCCAACAAGACGCTCGCCGCCCAGCTCTATTCCGAGATGAAGTCGTTCTTCCCCGACAACGCGGTGGAATATTTCGTCTCGTACTACGACTATTACCAGCCCGAGGCCTACGTCCCGCGCACCGACACCTATATCGAGAAGGACGCGTCGATCAACGAGGAGATCGACCGCATGCGCCACTCGGCGACGCGCGCCCTGCTCGAGCGCGACGACGTCATCATCGTCGCCTCGGTGTCGTGCATCTACGGCATCGGCTCGGTCGAGACCTATTCGGCCATGACCGTGCCGTTGAAGGTGGGCGATTCCATCGACCGCAGCGACCTGCTGCGCCGCTTCGTCGAGCTGCAGTACCGCCGCAACGACGTGGCCTTCGCGCGCGGCGACTTCCGCGTGCGCGGCGATTCGATCGAGCTGTTCCCGGCGCACTACGAGGACCAGGCCTGGCGCATCGGCCTGTTCGGCGACGAGATCGAGAGCATCGTCGAGTTCGACCCGCTGACCGGCGAAAAGAGCGCCTCGCTCGACGAGATCGTCGTCTATCCCAACAGCCACTACGTCACGCCGCGCCCGACGCTGCAGCAGGCGATCAAGGGCATCAAGGAAGAGCTGAAGCGGCGCCTGCCCGAGCTGCGCGAGGCCGGCAAGCTGCTGGAGGCGCAGCGGCTGGAGGAGCGCACCACCTTCGACCTGGAGATGCTGGAGACCACCGGGCATTGCGCCGGCATCGAGAACTATTCGCGCTATCTCACCGGCCGGCCGCCCGGCTCGCCGCCGCCGACGCTGTTCGAATATATCCCCGACAACGCGCTGCTGATCGTCGACGAGAGCCACGTCACCGTGCCGCAGATCGGCGGCATGTATCGCGGCGACTTCGCGCGCAAGAAGACGCTGGCCGATTTCGGCTTCCGCCTGCCGTCGTGCATCGACAACCGGCCGCTCAAGTTCGAGGAATGGGACGCGATGCGGCCGGCCAGCTTCTTCGTCTCGGCCACGCCCGGCCCGTGGGAGATGGAGCGCACCGGCGGCGTCTTCACCGAACAGCTGATCCGCCCGACCGGGCTGATCGACCCCGAATGCATCG
>JALHRW010000490.1 GCA_022841245.1 Planctomycetota bacterium
AATAGGGTCGCCACCGCCGCTCAGTTCTTGACGCTCCGCTGAATCCCAATCGGTTCCACTCATATGGGCCGCGATGATTCGGATGGTCCGGGTCACGCGCCCCGGTACCTCGATGTTAGGTCCTAAACCATGTTCTGGGAAAAGTCTAATGATGTGAAAATAATTGCGGATGGAATAAAGTATTTCATTGATGATTTGTGTACATATCAACAATCACCGGAAGTATACTTTACAAAAGATGGGATGATAGATCGGCTTAAGGGAAGGGGGATAGAAGGACAAATCGCAAGTCAGGTAGTTGCTATTACTCCGTTGGTGATTGTTGGAATTGATATTAATGAAATTTGGATATTTGGCAGCGACACAAGACTAAAGGAAAAGATAAAAGCTGACAAATGTCGCGTTTATAAGATGGCCAAAGCAGCGACCAAAAACATAATGGAAATCACCACAAACATACAGTATTTGCTGCCGGACGGCAAAGGATATCAGATAAAGATTGTGGATATTTGGATTGGTGGTTCTTTAGGAATTGGGGTCGGACCTAACTAGTCGTTGAAACCGAGCCCATTACGTGTGGTTTTCCATTCGCCCGTCTTCGGTCAAGAATTCGCGGACTGAAGTTGCTGGCGACCCTGATGTTTTCCCCCGCTCAGTTCTTGACGCTCCGCCTCTGTTCTCGTTCCAATTGCCTTCCACCCCGTCCGTTCCATCTTGCCCACCCGTCGGCAAATGGGCCGGTTTAACTCTGTGTTAGATTGATCCCTATGAATAGCAAAGATATCACACTGGTATTTATTGACGATGAAACGATGCTAGCGAGTCTATTGAATGACTTTGTTGAAGAAAACTTTTCTAATTGGAAGATAATTTGTTTTAACAACGAGGTTAAGGGACTAGATTATATTCGGGATAATGCTGATATCATTGATGTCGTCATTTGTGATATTGGAATGCCATATATTTCCGGCATTGAAATTCTTGAGATCGTTAGGAAGAATCATCCGCATATAAGGCGCATTATTCTTTCTGGGATGATTGACACGAGATCAATCCTTGGATCTAATAAGTATGCCGAAGTTAGTCTATGCAAACCTATTAAGTCTATGGATCTATGTAATAAAGTATTAGAACTATTTAACAGTACGAGAAATCAATCTAACTAGTCGGTAGTGGGAGCGCGTGACTTGTGGTTATGGTTCAGGCCGCTCTAGTTCTCCAAATGGGTCGCCGCCACGTTCCGGGCAAGTTGGTGTCGCTGCGGTCAAGAATTCGCGGCGGACAGGATTACTTAACAGATAAGGTCGCCACCGCCGCTCAGTTCTTGACGCTCCGCTTAGTCGTAAGTGTTGCCACTAAAACTATTTGCGGTGATTGGGAAGGTCCGGATCACGCACCCACACTACCTCTATGTTAGGC
>JALHRW010000491.1 GCA_022841245.1 Planctomycetota bacterium
GAAGTGCTGTGCGGAGTACCCGAGGCCGACCGCCTGGAGCGCTTGCTCCTGACCGAGAGCACCACGATCGGTGTGCGGCGAAGCGTCGTCTCCCGCCGCGCCCTGCCGCGCGAGCAGCACGAGGTGCACGTACGGGGCGAAACGGTGCGCATGAAGGTGGTCACGTTGCCCGACGGCCGGCGGCGCGCCAAGCCGGAGTTCGAGGATGTGCAGCGGGTGGCCAAGACCCAGGGCCGGTCGGTCGCCGAGGTGGCCGCGGAGGCCGTTTCCTTGCTCGGTATGAACTAGCGGAAGTCCAAGTGTTTCATTGCGTTCGGCTCGCTCGCCTGATACATTGAGTGAGCCGCGTTCCGCGGCTTTTTTTGTCGCCTCTGCCATAGCCGCCGATGGTCCGCGTCCTCCGCGTTCAGCCAGACAGCATCGCCGCCGAACTCGGGATCACACCGGGTGCGGAGTTGTTGGCTGTGAATGGTCGCCCGCTCGAAGACTTCCTCGACTGGGAGTTCCTGACCGCGGACGACAGCTTCGAGCTCGAAGCCAAACTCGCCGACGGTGAGCATGTCGTCTTCGAGATCGAGCGAGAGAGCTCCGATCCCATGGGCATCGAGCTCGAGCCGCCCAACGTCCGGCGCTGTGCCAACCGCTGCGAGTTCTGCTTCATCGAGGGCCTGCCCAAGGGCCTGCGCAAGCCGCTCTACATCCGTGACGACGACTATCGTCTGTCGTTCGCCTACGGCAACTTCGCGACCCTCTCCAATCTCAAGGAGAAGGACTTCGAGCGAATCCTCGAGTATCGCCTCTCGCCGCTCTACGTGTCGGTGCACGCGACGCCGTGGGAAGCCCGCAAGAAGCTGCTCAATAACCCGAAGGTCCCCAACATCGTCGAGCAGCTCACGCGGCTAACGGCGGGTGGCATCCAGTTCCACGGTCAGATGGTCGTGGTGCCGGGCCTGAACGACGGGGACGTCCTCGAGCAATCGCTTGCCGATCTTTACAGCTTCGGCGACGCCTGTCTCTCGGTGGCGCTCGTGCCCGTGGGGCTGACCCAGTTCTCGCATATCTACACCGGCGAGTCGATGGACCAGGCCAACGCCGCGCGCATCCTCGAGACAGCCGAGCGCTGGGCGAAGCGCGCCGAGGCGGAGCGTGGAGAGCCGTGGGTGTACGGCTCAGACGAGTTGTACCTCTTGGCGCAGCGTGAGCTGCCCAAGGCCGAGCACTATCGCGATTTCGCGCAGATCGAGAACGGCGTGGGTGCCGTGACCTCGCTGCGCGACCGGGTCCGCAACGGCGTGGCGCGTCTGCCGCGGCTCGACGGCAAGAAGATCGGCATCGTCACCGGTACCGCGATGACGACGCTCATGCCGGAGTTGCTCGATCAACTCACGGCGGCGACCGGT
>JALHRW010000492.1 GCA_022841245.1 Planctomycetota bacterium
ATTGAATTTGAAAATGGAAATGAGCTTGTCTCCCCAGTAAAGATGACCAGGATGACGTATCGGGTGTACGCCAAAGACTGGGGCAGTCGAACTTTTGTTAGCCTGCGTAGGCCTTTACTCGGATTCTAAAATTATTAAAATTTCTCATTCCGTAAGCTCGGTTTAATACCTCATCCATTCGTCGATGTAAACCCTCTGTAATCGAATTTGTTTTACTAAACCGCCACATTCTAACGATCTCTTTTTGCCAACTCTCTAACGTGTTTCCAAGCGTTACCAGCGGCGCTAAATTTGATTCCTGCAGCTGTTTTATTTTTTGTAAATAACCAGCAACTAACGGCTCTGCCTGTTTTCGATTACTGACTCGTGATAAGATTAATTTCATCAACTCCTGCTTAAATTCATAAATCACTTTCAACGCTGGATTTGCATTTAAGTATGCAATCAATCGTTCTTTTGATTTCGGATTAAACGCACTCCATTCATGACGTCTCATCATTGAAATTAATCCCATACTTTTTCGTCCAACTTCATCTAACATCGACCATGTTTTTAAAAAATGTTTGTTAATTAATTTTACAACATGGAACCTGTCCGCAACAATCAATGCGTTTTTAAAATACTTTGTTCCGATATTTCTGTACGTTTCACATAAATCCATAACCATCACACGGCAATTGCTTCGATCCGGTATCTTTAACACGTAATCCTTTAGGCTAGCCTCTGAGCGGCCAAGTGTTACATCAAAAACTTTGTGGGTTTTTAGGTTTGCTAGCGTTGTCATGTAGCCTTTCTTTTTTGTAAAATGTTTTTCATCGATTCCTAAGATCTTCGGACACGACGCGTTTTTAGTTTGATTGGACTGTAGCGTTAAATACCGATGGTAATAGCGCTCAACAGTGGCTTCGCCAACGCCTAAATCGACCGCTGTGACACGCTTACTTGTACCATGATGGTGACGAAGACCTACCTGTTCTTTGAACGCCTCGGTGACACGTTGATAAGGATTTATTCCTTGAAATTTCTGATTAAAATACCGTTTGCAATCGTAACATTGGAATTTAAAAGTTTTTAAAATTAACACCGATTTGTTGATCCCAATACTGTGATGTTTGAAGGCTCGAAAGAACCTATCTTTTTTACGTAAATGCTGCGAATTGCAGTGAGGGCACGCTCTTAAACCGTGGTATTCGGCTTCGATTTCTACAGTCTTTGTACCGCTATATGAAATGATTTTGAAGTCCGGTAAACCAATGATAGGTTCATGGATTGTTGGGGGCATTTGGGGGTTCCTTTCGTTATCTTAGTTGTAGTTAACCAAGTATAACAAAAGTCCTGACTGCCCCCGTTATTGATGTAGACCCCGATTTTTTGCATGACACCTAACGGGACTAG
>JALHRW010000493.1 GCA_022841245.1 Planctomycetota bacterium
GAGCCAGCGTGCCGAGGCGATTGGTCAGCCAGGCTTCCGGATCGGGGATACGGATCAGATCGACCTGGGCAATGCGGGCGCGATGGCCGGGGCCGGTCGGACGGTATGTCACCTCCGCGGAGGAGTGTGACATTTGGCTATTATAGAGATCTCTATAATAGCAATTTGTCACACTCCTCGTTCGATCCTGACGGGCCGCTTCGGCCGACGGCCAGAGTTCCGGGAAGCAGGTCGCCATGTCGGCGGCGTTCTCGAGGACGATGCCCGAGAGCGCCATCATGTCGCGCCGGGTCGGCTTGAGGTCGGACCAGGGCACGAGCGTATCCACGGTCACCGGCAGGACGACGTCGGTCAGGAGGTCGATCTCGAGCAGGCTGTCGGCGCTGCGGTTGACGCCCCGGCCGCGGCCAATGGCCTGGATCAGCTCGCCCTCGCAGATGCTCCAGCGGACGGCCTCGGCGATCAGATCGGCGTGGACCTCCATGGCGAGGGGCACGGTCCGGTCGTCCGCGAGGCGGAGGCGGCGCTCAACCGTGGGATACCACCAGCCTGCGTCCTCCGGGTTCGGCGCGGGCACACGGCCACTCAGCGCCATGGCAAGGAGCTCGACCGCACGTGGGGCGGGCAGCGTGCGCCCCAGAACGATCATGCCGCCAATGTCACCCCAGCGGTCGAGCCCGCTCAGCGCGTTGAAATGCACGGCGTCCACCCGCGGCGGGAGACCAACGGCGCGCAATGCGTCGATCGCAACCTTCTGGCCAACGACAAGGAGATCGGCCCGGGCACTGCGGCGGCGGCTCGTCGCCGCCTTGCGATCGCGTTCAGGTGCGTCGGGTCCGGGGGTCAGCGCACGGGCCGAGGTCGGGCTGCCGGTGACCTGGCGAATCCGAACATGAGGCTGGCGCGCGGCGACGGGCGCGCCGATATCGATGAGCGGCAGATACGTCTGCACCAGCTCGGGGCGCAGTGTGGCGTCGAGATGGAGGATCGGCGTCTCGGCCGCCCAGCCGGCGCGCATCTTGCTGCGCCACCGAAGCTTCAGCGCACGGACGGATCCGTTCTCGGTGTGCTCGTTGACGAGATCGGCTCCTGCGGCATCGTGGCCGGTCTCCAACGCCTCGGCCAGAATCAGCCAGAGCGTGGCGCAACGACCCGGCGGCGCCCACGGTTCGCCTGCGGGTGGCAGAACGGCTTCGACGCGCTTCCGCCGAAGGGCGGGCGACATGCCGGGCAGAAGCCCCGCATCGCGCAACCGGCGCCGTTCGAGCGTCGCGGCCTGCCGGCAGTCCTCGGGCGTCAGGCCCACGGCGGCGAGCAGCCCGTGATTGAGGGCTCCAGGGTCCGCGACCTGCAGCGCCTTCCAGAGCCGACCGCGGGCCG
>JALHRW010000494.1 GCA_022841245.1 Planctomycetota bacterium
AAGGTCGCCACCGCCGCTCAGTTCTTGACGCTCCGCTTAGTCGTAAGTGTTGCCACTAAAACTATTTGCGGTGATTGGGAAGGTCCGGATCACGCACCCACACTACCTCTATGTTAGGCCGAAAATGATAGCACCGCGATTACTTATTGTTTTGCTGGCGACTATATTTATCGGGTGTACGGATTATAGAAGTGAAACATGGCCAGACATTTCTGGTAGCATTATCTCATCGAAATTATCAGTCCCGATCAATCATATTAGCGAAATTGTAAATAGCGATACGGAACTGTCCAATGTCGACAGACGGTATATTATAGACCGTGCTAATACTCAGGTTTACGAATATATTGAATATTCTGTAGTCAGAAGTGGCCGTATGAGATACTTATGTTTGGATCAATATAAGTTTGCAGATGTCATGATGGCCAATGGTGATATGACAAAAGGGAGAATTGGTTCTGCTTCCTTAAGTGTACTCCGAGATGGTGATTGGGTGCATACAAGGGGCCGTCAGTATGACTGAGAATCGGCCTAACCAATCGTTGAAACCGAGCCCATTTCGTGTGGTTTTCCAGTCGCCCGGCTCCGGTCAAGAATTCGCGGGCCAAGGTGGCTGGCGACCCAGATATCTTCCCCCGCTCAGTTCTTGACACTCCGCCTCTGTTCTCGTTCCAATTGCCCTCCACCCTGTCCGTTCCATCGTGCCCACCCGTCGGTAAATGGGCCGGTTTAACTCTGTGTTAGGCGCAAAATGCGTGAATATATAGAATTACAAGAGAAGCATAGGTATTTGTGGGATAATTACTATAGGCTGTTGGACCATAAATATGTCATGTATAGTAAATACTTGGTAACGAAAAGTGATGATGCGCCAGTGACGATTGCGCTTCAGCGGCACCTTGCTGAATTGGTAGCGAAGTATGGAAAGCCAACTCTCAATGATTTCACTGCTATGATGGCAGATAAAATTGAATCAGATCACAAGGATAAAATTAGCATACAAAGGTGCCCTTCGTGCAATAAAATTGTCGCCACGCCAATTGCTGAGCAATGCATGTGGTGTGGCTATGAGTGGAGAGGACAGAATCCGCTTCGCTCAGAATGGGAACGAAATCGGGGATAGGGGATGCGCCTAACGAATCGTTGAAACCGAGCCCATTACGTGTGGTTTTCCAGTCGCCCGGCTCCGGTCAAGAATTCGCGGACTGAAGTTGCTGGCGACCCTGATGTCTTCCCCCGCTCAGTTCTTGACGCTCCGCCTCTGTTCTCGTTCCAATTGCCCTCCACCCGTTCCGTTCCATCTTGCCCACCCGTCGGCAAATGGGCCGGTTTAACTCTATGTTAGCGCAAATATGAAAATATTCTAAC
>JALHRW010000495.1 GCA_022841245.1 Planctomycetota bacterium
TGCGGCGAGCCGGCCGAGGCCGAGCAGGGCGCGGGCCTCGTCGTCGAGCGGCCAGCGCGCCACGTGCGCCTCGACCAGGGCGAGCATCGCCGCTGGGCCCTGCTCGTCGGCCAGCTTGCGCAGGGCGGCGAGGCTGCTGTTGCGTTGCCGCAGTTCGGCCAGCCGCGGCGCCTCGCCCTCGGCGGCGGGCTGCTCGGCCGCCTTGCTGTCGTCGCGGAAACGCTGCCAGGCCCCGCGCACGATCTTCAGCCCGGCCTCGCGCTTGGCCCCGTCGGGCAGGGCGTTGACCGCGGCGAGCGCCCGCGCCTCCTGCTCGGCGCGCGTCGCCTCGCCGGTGAAAGCCAGGCAGGCCAGCAGGAGCAGCAGGGAGGTTCTCATTTCGCCATCCTCGCCAACCGGGGATCCAACGTGGCACGCAATCCGTCGCCGACCAGGTTGAGCGCCAGCAGTGTGCCGGTCATCGCCAGCGCGGGAACCAGCAGCAGCCAGCCGCGTTCGCCACCGCTGCCCAGCGCCTGCATGCCCTGGTGGACCAGCGCGCCCCACGAGTCGAGCGGCCGTCCGTCCTGCTGCACGCCCAGGCCGATGAAGGAGAGGAAGCTCTCCTCCAGGATCACCGCCGGCACTGTCAGGGCGGCGAAGACGATGACCGGGCCGAGGCAGTTGGGCAGCAGGTGGTGCAGGACGATGCGCGACGACGGCAGGCCGGCCGAGCGCGCCGCCAGCACGAACTCGCTCGCGGCGAGCGTCAGCACCTGGGCGCGGACGATGCGCGCCGTGGTCAGCCACTGCACGCAGCCCAGGGCGGCGAAGAACACGATCAGGCTGCGGTCGGCCAAGGTCATCAGCAGGATGACGAGGAAGAGGAAGGGCACCGCATCGAGCACGTTGATGCCGGCGACCATGGCGGCGTCGGTGCGTCCGCCGCGGAAGCCGGCGATGGCGCCGTACAGCGTACCGATGATCAGCGAGACCAGGGTGGCGACCAGTCCGACCATCAGCGACAGGCGGCCGCCGTGCAGGGTGCGCGACCACAGATCGCGGCCCTGCTGGTCGGTGCCGAGCAGGTGGAAGGCGTTCAGCGCGCGGCCGTCGGCGCGTACCGCCAGCACGCGTTCGCCGCGGATCTCCAGCTCGCCGACGATCGGCGTCTCGTCGCGGAAGATGGCGGTGATGCGGTTGGCGCCATCCTGCTCGACGCGTAGCCGCCGCACCGCCTCGGTGCCTTCGATGCGCAGGTAGCGCACCGGCGTGGCGGGGCTCAGCCAGGGCGGCGGCGGGCCTCCGGCGAGCAGCTCGCCGGGCGCGGCATGTCCCTCGTCGCCGTGCGGCCCGACGATCATCGCGTCGGCCGGCACGGCGAGGCG
>JALHRW010000496.1 GCA_022841245.1 Planctomycetota bacterium
CACTACTTCACAGACTTCATTATCTTTCGCGTTTAGTGTAGTTATTTTCATAGTAAAGCGGCTAACACAGAGTTAAACCGGCCCATTTGCCGACGGGTGGGCAAGATGGAACGGACAGGGTGGAGGGCAATTGGAACGAGAACAGAGGCGGAGTGTCAAGAACTGAGCGGGGGAAGACATCAAGGTCGCCAGCAACTTCTGTCCGCGAATTCTTGACCGGAGCCGGGCGAATGGAAAACCACACGTAATGGGCTCGGTTTCAACGATTCGTTAGGCACGCCCTAAGGAATAATGCGAATTTTATTAGCCCCGCTAATCGCATGGGCACCACTAAATCCTTCTGCATACTTCATGACCAATTCAAAGCCATCAATCGTATCGCACCATAATCTGTTAAATGCCACCCCTTCTATAAAGTCAATCACCAGCGTATTGATGGTGAACATAACCTGTATTTTTGTAATCTGTGAATCTCCAAGGCTCCCTAATTCACGGCTAACAACATAGAATCCATTAGCATCATGCCATAGCCGTACGATCTCATCTGTGCCAAAACCCAATATCATCACACCTTCCCTCACACTGGCTCTCAGTCCAGTATATGACAAACGGCCATTTAAACTATTTGCCATAATGCATTTACCTGTTTAGTGCCTAACATCGAGTTAAACCGGCCCATTTGCCGACGGGTGGGCACAATGGAACGGACGGGGTGGAGGGCAACTGGAACGAGAACAGAGGCGGAGCGTCAAGAACTGAGCGGGGGGAGATATCAGGGTCGCCACCTACTTCAGTCCGCGAATTCTTGACCGGAGCCGGGCGAATGGAAAACCACACGTAATGGGCTCGGTTTCAACGACTAGTTAGGCGCAACATCATTTAACGAATGGAGTATAATCGCCCTGTATTCAACTGGCGATTCATCTTTGCATTTCAGTATAATCGCCTTGGCCCTTTCATAATCACTGCGCTTTACACTTAGTGATTCTCCCATAGACCCCATCGAACAGCACTGAATATTGTTGTTGACTAATAGACACCAAACCTGATTCACAGGCTTTTCATTTTCAGGGAATAATGCAGGATTACCGTATGAAGCCACAACCACTAAATCGCCACTCCTTGAGGCGCATGAAACTCCGAGAAGCAAGACAATCGAAATCAATAGGTACTTCATCATACGATATTGCGCCTAACATAGAGGTAGTGTGGGTGCGTGACCCGGACCTTCCGAATCACCGCAAATATCTTCAGTGGCAACACTTATGACTAAGCGGAGCGTCAAGAACTGAGCGGCGGTGGCCATAATGACTGTTAAGTAGTCCTGGCCGCCGCGATTTCTTGACCGCAGCGACACCCACTTGTC
>JALHRW010000497.1 GCA_022841245.1 Planctomycetota bacterium
GTCGATGCCTTGCTCCGCAGCCGGCGGGCGCGCAGCGTTCCATTCCCTGAACACCTGGTCGGCTACCCGAATCCGCGCGAGTAGTTCGTCAAGGTCTTCGAAGCCGAAGGCCTTGCCGTAGGCCAGGATCTCCGACACCGGGATGCTCCCGATGCCCATGCCCACCGGCCGCGACTGCGCGCTGAGATCGTCAAACGCGATGAGGTAATCGAAGTTCTCCGACCACAGTTCAGGCGCTTCGGCCTCCTCCGCGCCGGCTTCCCCCTTGAGGTTCAGCCGCCAGCGGAGGAAGCCGGCAAGTTTTTTGCCGCTTCGGCCTCACGTTCCAGGCGGAAATTGTTCGCATCCATCGAAAGGCCGGCGACAAAATCGCGGAACTCGCCCATGTTGACGCCTTCCTTGTCGGTGTCACCGATGTCGGACAGCGCCTTGATGCCTTCCTCGGGCGTGTAGGCCGGCAGCTTCTGGCCGTTCAGTTCAAGGCCGCGCCAGTCGAGCAGGATGGCGTGCGCCATGGTCTCGACAATGACCTGCTCCGCGATTTTTTCGGGGAGCTTGTTGTCCTTCTGCTGCGCGCGGTATTTCCGTTCGAGCTGGCGCTTGAGTTCCGAAAAACGGCGGTTGTTCCAGCGCGCAATGCGGATGGCCGCGCCGTCGCCGAGTTCCTGCCACACGCCGTCAAATTCCAGTTTCTTGCTGGTGCCAAATCGCTTGCTGATATCCATGCTGTTTGCTCCTGAGCGCAAATTCCTGAGAGAAGATGAACAGCGCGGCGCCCGGTCTCAGGTTCCGGGTTTGCGGGTGGAGTGCACCCTGCCGCGCTGATGGTTGGCCGCTGCGTCGGGTGACGTCAGGCGACAGTGAGGTAGAACTCGTCGTTGCCCGATGCGGACGGGATCAGCACCGCATCCATGCCCAGCATTTCGATGCCGTCCTGCTGGGAGTAGCGCGGGTTGACGAGTTGCACGCTGGGCGCGTCGAGGTAGACGGTGTTGCCGGCGGCGGTGCCGTGCTTGATGGTCATTTCGTCCTGGGTGACGCTGCGGATCGCGGCCCAGATGTCCTTGGCCGCGACGGTGACCGCTTCCACCAGCACGTTGCCGGCGGGCTGCCGGTCGGTGATCTGGATGGTTTCGGAGCCGACCAGATGGCGGTAGGTGACCTGGTTGGCCAGGTCGATCGACAGGTTGTCCAGCACCCAGGAGGCATAGCCATGCAGGCTGAATGCCGTGGTGTTGGTGTTGTTCACCGGCAGCGGTTGCCGGAAGCCGGTGAGCGTGGGCACCGGATTGGCGGTGTCGTCAACAGCCACATACAGGCCGAGCATGCGGAAGCGCATGGTCGGTCGGCCGAGGCGGTTCAACGC
>JALHRW010000498.1 GCA_022841245.1 Planctomycetota bacterium
TGGCCGCTGGCCGCTGGCCGCTGGCCGCTGGCCGCTGGCCGCTGGCCGCTGGCCGCTGGCCGGCCGAGTCATAGCGTCCTGCCGTGCCCGCTGACGAGCTCGACGCCCTGATGACCGCTGCCCAGGCCGGGGATGCCGATTCCTACGCCCAGCTGATCGAGCTGACCCAGCACGTCGTCCGTGCCACCATGCTGCGCGACACTGCCGACGCCGACCTCGCCGACGAGCTGGCGCAGGAGGCTTTCACCCGCGCCTGGGCCAAGCGCGAGCAGTACCGGCCCGGGACCAGCCCGCGCGCCTGGCTGATCACCATTGCGCGCAGCCAGCTGATGGAGCACCACCGTCGCCTCGACCGCGACCGTCGCCACGCCCACGAGGTGGTTCGTGCCGAACTGCTGCGCCATCGCCCACCGGACGAGGGCGGTCGCCGAGCCGAGCTGCTCGCGGCGCTCAAGCTGTGCCTCGAGGACATCGGCGAGGACCACCGCCAGCTGCTCGACCTGGTGCATGGCGAGGGGCTGTCGAGCGACGACGCCGGTGCCCGTCTCGGCATCCGCGCCGACGCCTGCCGCCAGCGCCTGTCGCGGCTGACGCGCAAGCTGCGCGAATGCGCCGAAGCCCGACTGGGAGGCCCGGCATGACCGAAGCCTTCACCCGCGACGGCGAGCTGGCCCGCGTCCGGGAACTGGCCGTCGCCTTCGCCCTCGGCGAGATCGATGATGCCGGTCGCATGGAGCTGCACGGATTGCTGACCGGCAACCGCGGCGCCGAGATGGCCAAGGCGGCGTGGGAGCAGCTCGACGGCACTGTCGACCTGCGCGTCCAGCTCGGCGGCCCCGCCTTTGCCGAGGCGATCAAGCTGAAGCTGGCCGATGATGGCACCTTCGCCCGCGCGGTGCAGCGCCGTCTCGGCGGCCGCAAGGCGCTCAACCCGGTCGAGGCGCCGCCGCTGCGGCCGCGGCCGTGGCGTCGTCGCCTGCTGTGGTTCGGCGTGCCGATGCTGGTCATGGCGCTGGTCACGCTGCTGGTGCTGCGGACGCAGCCGGCGGCGCGGGTTGGAGCGACGAGCGGCGTGCCGCTCGCCGCTGGCGTCGCGCTGGTACCGGGCAGCCCGCTCGACGATACCTCGCCCATCGCCCTGCCGGCCGGCGCTGCGCTGTCCTGCACCTGGCTCGACGGCAGTACCGCGGTCATTGCCGGCCCAGCCAGCGCCGTGGTCTCGCGCGGCAGCCTGTCGCTGGTTGGCGGCACCGCCTGGACCGTGGCCGGGGCTGGCGGCCTGATCGTCGGCACGCCTGACCGTCGCCTGACCCTGCCGCCCGGAGCGCGCCTGGCGGTGACGGTGCTCGACGGAGCCTCGGCGG
>JALHRW010000499.1 GCA_022841245.1 Planctomycetota bacterium
CCCGGCCGGCGAGGTCGGCGCGGCGGGCGCGCTCGATCGCCTGCGCGCCGCCGCTGACCGCGGCCAGGGCGACCGGCAGCACGGTGGCGACCAAGCCGATGGCGACCAGGGCCTCGATCAGCGTCGTGCCTTTACGGCGCATGGGACGCCTCGTGGTCGATGGCCACCACGACCGGCTGCGGCCCGCCCGGGATGCGCACCGTGGCCGAGCGCCCCTCGGTGGCGATGGTCCAGGTGCCGGCGGGATCCGCCCGACCGTCGGGCCAGAACAGGATGTCGATGGCCTTGGAGACTGCGACGCGGTCATCGCGGGCGAAGCTGGCGTCGAGGGTCTCGGATCCGCTGCGCAGCGCGGTCAGCGCCCTACCGCCGTCACCAGGCTCTGCGGTGCCGCCGCTGCGCAGGACGCGCACCTCGGCCGATGGCGCACTGAGGTCGAGGCGCAGGCGCACCGGCTCGGCCAGCTGCATGGCGAGGTGGCGGGAGCGCTGCGCCTGCTCGGCGACCTGGCGCGCCGCGATCTCGACGCCCTGCGTGCCGCGCAGGCCGTTCAGCCGTGCCGCCACCACCGACGCGAGGATGCCCAGGATCGCGAGGACCAGGATCAGCTCGAGCAGGGTGAAGGCGCGGCGGCTCACGGGATCTACTCGGTCCAGTTGGCGATGTCGTCGCCACCGCCTTCGCGGCCATCGGGGCCGTTCGACCACAGGTCGAAGCCGTCGCTGCGGTGCTGGCCGGGCATGCGGTAGTTCCAGGCGTTGCCCCACTGGTCGGGCGGGATGGCGTTGCCGTCGAGGTAGGGGCCCTGCCAGGCCTTGGCGCCGTCGCTGGGCTTCTCGACCAGCACGCGCAGCCCTTCGCTGGAGGTCGGGTAGCGGCCGACGTCGATCTCGAAGCGGTTCAGCGAGAGGTTGATGCTGGTCAGCTGCGTCTTCGCCGCCTTGACCTTGGCCGCCTGGCTCTGGCCGCTGAAGCGCGAGGCGACGATGCCCGCCAGCACGGCGAGGATCGCGAGCACCAGCAGCAGTTCGAGGATGGTGAAGGCGGAGGAATGGCGCGGGAGCATCGTGAGGTCCTTCTTCATGAGATCGCACTCCAGAGGTCGAAGATGGGCAGCAGCATGCCGACCACGATGGTGCCGACCAGGGCGGCCATGATCAGCAGCAGGAGGGGTTCGGCGAGGGCGACCAGGGCGCGCAGGCGGCGGTCCAGCTCGCGTTCGCCGGATTCGGCCAGGCGCAGCAGCTCCTGCGGCAGGCGGCCGCTGCTCTCGGCGACCGCGATCGCCTCCAGCGCGGCGGGCGGCAGCATCCCGCCGGCCCCGCCCAGGGCGGCTCTGAGCGAGGGGCCCTGGCGGTTCTG
>JALHRW010000500.1 GCA_022841245.1 Planctomycetota bacterium
ACCACACCCCGAGGACGCCGCCGCGGCGCAGGGCGGTGCGCGTGCGGCGCAGGCCGGCGGCGCTGTAGAGCCAGCCGTTGGCGGCGCAGGTCAGGCCGCGCGGGCCGTTGTCGACATCGAGCAGGATGAGGTCGAAGGCATTGTCCGCCGTGCGCAGCAACCCGGCGACATCGCCGAGGTGCACGCCGACGCGTGGATCGGCGAGGACGTTCCCTGCCACCGCCGCGAGCGGGCCGCGGTTCCACTCCACCACTGCCGGCATCAGCTCGGCGACGGTCAGACGGCCGTCCGGTCCGAGATCGCGCAGCGCGGCCGCGGCGGTGAAGCCCATGCCCAGCCCGCCGACCAGCACGTGGCGGCGCTGTCGTTCGCCAAGGCGCGCGGATGCCAGGGCGGCGAGCGCATCCTCCGAGCCGTGCGCGTGGCTGTTCATCAGCTCATCGCGGCCGACGCGGATCGAAAAGTCGTCGCCGTGACGATAGAGAAACATCGTTCCACCGCCGGGGATGGCGGCGCTGTCGAGCTGCTCCCAGGGCTTCAAGAGCGGCTGTCGTTTGGGTGGTATTTGACCACGATGTCCTCCGCTGGCTCGCAGCGGTCGTCGGCCCCGAGGTGGCTGACATCGCCGAGCAGGCCGGTCACCCGCCACTGCCGGTCGACCGGTTTGGCGCGCACCAGGGTGGCGAGGCCGCAGGGGTGCCAGTCGAGGGTCACGGTGCGGCCGGTCATCGCCGCGACCAGCGCCTTGAGGATGGTGTCGTGCGAGACGATGACCAGGCGGCCGGCGAACGGTTTGCGCGCCTTCAGCTCGTTGACCGTCTTGGCGACGCGCTCCTGCACGGTGCGGTCGGACTCGGGGTGCGACGGCTTGCCTGCGCCGACGCGCCGCTCGGTCCAGTCCGGGTCCATGCCCATGGTCGGGCTGTAGGGGATGCCGAGCACGCTGGAGATGAGGATTTCGCCCAGCTTCCAGTCGGCGGTGACGGTCGCCTTGGTCGTCGCGGCGAAGGCGTCAGCGGTTTCGAGGCAGCTGCGGAAGGGCGAGCAGAGCACCGCGTCGGCGGTGGCGATGCGCGCGGCGCTGAGCGCAGCCTGCCGCTTACCGAGCTCGGCGAGGGCCGGATCGATGCGCAGATGCGGCGGAGTGCCGCGGCCCTTGGGCCGGTCGTCCCAGCTCTGCAGGTAACCGTGGCGGATGAGGATGATGCTCTGCATGGCGGGCGGTATGGTGGAGCGGTGGTGGGAGGGGGAAGGCGCAGTCGCGGGTGGCGCTGGGCGCTGGGCGCTGGGCGCTGGGCGCTGGGCGCTGGGCGCTGGGCGCTGGGCGCTGGC
>JALHRW010000501.1 GCA_022841245.1 Planctomycetota bacterium
AGGCGCTCAAGGTTGTACATCTCCTTCACCGCCGTCTTGCCCGTGCGCCGGCAGCTGAAGTCCACCGTGTTGCGGTGGCGGTCCATCTCCAGCATCTTCAGCACCTGCACCGGGTCCAGGTCGACGTTGTGCACGTGCTTGGCCCACAGCGCGTGCGGCCGCAGCCCGGTGCGCGGGTCGGCCTTGGCGAAGCGCATGATTTCCTGCTCGGCCACGCTGGCGTGCGTCACGCGGTCGGCGGCGCTCAGCCTCATGCGCCCTCACCCGTGCCCGTCTGCTGCTGGTGTTCCAGCAGCACCGGGTCTCTCGCGCTCTCGGCCTTGGCGGTGCTGATCACGTGGCCCAGGTTCTCCAGCGCCTTGGCCGTGCGCTCGGCGAACAGCTCCAGCGTGTCGCCACCGCCGCCAGCCTGCGCCGGCAGCCGGCCACGCAGCGCGGCCTGGTCGTCGTCGGCGGCCTGCACCGTCATGCCCAGGTCCGTCAGGCTCAGGCCCAGGCGGCTCACCAGGTCGGCGATGGGCTTGAAGGCCGGGTTCGCGGCGTATTCGTACACCGTGTGCCGCTCGCCCTTCTCGTCCAGGTAGGTCAGCGTGATGGCCATGCCGTCCGATGCCACCACCTTGGGCGTCTTGATCACCACGCCGTCGCCCAGCACCGCCTGCAGGCACATCTGCAGGCTGGCCACCAGGGCGGCGTGCAGGTCGCTGTGCACCTTGCCCAGCACGCGCGGGTCTCGCTGCTCGAAGGCGGCGTGCGTCAGCATGAACAGCTCGGTCTGCTTCACGCAGGCCGGCTGCTCGGCGCACCAGTAGCGGCTGACATCGCACTGCTTGCAGAAGCTGTATCCATCGGGCTTGGCCGGGAAGTACGTGGCCACGCGGGCGTTCAGCCCGTGCTTCATGGCGTTGAAGCGGGTGCGCAGCGCCTCGTCGGGCGAAGGGTGGCCGGCCAGGTTAGCCGTGGTTGCCGCCTTGCCTTCGGCCGTCTTCGGGCCGGTGGCCGCCTGGTGGGCTTTCAGCAGCGAGCGTTCCCACGCCGCCTGCGGCTGGTTGCGCGCCTCGCAGGTGGGGCAGTTCGCGAAGTAGCGGAAGGGGTGGTGCGGCGCGCTCTCGTCGGGCTCCACCAGGTCGGGCCGCGCTTCCCAATGCCAGCGGCACACCGTGCACACGAAGTTCACGGCATCAAGTTCGGCAGACCAATCCTTGCGCATCGTGCCAGCACGCTACGCGGGCCGGGCGGTCAATTGCAGGGGGGCGCGGGGGGTCGGGCAACCCGCCGCGCCCAGGGGGTGCTACTGCAACACCCCTGCTTCGGCTGCGGCCATCATTAG
>JALHRW010000502.1 GCA_022841245.1 Planctomycetota bacterium
CGGCATCGGGCAGACCCATCGAGGCCGAGGTGTCGACGATGATGGCCAGCGCCGGCGCGCCGCCGCCGCCCACCGCGGGCAGGCGCGGTCCGGCCAGGCCGGCGATGAGCAGCGCGAGCAGCAGCATGCGCAGGGCGAGGATCAGCCACTCGCGCAGCTTGCGCCGCTGCTCCAGCCGCGGCTGGCGGCTGAGGAAGAACATCAGCGACGGGAAGGCGGCCGCCCGTCGCTGCGGCTTGAGCAGCAAATGCCACAGCACCGGCAGGGCGGCGAGCGGCAGCAGCCACAGCAGCCAGGGGGTGGCCCAGATCACAACCGCTCCACGATCTGCCGCACCGCGCGCTCGATGTCAGCGCCGCATTCGACGAGGTGGTGGCTGCCGTTCACCGCCGAGGCGCCGCGCGCCAGCTCGTCGAGGTGGTTGCGCACCGCGCTGGCGTACTCCGCGCGCATGCCGTCGACCTCGACCACGGCGCGCCGGCCGGTCTCCAGCTCGGCCACCTCGACCACGCCGGTGAACGGCGGATCAAGCTCGTCGCGGTCGAGGATCTGGACCAGGGCGACCTGGTGACCGGCCTGATGCAGGTGCGCGCAGGCGCTCGCCACCTCGACCGCCGGGCGCAGCAGGTCGGACAGCACGATCACCAGACCGCGCGCCCGCGGCTGGTCGGCGAAGGCGTGCATCGCCTTGGCCGCGTCACCCGGGCAGGCGGCACGCAGGCCGTCCAGCGCCAGCAGCAGCGGCGGCAGGCTGATCAGGTTGCCGGCGGTCGGCGGCCCCGCCTGCGGCGCGTCGGCGAACGGATGCAGCTCGGCGGCGTCGCCCTGGCGCACCAGCACGTAGGCGAGGGCGGCGGCGAGGGTGCAGGCGGTCGGCAGCTTGGCGGCGTAGGCCATGCTCTCGGAGACGTCGAGCAGCAGGTGGGCGCGCAGCCGCGTCTCGTCTTCGGTGCGGCGGATGAGGTAGCGGTCGCTGCGCGCGTAGACCGCCCAGTCGATGCGGTTGGGCGGATCGCCGGGGGCGTAGGCGCGGTAGTCGGCGAACTCGACCGACGAGCCGTGGTGGCGCGACCGGTGCAGCCCCTGCTGTCCGCCGGGCAGCGGACGGCGCAACGCCAGGGCGAGGCCGTCGAGGCGCTCGGCGAGGGCGGCGGGCAGGAAGCGGAATCCGTCGGCCACGCGATTCAGTACGCCGGTTCGGCGACCTGCTTGACCACGTGCGCGACCACCGCGTCGGCGTCGATGCCGGCGGCGGCGGCGGCGAAGGTGCAGGCGATGCGGTGGCGCAGCACCGGCGCGGCGAGGGCGCGGACGTCGGCGCAGG
>JALHRW010000503.1 GCA_022841245.1 Planctomycetota bacterium
CGGTCCGCAGGATGGAGCGCGTCTGGCCGCCGAAGCCGCCGCCAGCGCGCGCCAGGCCGAGGCCAACCTCGCCGAAGTGCGCCGCTTGCAGGTCGCGCTCGCCAGCGCCGAAGAGGCGCAGACTGCAGCTCGCACTGCCGCCGCGCGCTCCGCAGACGATGCGGCGATGCGCCGCGCCGAGGCCGAGGACGCGCGCCGCCGCCTGATCGCCGCCGAGGCCGATGTCACCCGCCTGCGCGATGCCGACGACCGCGCTGCGCTGATGGCCCTGCGTCTGGCGGAAGGCCAGCGCCTGGCGCGCGAGCAGGCCGAGCAGCTGCAGCGCCAGGAGAAGGTCGGCACCATCCTCGCCGAAGGCGTGCGCCAGCTGCGCAGCGAGAACGCCCGCCTCGACGCCGTGGTCGGCGAGCGCGTCGCGCAGGAACGCCGCGCCGACCAGATCGCCGCCGAGCTGGCGACAGTGAAGCAGGAGCTCGAGACGGTGCGCGGCGAGCGTACCGCGCTGTCCGCCCGCGAGCGCCGCCTGGCCCAGGACCTGGCTGACAGCAACGCGGTGGTCCAGGGCTACCTCGCCCGCGTAGCCGAGGCCGATCTCGGCCATGTCCTCGGGGACGAGGCCGCGCGCCAGCCGCTGCTGCCGGTGAAGGCCGGTGCGGCGATCGCCCTCGGCGGCGACTACCTGCTCAGCCTGCGCCTCGACCGCACCGACGATGGCCTCGCCGCCAAGCTGGTGGTGCAGCGCCCGGCCGCGGCCGCCAACCCCGATGTCAGCGTCGTGCTGTACGACGCCCAGCAGCGCCCGCTGCGCCGCCTCGGCTTCGGCTTCCAACATGTCGACCGCGGCGCACCCTTCGCCAGCGCCAGCGCGCAGGTCGCCTGCGATATCTTCCCGGCGTTCGCCCGTGTGATCGTCTCGCCTGCTGCGACAGCGCCGGTCGGCAGGCGCTGATTTCGAGCCGGCGAGACGCCGGCAGGCTTCAGGCTGCGATCCTGACCCGCAGCCCGATCCACCAGGCCTCTTCTATGCGTTCGGTCACACGGAAGCCGGCGCGCTTCAGCGCGGCGCGCACCTCGCGTTCGCGTTTCGCGGCGATGCCCGACAGGACCAGGCGGCCGCCGGCGGCGATGCGTGGCAGGCGCGGGTCGGCGCACAGGCGCAGGACCAGATCGGCGTAGAGATTGCCGATGACCAGGTCGTAGGTGGTGGCGGGCGGCACGGCGTCGAGCAGGTCGCCACGCCGCACGCGGGCGCCGGGATAGCCGTTGGCCCGGCACACCGCGCGGCAGGTGCGCACGGCGTGCGCGTCATAGTCGGTGAAGTCG
>JALHRW010000504.1 GCA_022841245.1 Planctomycetota bacterium
GCCATCGCGCCGATGGCGATGCGCTCGTTCTGGAAGTTCTTCATGATGGCGTAGAAGCCGCGATGCTCCTCGCCCAGCAGGTTCGCCGCCGGCACGCGGCAGCCGTCGAAGGAGAGTTCCGCCGTGTCCGACGAGCGCCAGCCCATCTTGTCCAGCCGGCGCGCGACCGTGAAGCCGGGCGTGCCGCGCTCCACGGCGAAGATCGACAGGCCCTTCGAGCCGCCCGCCGGGTCGGTCTTCGCAGCGACAAAGTAAAGGTCCGCGAGCGCGCCGTTGGTGATGAACATCTTGGCGCCGTCCAGCACCCAGCCGTCGCCGTCGCGCCGCGCTGTGGTGCGGATCGCCTTCACGTCCGAGCCGGCGTCCGGCTCGGTGACGGCGACCGCGGTGATGCACTCGCCGGAGACGATCTTCGGCATCCAGCGCGCAATCTGCGCCGCCGAGCCGGCGTTCGCGAGGTGCGGCGAGGCCATGTCGGTGTGCACCAGCACCGTGATGGCGAAGCCGCCGAAGGTCGAGCGGCCGAGTTCCTCGGCGAGCAGCGCCGTCGCGCGGGCGTCCAGCTCGCCGCCGCCATGCTCGGCGCCGTAGCGCAGGCCGAGAAAGCCGAGCGCACCCATCTTGCGCAGCACCTCGCGCGGCACCGACCCTGCCGCCTCCCACGCGGCGCCATGCGGCACGACTTCGCGCTCGACGAAACGTCGTATGCTTTCGCGCAACATGCGCAGCGTCTGGTCGTGTTCTTCCATTGCCTGCGGAGTTTACCTCGCGTCCGCAGCACACCCGGTCATGGCGGAGGACGCGCTTACGATCACCGCGACGCGCGTCGAGCGCCCGAGCCTGGAGGTGCCCGCCGCGATCGACCGCGTGCACCTGGAAGACATCCGCTTCGCGCGTCCCGGCGTGAACCTGTCCGAGTCGCTACTGCGCGTGCCGGGGATCGTGGTGCAGAACCGGCAGAACTACGCGCAGGACCTGCAGATCTCCTCGCGCGGCTTCGGCACGCGCTCGACCTTCGGCGTGCGCGGCCTGCGCCTGATCGCCGACGGCATCCCCGCCAGCATGCCCGACGGCCAGGGGCAGGTGGCGCACTTCGACCTCGCCTCGGCCGAGCGCATCGAGGTGCTGCGCGGGCCGTTCTCGGTGCTGCACGGCAACGCCTCGGGCGGCGTGATCAACGTGCTGACCGAATCCGGATCGCGCGAGCCGGGCGTAGGCGGCGACGTGATGTTCGGCGCCTGGGGGACGTCCAAGGCCGGCGTGCAGGCCTCCGGCGCCACCGCGGCGGTGGACGGCATCGTCAG
>JALHRW010000505.1 GCA_022841245.1 Planctomycetota bacterium
GGCAGCGTGGTCGGGTCGGTGACGCTGCACGCCTACGTGCCGCGTGGCCCCGACAAGCTCGAGTTCGTGAACTGGATCCTCGCCGAGAAGGATGCCCCGCAGGAACTGCGCGACAAGATGCGCAAGCAGACGACGCAGCTCTTCGGCACCTCGGGCATGGTCGAGCAGGACGACTCCGACACCTGGCCGCACATGACGCTGGCCGCCAAGGGCGCGCAGGGCAGGAAGATGACGCTGAAGTACCAGGCCGTCTACGAAACCGGCAAGCCCGAAGGCTGGCCCGGCCCCGGCATCATCAATGAAGGCTTCACCAAGGACGACACGCAGTGGCACTGGTGGCTGTACTGGCGCCAGCTGATGAACGGCGAGATCTGAGCCGAGCCCCCGTGACGACGACCTTCGGAGCAACCCATGAGTGACGATTTCAAGCCGGGCCAGACGGTGCCCATCGGCTCGCCCGCCTACAACCGCGTGCTCGCCTTCCTGTACACCGAGGCGCACCTGCTCGACGAGATCCGCCTGAAGGAATGGGCCGCGACGCTGGCGCAGGACCTCGTCTACACCGCGCCGCTGCGCGAGACGCGGCCGGTCGCGCAGCATGCCGCTTCCTATGTGCGCAGCACGCACCACTTCGAGGACGACTGGCGCTCGATCATGGGTCGCGTGATGCGACTCACGGGAACCAAGAGTGCCTGGGCTGAAGACCCGCCCTCGCGCACGCGCCGGCTGGTGACCAATGTCTGGGTCGAGCAGGGCGACAAGCCCGACGAACTGCGCGTGCGCAGCAACCTGCTGGTGACCCGCAGCCGCTTCAACTTCGACGAGCTCGACCTCATCAGCGCCGAGCGCCGCGACGTGCTGCGCGAAGTGGGTGAAACCTTCATGCTGGCGCGCCGCGAGATCCTGCTCGACCAGGCCGTGCTGGGCACGCCCAACCTGGCGATCTTCCTTTAGGGCCGGCCTTCAGCCGGCCATGCCGGCATCGGCCAGCCAGGCCTCGTCGTCCAGGCACAGCGCTTCGGCGCGCGCCGTGAAGTCCCAGGTCGACCCGACCTGGCGCAGGGCCTTCGGTGCACGCTCGGCCTGCTGCACGAAGCAGCGCCCGGTGGTGGCGGCGTGCACCTGCCGGTCCAGCGGCACGCCCTTGCCCAGCGATATCGCCGCGGCGCGGCGCAGCACCAGCGCCGCTTCGGCGTCGTCCGCCGACAGGTTCGCCAGCGCCCAGCGTGCCAGCCCCACACGCAGGTTCATGCCCGTGTAGGGCGCCGGGCCTGTGATGTCCAGATCGTGCAGTTCCCAG
>JALHRW010000506.1 GCA_022841245.1 Planctomycetota bacterium
CGCCGGCGCCGCCAGCGCGCGGCGCTGGCCCTGGCCTGGACGGTGGCTGGCGCCGGACTGCTGGTCGCTGCCGCCATGGCGATCGATCTCGCCGGCGACCCCCTGCCGTGGCTGCGCGTCGGACTGGCCGCAGCCGCGCTGCTTGGCCTGCTGGTCGGTACCGGCGTCGCGCTGCGCCGCTTGCTGGCGACGTGGGAACGGCTGGCGACCGCTCGCGCCATCGAGCGCGACACCGGACAGGCCGGCGAACCGCTGTCCGGACCGCTCAGCCTGCTCGACCGCCCGGTGGCTGGCCACAGCGCGTGGATGACCGAGCGCTCGCTCGCTCTCGCCGCGGTCGCAGCCGACGCGCTCGATGTCCGCCGCCTGCTGCCGTGGCGGCCGGCCGTCCCCGCCCTGGTGGTCGCCACCGCCACGGTGCTGGTACTCTTCGCCACCGCCGTCGCCGAGCCTGCGGCCCGCGCCGCCATCGTCCGCGCCGTGCTGCCGTGGCACGAGCTACCCGCGCCGGGCGACGAGCTGCTCGTCGCCGAGCCGGGCGACACCTGGCTGGCGCCAGGCGCGAGCCAGCCGATCGCCGTGCACGGTCAAGCCGTGGCGCTGACCGCCGAGCTCGCCTGGTCGGACGGCCAGCGTGAAACCCGCGAATTGCGGCGCGACGGCCAGGTGCAGCGGCTGGTGCTCGGCCCGCTGCACCGGGACCTGCGCTGGCGCGTGCGCGGCCCCGGCCTCGCCAGCCCTTGGCACAGCGCGACTCTGGTGGCGGTGCCGCGCCTCGCCTCGCTGGCGATGCAGCTGGAGCCGCCGGGCTACACCGGCCTGCCGGCCGAACGTGTCCAAGGCGGCGATGCCACGGTGATCAGCGGCTCAGAGGCGGCCATCGACATCGTCCTGGAGGGGCCAGCAGCAGCCACCGCCGCGCTGGTCGCTGATGGACGCGAGGTGCCGGTGTCACTGGCCCGCTCGCCCTATGGCGGGCAATTCGGCGCCGCCCGGCTGCGCGTCGCCGCCGATCTCGCCTGGCATCTGCGCCTGATCGTCGCCGGCGGGCCCGGCGGCGTGGTCGTCGACCTGCCGCAGCGCTGGCGCCTGCACGCCATACCCGACCAGCCGCCGGAGGCCTCGGCATCGGTCGACTGCGCGATCGTCGCGCCCGGCCGGGCGGTGCGCATCTCGGTGCTGGCCAGCGACGACGTCGCCCTGGCCTCGGCCTGGCTCGAACTCAGCGGCGAAGGCACCGCCGAGCCGGTGCGCCTCGCCTTGCCGGTGCCGGCCGGCACCCGCCGGCTGGAGGCCGCG
>JALHRW010000507.1 GCA_022841245.1 Planctomycetota bacterium
CCGAGGGCGCGGCGCGCTCCGCCGCCGACGCGCTGGCGGGGGAGCCGGCACACGCCGACGCGCTCGCCGCCAATGCCTTGCTGATCAGCCTGTACCGCGGCCGGCTCGATGACGCGCGCCGCAACGGCGCCCTGCCCGAGATCGCCGCTTTCACCAACCTGCTGCGCCGCCTCGGCGTCGATGTCGCGGCGCCGACCACCGGCACGTTGATGGTCGATGGGCCGGCGGTCGAGGTGCGCCGTCTGGCCGAGGACGGCAACGGGCGCCTGGTCGCTGTCGAGCCCGCGCTGCAGACCCTCGCCGCGGCGACCCCGGGCGCCCTGCCGCAGGACCGCTACGAGCTGCGCGCCGGTGACGAGATCGCCTGCATCCAGGTGCGGCCCGGCGCAGCGACGCGACTGACGTGGGCGCCGGCAACGAGGCCGAAGTTGCCCGCTGGCATGCGTCTGCGCTGGGTGCCGGCCGAGCCCGGCTTCTGGCTGGCCGAGGACGAGGTCACGGTGAAGCAGTATGCCACCTTCCTCGCCGATCCGGCGGTGGCTGAACGTCTGCGCGCCTCATGGAAGGCCTATTGCGCCGACACCAGCACACCGCTCGCCCTCATCCCGCGCCAGGGTTCCGCGGCCGACGAAGCGGTGTGGTACATCGACGGCACGCCCGAACTGCTCAACTCGTGGCGTCCGAAGAGCAAGGATTCCCTCGCCGAGCCGGTGCGCGGCGTGTCGCGCGACGACGCGCTGGCCTATTGCCGCTGGCTGTCGCAGCAGAGCGGCGCGGTGGTGCGCCTGCCGACCCTGGCCGAGTGGCGCTTCGCCGCCACCGGCGGCGACGAGCGACGGGTCCATCCGTGGGGTCCGGGCTTCGACCACGCCCTGGCCAGCAGCGCGGTGCCGCCGAAGAACCACCCGCCAGCGGTGGGCAGCGCGCCCAGCGATCGCGGCCCCTTCGGTCACCGCGATCTCGCCGGCAGCGTACGCGAGTGGGTCAGCGACCCCGGTCTGGTCTACGATGCGCGCATCGCCGGCGGAGCCTGGACCGATGAGGATCCCGCCCGCCTGCGCAGCGATTCCGTCGAGAGCCTGCCCGCTGCCGCTTCGTTCAACGCCATCGGCTTCCGCATCCTGGTCCAACCGTGAACCGCATCCCGCTCCTCCTCCTGCTCACCGCCATCGGCATCGCCGCCGAGGGCGCTCCTGCACCCGCCATCGAGGAGGTACCGCTGCCGCCACCGCCCGTGGCGCAGCCGGCGGCCGGTCAGCCAGCAGGCGGCGACCAGCGGCCAGCGGCCAGC
>JALHRW010000508.1 GCA_022841245.1 Planctomycetota bacterium
CGACCGCGCCCGACATGTGCACGTAGTGGTTGTTGTTCCAGCTCGGCACCGGATAGACGACCACGTCGCCGCGATCGACCAGCGTGGCGTACGTGCCGTAGATGATCGGGCGCGCGCCGCCGGCGATGAGCACCGACTCGAGCGGGATCTCGAGGCCGAGCGCGCGCGCATAGAACTTCTGCACCGCGACGCGCAGATCGGGCATGCCGTTCGACGGCGGATAGTTCGTCTCGCCCTTCTCGTACGCCGCGACGATCGCCGTGCGGAGCGCCGCCGGGATCGGGAACTGCTTCGGGTCGAAGTCGCCGACCGTGAGGTTCGTGACCGTGCGCCCGCCGGCGACGAGCCCACGAATCTCGGCGGCGATCTTCAAGATCTCGGAGCCCACGATGCCGGCCGCCATCGGGGCGACGCGCTCCTTGGCGCCCTGTGGGGGAAGGCTCGTCTGGGTCAGGTCGATCGCCATGAGACGAGCCATACACGACGGCGCGCGAGAGCGCGAGGGACCAAACCGACCCGCGTGCGAAGCCTCTGCCGCGCCGCGTCAGCGCGCGCCGCGGACCTCAGCCCCCGGGGCCGCCGGGCGTGACGACGACGTAGCCGATGATGGTTCCGCCGCCGGGTCGGCAGCTGAAGTCGAGCGCCATGTTGACCAGGAGCGGGTAGGTCCCTGGATCGGACGGGGCCGAGAAGCTCAAGGAGACCATCGCGCTCGACGCGCCGGGGTAGCTCATGCCGGAGATGTCGCCGACGCAGTTCAGGATCGAGAACTGCGGCGGGATGCCGCCCAGGTTGATGCTCGTGTAGACGACGCAGCCGGGGCAGTAGCCGCTCGCGCTCGACGCCCAGTGCTGCAGATCGAGCGTGCCGGTCACGAACGTGCCGCCGCCGACGCGGACCATGGGTCCCTCGCCGTTCAGGTTCACGGCCTCCGCGATGTTGCCGAGGTTGTCGCGTGGCACGGTGCTCGAGCCCGCGGCGCCAGACATCGTCCTCGTGTCCGTCGTGTGTGTGTACTCTTGGATGGCCTCGGCCACGGCGCTCGGCCCGGTTCCATAGACGGCGCGCCACCGGATGCGCACGGGCATGCCTGCAGTCGCGACGGGAACGGCGCGAGGCGCCGGCCCGGAGATCGTGGTTGCGCTGACGCCGGGGACGCTGCCGTCGAGCGTGTACTCGATCGTCGCAGGCCCCGCGGCATCGATGGTGTACGTCACGTCGCGCGGCCGCGCCCCGCTCGTCCCGCCGCCCGGTAAGATCTG
>JALHRW010000509.1 GCA_022841245.1 Planctomycetota bacterium
CGAATGGGATCGAGGCGCCGCAGCCGATCGCCACCGGCTCGACGCCGAAGCCGCGGGCGAGGGCGGCGCGGGCGGCGGCGAAGGCGGGATGCGCCGTGTCGGTGCCCCAGGCCGGACCCGGCTCGCGTTCGGTCAGCTCCAGATGCATGCCGGCGGGCGCGTGGGCGCGCAGGTGGTCGCACAGCGCGCGCATCAGCGTGGCGGGGTCCTGGTCGGGGACGATGCGCAGGCCGAGGCGCGCCCAGGCCGAATCCATCACCACGTTGCCGGTGCGGCCGCGCTCGCCGCACTGGATGGCGTTGATCGCCAGGGCCGGCTGGCGCCACAGCCGGGCGTGCGCCTCGACCGCGTCGCGCGGCGCCTGCGCCGGATCGAGCATGCCCGAGACCTCGGCGAACCAGGCCGGAGTGTAGGGCAGGCGGGCGAAATCGGCGCGGTCGGCGTCGTTCAGCGGCCGGACGCCCTGCAGCAGGGCTGGCACGGCGATGCGGCCCTGGTCGTCGGTGAGGGTGGCGAGCAGACGCGCCAGCGCCGCCGCCGGATCCGGCACCGCGCCGCCCCAGATGCCGCTGTGCAGCGGCGCCTTCAGTGCGGACAGCTCGACCTCGACAACGAGGTGGCCGCGCAGGCTGGTGGTGATCGAGGGCAGGCCGGCGGCGTAGTTGCCGGCGTCCATCACCAGCACCGCGTCGGAGCGCAATTCGGCGAGGTGCTGCTTGAGGAAGGCGGAGAAGTTCGGGCTACCGACCTCCTCCTCGCCTTCGATCACGGCAATGAGGTTGATCGGCGGAGCGCCGGCGGTCGCGTTCCACGCCGCCGCCGCGGCGCAGTGGCACATGATGCCGGCCTTGTCGTCGGCGGTGCCGCGACCCCACATACGGCCGTCGCGGATGACCGGCTCGTGCGGCGGCGAGCGCCACAGCGCCTCGCGCAGCGGCGGCTGGACGTCGTGGTGCGCGTACAACAGCAGGGTCGGACGCGACGGCCCGGCCCTGCGGTCGACCGCCAGAACCGCGGGATGGGCACCGCCGCCGGGCAGCACGCGGACATCGGGGAAGCCAGCGTCGCGGAACCACGTCGCGGTGGCCTCGGCACTGGCCACGACATGCGCCGGGTCGAAGCCGGGAAACGAACACGAGGGGATGCGGACGAGCGTGGCGAGGCGAGCCAGCGTCTGCGGCCAGTCGGCCTCGGCGCGGGCGATCGCCGCGTCGATCGACGCGGGCGGGGGCGCCCGCGGGCCGGTCGGGCG
>JALHRW010000510.1 GCA_022841245.1 Planctomycetota bacterium
GCGCCGAGCGCCTCGCCGGCGGCGCGGGCGGCGGAGACCAGGTCCTCGCCGAGATCCTGGCGGAACAGCCCGTCGATCTCGTCGTCCATCGAGTTGGCGGCGTCGCGGCTGAGGTCGGCGATCTCGTCGCGGGCCGGGGCCAGCGCGGGCAGGCGGTCGGAACGGCCGGCTTCGAGGTCGGCGTCGGCGATGTCGACGACGATGCGCGAGAGGTCGGCGCCGCAGCGCTCGGCCTTGCGCAGCAGACCGTTGAGGTCGCGGACCTTGGCCTGGGCGTCATTGGCCTGGCTGCGGGCGGCGGCGAGATCCTTCTCCAGCTGTTCGCGCTCGCGCAGCAGCTGCGCCTCCTTCTCCAGCGACGAGGTGGTGGTGCGCTGCAGCTTCAGGCGGTGCTGGTCGAGGTCCTCGCCGAGGGTCGAGCAGGTGCGCTTGCTTTCGTCCAGCTCGCTGCGCGTGCGCACCGCTTCGGCCTGGGTGGCGGCGATCGTGCTCTTCAGCTCGGCGGCCTCCTGCTCGCGCGCGGCGGCATCGGCCTGCAGCTCGTCGACGTGGGTGCGCAGCAGCTGGACGCGGTTGGTCTGCACCTTGGCGCGCGAGGCGATGGCCTCGACCAGTTCCTTGACCGCACCGACGGCCAGGCCGACAGCGGCGGCATCGCCGGGACCGGCGGCGCGTTCGGCGGAGCGCGACACGGCCTCGCGGCGCGCCTCCCAGGTGCCGGCCTCGTCGCCTTCGACCAGCGGCAGCAGGGGGTCGGTGACGGCGGCGGCGGACTGGGCCAGGCTGCGCACCGCCTGCGCCAGCTGGTCGACCCCGGCGGCCAGGCGGTCGCGGTCGCTGTGGGCGTCGGCGGCGTCGGCCTCGGCCGCGGCCTTGGCCTGCGCCAGCAGGGTGGCGCTGCGTACGACCTCGCCCTCGTGGCGGGTCTCGGCCGCCTTCAGCCGCTTGGCCAGCGAGGACAGCCCGCGGTGCGCCTGGTGCAGCTGGTCGAGCAGCGCGGTGGTCGCCTGCTCCTCCTGCTCATGCTGGACGCGCAGGGCGCTGAGCTCGTCACCGGCCGGCGGCAGGGGGCTGGCGTCGCTGGCGAGGGTGGTGCGGGTCTTGTTGGCGGAGTTCATGTGGATCACCTGGTCGGTTCAGAGGAAGTCAGGGAACGGAGGCGGGCTTTGGCGCCGGCCAGCTCGGCACGGGCGCTGGCGAGGGCGGTCTCCTGATCGGCGAGACGGTTGC
>JALHRW010000511.1 GCA_022841245.1 Planctomycetota bacterium
CGATGAAGATGCCGGTCGAGCCGTCCTCGGCTTCGATGCGCGTGATGCTGAGCTTGTCGCTCAGCTGGGCGATGAGGCGGTCGCGCTCGTCGAGCAGGTCGTTCGGCGGCTGGCCGAGGCCCTTCACCGCGGCGATGCGGGCGTTCGCCTCGGCGATGCCGCGGGCGAGCGAGTTCACTTCGCTGGCGGCCGCCCGCAGATCGGCGTTGACGCCTTGCTGCCGGTCGTCGAGCGCAGCGCCGGCGGCCGAGAAGCGCGAGGCCAGGTCGCTCGCGCGCGCGAGCACCACCTGCCGCGTGCTCGCGTCGTAGGGTCGGTTCGACAGATCGAGCATGGCGTTGAGCAGGCTCGACGTGGCATGGCCCAGGCCCTGCTCGCCCGGCGGGAAGACGTCTTCCAGGCGCTCGAGCTGCGTCAGGCGCGCCGCGTCCATCGATGCCAGCGAGCGGGCGCTGGAGGCTTCGCGCGTGAGGAAGGCGTCGTGCGCCCGCACCACGCCCGTCACGTCGACGCCCTTGCCGAAGAAGCCGGCGCCGCTGAACTGCCCCTGCGCGGTCTGCAGCTGCACCGATTGCCGCGAGTAGCCGGCGACGTTGGCGTTGGCGATGTTGTGGCCCGTGGCCTGCAGTGCCGCGTAACTGGCGGTCAGGGCACGCATGCCCAGGGTCATCAGGGCACCGGCGCTCATCGCGGACTCCTTCTGTTGCCGTGCAGTGCCGGCGCAAACGCGCATCGGGGCGGCCGCAGCCCGCCTGGCGTGGCCGGTGCCGGGGCGGCGCACCCGTGTCCGCAGACCAGCGCGGGACGGTGCGCGGCGTTCATGCGATGCTGCGCTGCAGCCGCAGCGTGGTGTTGATGACGCGCGTCAGCTTGTCGGCATAGGCGGGGTCGGTGGCATAGCCGGCGCGCTGCAGGCCCTGCGCGAAGGCGACGGCGCCACCCTGCCCCTGCAGCGTGCCGTTGGCAGCGCGCGAGGCGATGCCGGCGTAGCGCGGGCTCTCCTGCATCAGGCGGCCGTAGTCGGCGAACGACTCGGCGTAGCTCGCGTAGGCACGGAAGCGCGCCACCACCTTCTGCGGCTGGCCGTTGACGTACTCGGTGGTCGTGATCTCGGCCACCGGCCCCTTCCAGTTCGCGCCGGCCTTGATGCCGAACAGGTTGTACGAGGGGCTGCCGTCGGCGTGGCGGATCTCCTTGCGGCCCCAGCCCGTCTCGTGCGCGGCCTGC
>JALHRW010000512.1 GCA_022841245.1 Planctomycetota bacterium
CTGTGGCGCAACGTCCGGCGCGTGCCCTTCATCCACGCGCATTTCCGCGCCAGTGGCGATACGGTCGGCGTGCCGCTGGCCCAGGACCTCGCCGGGCGCGCCGGCGCCGTCCGCGACGTGTTGCTCGATGCCGGCCGTCGGGTCGGAGCCGAGCCCGAGCGCGCCAGCGTCGCGCTGTGGCATCTGCTGTGGGGGCTCAGCGCCACGCCGCTGCACCCGGCCGCGCCGGTGCACCATCCGGTGGTGCGCCGGCTGCTCGACCTGCTGGTGTCGGCGGAAGGGGTCGCGCCCTCGCCATCGGCCCTGGCCCGCCGCCTCGGCGTCACCCCGCGGCACCTCAACCGCCTCTGCGTCGCTGCATTCGGCCACCCGCTCGGCGCCTGGCTGCGCCGCAACCGGCTGCAGCGCGCTCGCCAGCTGCTTGCTGAAACCGCCTGGCCGGTGGCGCGGATCGCGGCCGAGACCGGCTTCACCGACCTGCAGCACTTCAACAAGGCGATGCGCGCCTTCACCGGGCGGGCGCCGCGCGAATTGCGCTGAATCGTCCGCCGAACCGCCCACCGCTCAATGCCGAGGCTGCCCGCGGTGTCGCGGCGGGCACAGTCAACCGCGTGATGCTGTGCACCGACGGCGACTTCTACGTCGGCCTCAGCGATCGCGGCCAGCTGCAGGCCCTGGTCGAGCGCCAGCGCGCCGGTGGCGTCAGCCTCAACGCCTACGGCTTCGGCATGGGCGACGACAAGGACGACACGAGGCCCGCCGGCTATTCGCCCGCGAGGCGATGGGGCAGCTCGTCACCGTGGCCAAGGACGCCTCTGTGTCTCTGTGCCTCCTGTCCGCTTGAGGCTGAGTCCACGCTGCGCTGGCCCTGGGCCACCGCGCGGGTAGTACACGCATCATGCCTGATGCCCTCACCTGCACGCAGACCACCTGGCGCGGCGCCCTGGCGGTGGCTTTCGACAACGGCCGGCTCCGCGTCGTCGTCACCGCCCGCGGCGGTCACCTGTGCAGCCTGACGCGCTGCGGCGAAGAGCTGAATCCGCTGTGGCAGCCGCAGTGGCAGCCCGGCGATCCCGGCGACAGCGACCCGGCGACCGCAGCCCTGCTCGACGGCATCTGCGGCAGCAACCTGTGCATCGACCGCTTCGGCCCGCCGCGCCCGGGCGAGCGCCGGCCACTGCACGGCGAGGCCGGCGTCGGCACCTGGCGCATCGCC
>JALHRW010000513.1 GCA_022841245.1 Planctomycetota bacterium
GAGCGTGGGCGGCGGCCCACACGCGCAGCGGGATCCGCTTCAGCCACTCCGCATCCGGGGCCAGTGCGGTCGGGGTGGCGACCACTGCCAGGCCCAGGACCTCGCCCAGGGCCGAGGCGACCACCGTCTGGTCGGCCACCTCGGTCAGGGCCGCTGTCAGCCCCGCGCCGGCCGCGAGGCGGCCGGCGACGGTGGCGCGGGCGTCGGGACCGAGCGCCAGGTGCGAGCACAGGCGTTCGGACAGCGCACTCATTCGATGGTGCCGCGATCCACCAGCACCGCCTCCTGGCGGCGGTTGAGCACCGCGCGCAGCTCCTCCTGGGCCTTGGTCATCGCCGTGGTCCAGGCTTCACGCGCTTTGCGCACCCGGGCCAGCGCGAGGTCGGTCTCGGTGGTGTTGGCCTGCGCATCGTCGACCAGCGCCTTCAGCGCCTTGAGCGCGGCCTGGATCTCGGCAGCGGCCGGATCGAGCGGGGTGTCGCCGAGGAGGTTCTTGGGGTCCATATTCCCGGGTCCGCCCTGTCCGCCGCGGCCGCCGCGACCGGGCATCATCGCCAGGCCGGAGGCGCTGCGGTCGACCAGCATGCGGTGCTGGCGCAGCGTCTCGACCCGCTCAAGCAGCGGCAGGATGGCGGCGAACTCCTCGTCGCTCATGGCGATCAGCTTCTTGAGCTCGGCGCGCTGGGCGGCCTGGCCTTCGGCCATGCGTTCGCGCATCTGCTTGCCCATGACCTGGGCGAACTTCTCCCTTCCTTCAGGCGTGTTCATGTCGACGCCCTTCAGTTCCGGGTTCTGTTCGATCATGCGGCGCATGCGGTCGCCGCCGGGTCCGCCGGGTCCGCCGGATGCGCCGGCTTCGGGCTGGGGCGGTGGCGGGGCGTCACCAGCCATGATGGCCGGGGAACAGGCGAGGGCCGCGAGGAGGATGGGCAGGATAGGGCGCATGTGGGCTCCGTGTGCCCTGCTTCTAGCACCCCCCGTGGTCGGGTGTCGGACTTGTCGGGTCAGCGATTTGTCATGCGCCTGCGGGTCTGCGAGTCTGCGGGTCTGCAAGGTCCTGTTCACGAAGGGGATTCGAACCTCGCGCCGCTTGCCCGCCACCCCGGCGGGTCGACCCATCTGCATGGGGTCGACGGCGCGACGGCCGACCCTCTGCGGTCGGCCGGGGTTGCCGGAATCCCCGTTACCATTTCTGGT
>JALHRW010000514.1 GCA_022841245.1 Planctomycetota bacterium
GGCGCGAGCAGAAGCGCCTGGCGCGCGCCAGCCGGGCCAAGCTGCGCGCGGTGTGGGAACTGCTGCGCGAGCACGCCGGCGAGCGATCGCTGGTCTTCACCGACGACAACGACACCGCCTACGAGATCGGTCGGCAGATGGTCCTGCCGGTGCTGACCCACCACACCAAGCCGGCCGAGCGCCGCGCCATGCTCGACAACTTCCGCGGCGGGAGCTGGCCGGTGCTGGTGACCAGCAAGGTCTTGAACGAAGGGGTCGACGTCCCGGAGGCCAGCGTCGGCATCATCGTCAGCGGCTCGGGCAGCGTGCGCGAACACGTGCAGCGTCTCGGTCGCATCCTTCGCCCGCAGGCCGGCAAGGTCGCGGTGCTCTACGAACTGGTCTCGGCCGGGACGGCCGAGGGGTTCACCAGTGAACGCCGGCGTTCGCATGCGGCGTTCGGCGAGATGGATTGGAGGGACGGATGAACGCGGCATGTGTTCGTGGTTCGTGGTCCGTGGTTCGTGGTTCCGCAGCCATTGCCCCTGTTTTCAGTCAGGATCGCCATCGAACCAGACAGGTCATCGGAACCACGAACGACGAACCACGAACCACGAACCTGCGATCATGCTGACCCGCAACCTCCTCCGTTTCGCCGTGCGCGGCGATCGCCTCGAACCGCGCTGGCTCAAGCCGACGCCGGCGGTGCGGCAGCTTGCCGAGGACCTGCTGGCCCACTGGCGCAGCGGCATCGGTCGCATGCGTGGCGAGTTGGACGAAGCGGAATCGGCCATCCTGCACGGCTCGCACCAGCTGCTGGTCGGCCGCGGCATGTCCAAAGTGCTGACCGATGCGTCCGATTTCGGCGATCCGGCCTCGGCCGAGGTGCTGCGCACGCGCGCCCTCGCTGCCAGCTTCGCCTGCCTGACGCAGCCGGCGGCCAGCCCCGAGGCGCACCGGACGGCGGTTGCCGGCGAACTGGCGCTGACCCCCGAAGCTCTGGCCGACGGCCTCTACGCCGACCTGCCGGACCGTGCTGTGCTCGCCCAGGTGCCGGGCTGGGACGCGGCGGGCCTGATCGCGCGCTGCAACCTCGCCCTCGCCCAGGGGCTGCTGCTGGGGGCGCGCGAACTGCGTGTCCACCTGCGCGATCGCGAGCGCGGCATCCAGCGCCGGCTGCTGCGCGCGCTGTCGCGCCGCCGGCTGGTCGCCGAG
>JALHRW010000515.1 GCA_022841245.1 Planctomycetota bacterium
GCTCGACCACGGCGCGGCGCGCCAGCGGCAGCGGGTTGAAGGCGAGGAAGCCGGGATTGCCGCTGCTGGTGGCGAGCTCGGCATGGGCCGCGGCGGTGACCGCGGCGGCGCGTTCGCGCAGCTCGCCGCCGAGCTGCTGGTAGACCAGCCCGATCGAGCTGCCCGGCAGCGCGTCATGGAACTGGGCGAAGCACAGGCGCTGCCAGTGCTCGTCCGGCAGCGGCGCGCCGCGCGTCGCCACGCGCACCGCCTCGTGCATCTGCAGCGCCCGCTCGAGCGCGCGGTAGGCCGCCTTGAAGTCCGACTGCGTGGTGTAGGTGGCGCGGTGGAATTCGAGATAGAGCTCGCCCTGGTAGACCGGCAGCTTGGCGCGCACGCGCTCGAGGCGGTCGAAGAAGGCCTCGGCGGTGGACCACGTGGCCTTGGGCACGCCGGCGAGCGAGGCCAGGCGCCGGGCGCGGCCGAGCATCTCCTCGGTCACGCCGCCGCCGCCGTCGCCGAAGCCGACCGGATTGATCATCTCGTCGTGCACGTCGGCCTGGCGGTGGCCGAGCAGCGTCTCGTGGATCTCGCCGACGCTGGCGCAACCGTTGTAGCCGGCCGGCGAGGTGGTGAGGTGGGTGAGCACTTCGCTGCCATCGTGGCCGCGCCAGACGAACGAGGTGTAGGGGAAGCGCGTCACCGCGCTCCAGCTCATCTTGGTGGTGTAGAAGCGCTCGACCCCGGCCAGGCGCAGGATCTGCGGCAGCGCCGCGCTGTAGCCGAACACGTCGGGGATCCAGCACACCGTGCTGGGGCTGCCGCGCAGCTGGCGGAAGCGCTCCTGGCCGAGCAGCAGGCTGCGCACCAGGGCCTCGCCGCTGGGCAGGTTGTTGTCCGGCTCGACCTCGAAGGCGCCGGTCGCCTCCCAGCGGCCTTCGGCGATGCGCTTCTGCACCGCGCGCAGCTGGGCCGGGGAATCGGCCTCGATCATGCGGTAGAGCGCCGGCTGGCTGGTCGAGAAGACGAACTCCGGCCAGCGCTCCATCAGGCGCAGCATCGAGGCGAAGGTATGCTGGCCCTTGCGCCGGGTGACCAGCTCGGGCCACAGCCAGACCAGGTCGATGTGGGCGTGGCCGAGCAGCGCCGCGCCCGGCTGCCATGACTCGGCGGGCAGGCGCGCGAGGATGCGCGGGCCGGCCGCGGCCAGCGTG
>JALHRW010000516.1 GCA_022841245.1 Planctomycetota bacterium
TTGTCATGGACCATCAGCGACAGGATCCCGCGCGTCCACATGTAGGTGTGGGTCTGCGGCGGGGTCGTCGGCCACCACCAGCCGCCGAACCAGCCATAGAACGTCGCGTCACCGGCGCCATCCGCGATGCGGACGGAGCGGCCGATGGCCTGCGAACGCTGATCGGCCGGGTTCGCCGGGTTCACCCACACGCCCTGTGAGAGATGGACCGTCTTGCGCCGGCCCGTCGCATGGTCCGCCGCCGGGTCGTCGTAGGTCATGACCAGGGCGGGGAAGGTGGGATCCGCCACGCTGGAGATCGTCGTCACACTGCCGTCCGGGTGGTCCACCCCGCACAGCCGCTCCTCGGTACCCAGCCAGACGTTGGGCTGCACGTTGTAGCGGTAGCTGACGTGATTGCCGTCCGGCAGGTCCACCCGCGTGCACACATACACGCCGCTGTAGAGCCGCGTTTCATCGTAGGTGAACACCAGGCTGCGGCCGGCAGCGTCGGTCAGGCGGTCGCGGATGGTCAGCTTGGTGCGCAGGCTGCCGGTCAACGCCGGATCGTTGGTGGCATACTTCCACGTCGCCACCACCGCGTTGCCGTTGCGGTCGACGTAGCGTGTCAACCGGCCGCGCGGCTGCGTCGCGTCGGTCTCGGTGTACATCTCGAACTCCAGGCGGCCGCCGCCAAACTGGTCCAGGATCGCCAGCTGGGCATTCCGCGGATCGGTCACCACCGTCCGGTTACCCAGGGCATCGACCGCATAGAAAACCATACCGCGGTTCTCGAAGCCCTGTTCGGGCTTGAACAGACCGCTGGTGGTGGGATCGGTCAGCACCAGGAAGTCCAGCGGCTGCGCCTGCGGCTGCGAGACGTAGATCTGCCAGCCGGGCTGGCCCGTCGGATGGCCGCCGGCCACCTGGCCGGGCGGGAAGCACCACACCCAGATGTCCCAGGTGAACCCCGTCTTCACCCCCAGCGAGCTGCGGATATCGGTGTCCTGGAAGTGGATGCGGTCGAGCGACAGTCCCAGGATCCCGGTCCCCGGCGACCCGCTCGCCTGACCGCAGGGTGCGCATCCGGTCGGGGTCGTCGGCGCCCGGTAGTCATGCGCGATGTGGCGGTAGCGCAGCGATGTGCCGACGACACTGTAGCTCGAACGGCATTCGCCGAGATCCTGGGCCGGATAGCGCGTGTCCCCAACAC
>JALHRW010000517.1 GCA_022841245.1 Planctomycetota bacterium
GGCCGCATCCCAGCCGTCCGGCACCACGCGGGCGCACACCGCGGCCCCGGGATCGGCCAGGGCGGTGGCGACCGTGCGGCCGTGCTCGTCGACCAGGCGGACGACGTCGCCGGAGCGCAGGCGCTCCAATCCCTTGGTGAACCGATCGGGACGGATCCACGGATGGCCGCGCTGGACGAAGCCGGCGCTTTCGCGGCCGATCTGCAAGGCAGGTTCGTGGTTCGTGGTTCGTGGTTCGTGGTTGGCGCGCGACATGATGAGGTGTCACCGGGCCATACGAACCAGCGCGGCACCCTGCGGAACCACGAACGACGAACCCCGAACCACGAACAGGGGCAATGCTAGTCCCCCATGCATGTGCCGACCAGCCGCGCGCTGCGCACCATGGCGTGGTCCTGCGGCACCAGCTTGAGCTTGCCGGCGACCTCGTCGAGCGGCACCGGCACGATCTCGTCGCCCTTCACCGCCACCATGCAGCCGTAGCGGCCGGCGGCGATCATCTCCGCGGCGGTGGTGCCGAGGCGGGTGCACAGCAGGCGGTCGAACGCGGAGGGGGTGCCGCCGCGCTGGACGTGGCCGAGGGTGGTGACGCGGGCCTCGGTGCCGGTCAGGCGCTGCAGCGAGCGCGCCAGGCGGCTGGCCTTGGGCTCCTGCACGCTGTGGTAAGTAGCCTCGACCGGCGCGCCGGCGCCGCGCTTGATCATCACCGTCTCGGTCGGGGTGTAGTCCTCGTCGATCTCGGCCGCCTTCTTCGCCCGCGCCTCGTGCTCGTCCTTGGGCTTCTTGTCCCGCTTCTTCTCCTTCTTCTTCTCGTCCTTCGACGTCTCGGCCTGGGCGGCGGCCTTCGCCTCCTCCAGGCTCAGTGCGCCTTCGGCGACCGCGACGATGGAGAAGCGCTTGCCGTGGCGGCCGCGCTCGAGCAGGTGCTCGGCGACCTTCTCCTCGTCGTAGGGGATCTCGGGCAGCAGGATGACATCGGCGCCGCCGGCGATCCCGGCGCCCAGGGTCAGCCAGCCGGCCTTGTGGCCCATGATCTCGACCACGATGATGCGCTGGTGGCTGGTGGCGGTGGTGTGCAGCCGGTCGATCGCCTCGGAGGCGATGTCGAGGGCGGTATCGAAGCCGAAGGTGATGTCGGTGTTCCAGATGTCGTTGTCGATGGTCTTGGGCAGGGTGACGAGATCGGAAG
>JALHRW010000518.1 GCA_022841245.1 Planctomycetota bacterium
GTGCCGTACGCCCCGGCCGCCGACTACTGGGGCGGGCGCTCGCACGTCGGCCCGATGACCCGCACCGTCCGCGACGCCGCGATGATGCTCGGCGTCATGGCCGGCCCTGACGACCGCGACCCGCTGTCCATCGACGGGCCGGTGCCGGACTTCCTGGGTGCCTGCGAGGGCGACCTCAAGGGGTTGCGCGTGGTCTGGAGCCCGGACCTGGGGTACGCCCCCGTCGATCCCGACGTGCGGAAGGTGGCTGAGGCCGCCGCCAAACGGTTCGAGGAGCTTGGCTGCGTCGTGGAGGAGCGGAACCCGGTCTGGGACGATCCGTACTCGTTCCACCACATCCTCTATCACGTCGGGATCGGGGCGCGCGTCGGTGAGCGAGCGGACGAGCACCCGGAGTGGATCGAGCCGACGCTGCGGGTGATGGTCGAGGACGCGAAGCGGTACACCGCCATCGAGTTCCAGCAGGCGAACCTCGCGAGGACGCGCTTCTACGAGCAGGCGCGCGCCTGGTTCGAGGACGTGGACCTGCTGCTGACGCCGCAGATGCCGGTCGGGGCGTGGTCGCACCGGCCGGGGCTGGACGAAGGCCCGACGACCATCGGCGGGGTGAAGCCGCGCTCGATGTACGACCGGCTGCACTTCACCTACCCGTTCAACCTGACGAACCAGCCGGCCGCGACGGTGCCGTGCGGCTTCACCGACGACGGCCTGCCGGTCGGGCTTCAGATCGTCGGGAAGTGGCACGCCGACACCACGGTGTTGCGCGCCGCCGCCTGTTTCGAGGCGGCGCAGCCGTGGGCGCACCTCCGCCCGCCGCTGGACTGACCCCACGCCAGCACGTGCACCGCGACAAGAGGCCCGGTCCACGCTTGGTGGATCGGGCCTCTTGCTGCTGAGCCGTCGGGCTGCCCGACCGAGGAGACGTTGCTTAGCGGCCCTTGACCGGCGTGAAACCGGTCCGCGCCGTGACGGCGCCGTTCCGTCCCGAGCAGGTCACGTCCACGGGGATGTAGTGGCCGTAGGTGGATCCCTTGGCGTCCAACGTGAACGAGCCGACGCCGTTGCCGTTCGTGGTGAAGCCGCCGTCCGGCTGCTTGATCGTCGCCGTCCGGAAGTAGACCGTCGCCATGCAGCGAGCGCCTGCCAGCGGCGCTCCGTTCTGGGTCGCCTTCACGCTAATCGTCACCA
>JALHRW010000519.1 GCA_022841245.1 Planctomycetota bacterium
CTTAGCAGATAAGGTCGCCACCGCCGCTCAGTTCTTGACGCTCCGCTTAATCATAAGTGTTGCCACTGAAGCTATTTGCGGTGATTCGGAAGGTCCGGGTCACGCACCCACACTACCTCTATGTTAGGCAAATTACCATGACCACGCCCAAATATAGCAAGCTCATCAAACCTAGAACATTTGATGAAATGGAGACGTTTCTTAGGAAAACACTCTACTATGGCGGTATGATTACCGAGAATGAATATTACAAAAGAAAGGGAACCACTAAAGTTTTAGCGGAAGAATACTATTTTCTTTCTAGATATTTAGCATTATTTTGCACAAAAGCCAGCATGGGTGCTCTTCTAGAAAAAGGCAACCAAGACGGTGATGCGAGAATTCAGAAAGCAGATGGGCAGGAAGAAATTATCCAGATTGTCTGTGGGAGTGAAAATGAACAGGCAGCCCTACTCCGATTAGACATACTCAATAAGGGAATCGTTAGCTCCACTCAATATCGAATTAGGGTAAAAGGAGAAATTAAAACAATAGGAAGTTCAGTTATTTGTGATGCTGGCCCAAGAATAATTCAACTCATCGAAGAGGGCGTAAATCGAGCAAAGAAGAAAACACAAAAGAAAAATTATCATAAAACATCAGTGTTGATTGTTGGTTTTTCTTTCCCATATACCCCGCGATCAATTGACATCGCGAATGAAATAACTAAACACCACAATGCTACTATTCCCAATTCCGGGAATTCAATTCGTAAAATTTGTTATGTTTGGGATATTCGTGGTGAAACAAAAGGTGTCGTATTTTTACTAAAACTTGCCTAACCAGTCAGTAATGGGAGCGCGTGACTAGTGGTTATGACTCAGGTTCCCCTTGCTCTCCACTCGGGACAGGCCTCACGGTCTAGGCAAGTGGGTGTCGCTTCGGTCAAGAATTCGCGGCGATCACGCTAACCTTGCTGTTATGGGTTGTCACCGCCGCTCAGTTCTTGACGCTCAGCTTAACTCCTTGTGATTCCACTAAAGTGGGTGGCGATGATCTGGATAGTCCGGGTCACGCACCCACATTACTTCTATGTTAGGCTGCTTTCGTGAAATATCTGTGGATATCAATAGCGATTATTGTTGTGTACGTATGTGGACTATTGTCATTCTATAATCCAACAAAACTAAGATATGTACGATCAGAAA
>JALHRW010000520.1 GCA_022841245.1 Planctomycetota bacterium
GCGGGCGCGGGCCGCTGGCGCAGTCCCGCCCAGCGTGCCCGCACCGGCATCCAGGCGGGCGAGCAGCGCTTCGATCGCGTCAGTCTGGTGCAAAGCGGAACGCAGCACTCCGCCAAGCTGCTGGATGCGCTCATCATCCAGGCCACCCGGGGCGACAGCCGCCAGGGCAAGGACATCTTCAGGGGTGACCAAGCCCTCATCGAGCTGGTCCAGCAGATTCCCGTACAATTGGCGGGCGGCCTTCTCCGGTTGCGTCCCGAGGAATGCGCCGACAGCGGACCAGTCGCCGGCCGCAACCAGCAGCGCGTAGCGTTCAGCCAGCTTGGCGGCATCATCGCCTGGCGGTGGCAGGGTCGGCAACCGGGCCAGTGCGTTTGCGAGCTGAGCCGGCGTACGACGGAATTTGATCTCAGCTAGCTGTTGAGCCAGGGGCTGCTGGCCCTCCTCCTCGCGCGATGACTCCTCGTCAGGCAGGTCGAGCCGGGTGGGATGGACATGCTCTGCAGCCCCGAGCCCGGTCAGGGCCGCAGCGAGGAGCAGGCTGGGAACGATGCGTTTCACGATCCACCTCCGGTATCGGTATCGCCAGCGTTGGCGCCGCGGTCATGCTGTTCTCGGATCTCGGTGCGGGCGTCCTGCGGCTTCTGTTCGGAACCCTGCGGCGACGGCTGGCGGCCTGGGTTCTGTCGCTGCTTGCGCTGACGCTGACTGAGGTTCTTGCATCCCTTGCAGTCCTTGGGCAACGGCAGGCCCTGCAGCTCGCTGAGATCCATGCGCTGCAGCCGCAGGGTCGCTTCGAGGTTGCGCGCCGCGGCGGCGGCCAGCTCGCCGTCGGCGGTCTCGGCGAGCAGGCGGAAGTGCTGGCGAGCCTCCTCGGCAAGCGGCATCCACTCGTCACGCGCGGCGCCCTCCAGGCGCATGCCCCAGGCGAGGTTGAAGAGGGATGCGGCAGCCTCGTGACGCAGCCCGGGGGTCGCAGCGTTCTCGCGCAGCAACGCACCAAGAGCAGCCACGCCACCGACCAGGTCGCCGCCAGCTATCGCCGAACGCGCCCGCATCCGGGCCAGCTCCAGCGCCACCGGTCCGCCGACGTCTTCGCCATGCGCCGCCTGCAGCGCGGACTCGGCGACGGCCAGCGCCTCGTGCGCGCCCTCGGCATCGCCAGCGGCGAGGGCGGCGG
>JALHRW010000521.1 GCA_022841245.1 Planctomycetota bacterium
CCGCTGGCGATGCGGCGGTGGCAGGCGCCAAGCGACAGCCCGAGGCGCGCGGCGACCTCGCGTACGCCTAAGCCCTCGACCAGGTGCAGGCGCACTGCCTCCGGCGTGTCGGTTTCGCAGGCGCCTTGCGCCGCCCAGCCAGCGAGATCGCGCCAGGCCTCGGCGAGCACGGCGGCAGCCCAGGCGCGATCCATGTCGCGGTCGGGCTCGGCCGCCGCCTCGTCGCCGGCCAGCTCCTGATGCGGGCCGCCACGCAGACGGCGCAGGGCGTTGCGCGCCTGGTTCAGAGCCAGCGTCATGACGTACCAGCGGAAGCGGCTCGGGCTGCCGTCGGGGTTGGCCCCGGGCTGGGCGCGACGCAGCACCTCGGGGTGCTCGGCCAGCCAGGCCAGCGTCTCCTGCACCACGTCGTCGATGCGCCCGTCGCGCGCCGCCTCGGGCATCTTCATTGCCAGATAGCGTGCGATCGGCTCGGCGTACAGCGCCAGCAGGATGCCCGCACCATCGCTGGCGCCGACCAGGGACCAGCGCGTGGCGGGGAAGTCGCCGGTCATGCGAACAACCCACGCACGAGGTGGCGCTGCAGCTTGCCCAGGGCGGTGCGCGGCAGGGCCTCGACGAAGCACCAGCGCCGCGGGCGCTTGTAGCCGGCCAGGCGCGGTTGCAGCCAGGCGGCGAGCCCGTCGCCGTCGATGGCGCCGCGCAGCACCACCGCCGCAGCGACGCATTCGCCCCAGGTGGCATCGGGCAGGCCGACGACGCACACCTCGGCCACCAGCGGATGCGCCGCCAGCGCCGCCTCGACCTCGGGCGCGGCGACGTTCTCGCCACCGCTGACGATCAGCTCGGCCTGGCGGCCGGTGACACGCAGGCGGCCATCGACCAGCTCGCCGAGATCGCCGGTGACGTGCCATTCCGCCGCCGGCAGCAGGCCGTCATCGCTCTCGTAGCCGTCGCAGCGCATCGCTCCGCCGACCAGGATGCGACCGTCCTCCAGGCGCAGGCGGGCGCCCGGCACCGGGACGCCGTCGAGCGTCACCATGCTGCCCATCTCGGTCAGGCCGTAGGTCTCGCGCACCGGCCAGCCCAGGCGCCGCGCGGCCTCGGCCAGCTGCGGATCGAGCGGCCCGCCACCGGTCAGCGCGGTGCGCAGATGCGGTGGTGGCGGCGTGCCGG
>JALHRW010000522.1 GCA_022841245.1 Planctomycetota bacterium
GCCCGAGATCAGGCCGCCGCCGCCCACGGCCACGAAGATGGCGTGCAGTGGGCCGGGGTGCTGATGCAGGATTTCCATGCCGATGGTGCCCTGCCCGGCGATCACGTCCGGATCGTCGAAGGGATGCACGAAGGTCAGGCGATCCTTGGCGGCGATTGCCTGGGCGCGTGCATAGGCCTCGTCGTAGGAGTCGCCGGCCAGCACCACCTTCGCCCCGCGCGCCACGACTGCGTCCACCTTGATTCGCGGCGTGGTGACGGGCATCACGATCACCGCCTTGCAGCCGAGCTTCTGGGCGGAGAGGGCAACCCCCTGGGCGTGGTTGCCGGCGGAGGCCGCGATCACGCCGCGCTTCAGTTGCGCGGGAGTGAGCTGTGCCATCTTGTTGTAGGCACCGCGGATCTTGAACGAGAAGACCGGCTGCAGGTCTTCGCGCTTCAGGAGGAGGTCGTTGCCGAGCCGGCGCGATAGCAGCGGCGCCCGCTCCAGGGGCGTTTCCACCGCCACGTCGTAGACGCGGGCGGTGAGGATACGGGTGAGATAGTCGTCATTCATCTAGTGGCGCCGGGCTGCGAACGCAGCATGGGGCAGTCTCTTACTGGGCCGACGGGAAACCGCGAAGGGTAACAGCGGCACGAAAAGGTGCCAACGCGCGTTGAGTCTGGTGCGGGCTCCAGCTATGCTCCGCGGCGCGAATCTTGCTGCGTTAAACGCTGTGAAATGGGCACTCGATGAACCAGGATGCACAGAAGAAGGCCGCGGCCGAAGCCGCGCTCGCCCATGTTCCCCACGACGCCGTCATCGGCGTGGGCACCGGCTCCACGGCCAATCACTTCATCCAGGCACTCGGCGGCATCAAGGCGCGCATCGCCGGTGCCGTCGCGAGTTCGGAAGCGTCGGCAGCGCGGCTCAAGGCGCTCGGCATCCCGGTGCTGGACCTGACGAGCGTGGATGAGATTCCGGTCTACGTGGACGGCGCGGACGAGATCACCCGCCACATGGCGATGATCAAGGGCGGCGGCGGCGCGTTGACGCGTGAAAAGATCGTCGGCGGCGTGGCTGCCAAGTTCGTCTGCATCGCCGACGCGTCCAAGCTGGTCGACACGCTCGGCGCCTTCCCGCTGCCGGTGGAGGTGATCCCGATGGCGCGGTCCCAC
>JALHRW010000523.1 GCA_022841245.1 Planctomycetota bacterium
CAAGTTCGAGATCCAGGGGCACTCGGCCTTCAGTGGCCTGTCGGACGCCCTGGTTCAGTTCGGGCAGCAGCTCTCCGGCGCCTTGCAGATCCCGCTGGTGCGGCTGTTCGGTCAATCGCCCGCGGGCCTCAACTCGACGGGCGAGTCTGACCTGCGGATGTACTACGACAATATCCGCCAGCGCCAGATGCAAGACATGTTCGAGGGCGTCACGCTTGTCTACAAGTTGGTGGCCAAGTCGGAGAACATCGAACTCCCCCCGAACTTCTCCCTTGGCTTCAAGTCTCTGTGGCAATTGAAGGAGGACGAGAAGTCGTCGATTGCTTCCCAGGTCGGCACGGCCGTCAGTGGGGCGTTCGGTGACGGGATCATCGGAAGGCAGACGGCGCTGAAGGAGCTGCGTCAATCCTCGCGGGTGACGGGCATCTTCACGAACATCACTTCGGACATGATTGCGTTGGCAGACGACGAGGTCACGCCCCCTCCCGGGCCGGAAGGGCTGCCGGGGATGCCTGGGGATCCGAACGACCCCAACGCCCCGCCGCCTGGAATGAACCCACAAGGAGATCCGAATGCCCAAGACCCTGCCGAAGCTGGATCGGAAGGGCAAGCGCCGCCGCTGGACCAAGGCCCTCGCCGCCGAAACAAGCTACAACTCCCACCTGCTGGCGGTCGCCAAGCAGATCCGGGCCATCCTCAAGGGAATGGCTCCTGATGGGGTTGTAGACGATGTCAGCCCTATCGTGACCGCCCTGCGCCAATACGCCAAGGTGATCGAGCCGTGGGCCAATTCCGTGGCCGGGCTCATGCTGGCCGACGTGGCTCGGCGCGATAAGGCCATGTGGTTCCAGAACTCCAAGGAGATGGGCGTCGAGATGCGGCGCCTGTTGACCAACAGCCCGACCGGCACTGCTCTCAGCAATCTACAAGAGCAGCAGGTCGAGCTGATCAAGTCGCTCCCACTAGATGCCGCCCAGCGCGTTCACTCCCTTTCGCTACAATCGATCATCGAGTCGTCGCGAGCGAGCGACCTGACCAAGGAGATTCTGGCTACATCAGACATCGCAGAGTCTCGGGCCCGGTTGATCGCTCGAACGGAAGTAGCGCGCGCCTCCTCGAACCTATTGCAGACGCGCG
>JALHRW010000524.1 GCA_022841245.1 Planctomycetota bacterium
CACCACGGCCTGCGCGGCGCGGCGCCCGCACTTGGCCTGTACGTCGCGCAGCTCGCCGCGAACGCGCTCTGGACCTGGCTTTTCTTCGCCTGGCGCCAGGGCGCCTGGGCGTTCATCGAGATCCTGGCGCTGTGGCTGCTGATCGCGGCCACCGTGGCGGCGTTCTGGCGCCGCCAGCCGCTCGCCGGCGCGCTGTTGATGCCCTACCTTGCGTGGGTGAGCTTCGCTGCGGCCCTCACGTGGGCTGTCTGGCGCCTGAATCCGGCGATCCTGTCCTAGACACGCTGCCGTGGCACGCCGCCTCGGGGACTACGCGCCCCTGCTGCGCGCGATGGGCGCCTCAGTTTCCGGACCGGCGGTGGCGAAGCTGGGGCAGCGCCTGAGCAATCGCACCCTGCTCGTCGAACCGGAAGTTCCGCGTTGGCCGGGCGCGGATTCGCGAGCAGCGATTACGAGGGCCGGTAGCGCAGCCGCTTGCCGCCCGACACCAGCGAATCGAGCGCCAGCCATTCGCCCTGCAGCGAATACCAGAGGTCGATCGTCATGCCGCGCGCCTCGAGCCGGTAGCGGCGCGCGGCGACGGGCGCGCCGCGGATGTCGAGCGCTTCCTCGCCCGCGGCGCTTATCTTCACGTCCATCAACTCGCCCGTCTGCGCATTCAGCAGCTGCGTCTGGCGCAGCATCGCCGGATTCCAGTAGGCGAAGCTCATCACGCACTTTTCCGGTGCCTGCTTCACCGAGAGCCTGCGGCCGTCATCGTCTGTCCGCGCCTCGATGCCGGTAAGGCAGTCGCCGCGCCAGCGCTCGAGGGCGTCGTGCGCGTAGCGGTAGGCGTTCAGGCCGAGGATGCGCACGTTGAAGCGCGCCTCGCTGACCAGCTCGCGATGCCCGTCCCTCTCGGCCAGCGCAAAGCGGTGATAGCCGATCTCGCGCCCGTCCAGCATGGCCTTGAAATGCCATTCCCTGGCGGCGGCGGTGCCGGAGCAGATGAGGCAGGCGGCAAGGAGGAGCAGCGTCTTCATCGGGACAAGCGGACAGACAGCCGGCACAGCGCCGGAGTTCCCGCCGCCCAGCCGATCGCCAGCGCGGCCAGTGCCGGCAGCAGCTCCGGAAACTGCAGCGCGCCCAGCCGCGC
>JALHRW010000525.1 GCA_022841245.1 Planctomycetota bacterium
AACGCACTCGGCGCCGGCCGCGTCGAGGCCCGCCGCGGCGGCTGCGCCTTCACCGGCGATCGCGCGATCGGCTACGCCGCCTGCTTGTGGCTGCGCTCGGCGGTGCGCGTGCAGGAAGAACTCGCGCGCGGCTTCGTGCGCAATCGCGAGGACCTCTACGCGCTGGTCGGCAGCGTCGACTGGTCGGCCAGCATCACCTACCTGCAGACGCTGGCGGTCGACGGCACGGTCAAGGACAGCTTCGCCAACGACACGCGGTTCCCGGTGCTGGTGGTCAAGGACGCGGTCTGCGACCAGTTCCGCGATCGCACCGGCAAGCGGCCGTCGGTCGACAAGGACCGGCCCGACCTGCGCATCAAGCTGGTGCTGCAGGGTCAGGAGGCGATCATCTACCGCGAACTCGGCGGCGAGCCGCTGCACAAGCGCGGCTACCGCGAGCTCCAGCACAAGAGCCCGCTCAACGAAGCCACCGCCGCCGGGCTGTTGCTGCACACCGACTGGGATCGGCAGAGCCCGCTGTGCGATCCGATGTGCGGCTCGGCGACGTTCCTGATCGAAGCGGCGTGGCTGGCCACCGACCGCGCGCCGGGGCTCGGCCGCAGCTTCGCGTTCGAACGCTGGCACGACGCCGACCAGGACGCGTGGCGCAAGCTCTACGACGACGCCGAGGCGCGGGCCAAACGCGGTGCGTCGAAGCTGCCGAAGCTCGGCGGCAACGATCGCCATCCGGGCGCGATCTCGATCGCGCAGCAGGCGGTCGCCAAGGCCGACCTCACCGGCAAGATCGAACTGCGCCACGGCGACGCGCGCGACTACGTGCCGCCGTTCGTGACCCGGATGGTGGTGTGCAATCCGCCGTACGGCGATCGGCTCGCGGCCGATCCCGAGGCGCTGAACGGCAGCTGGGATGCGCTGGGCATGTTCCTGCATCGTGAGTGCCACGGTGCGATCGCGTGGGTGCTGTGCGGCAATGCCGACCTGACGCGCAATCTGGGGCTGCGCGCCAGCATCAAGATGCCGGTCAAGAACGGGCCGATCGACTGTCGCTGGTTGCGCTACGAGATCGACGGCGGCGGCTGAGCCGAAGTCGTCCGCGGCCAGCAGATCGACCGCGCCGCGGGCC
>JALHRW010000526.1 GCA_022841245.1 Planctomycetota bacterium
GTACGAGGCGGTGGGCACGCCGCAGGCGACGTTGGTCGACACCATCGAATACACCCTCACCCGGAAGCCGCGCTACCGCACCGATGCGCTCGGCCGGACCATCGGCCAGGTCTACGGCGGCTGCTGCGACCGGCTGGAGACCATCGTCGACCCGCTCGGCAACGAGACCCGCTTCACCTACGACGGCAACGGCAACCGCATCGAGGAGCTCCGCTGGAACCAGCTGGATCCGGCGCAGTCGCTGATCACGCGCTTCACCTACGACGCGCTGAACCGTCCGCTCACGCGCACGCGGTTGGCGCGCAACGCCCAGGAGCATGCCGAGCAGACCATCTGGGCCTACGACCAGGATCTCACTGACGGCGCCGGCATCGACGCCCAGGTGCTGCCCACCACCCTGGCCAAACTGGGTCTCGGCGTCGGCGCACCGGGCTCGGGCGTGGCGGTGACCAATCCCGCCAACGAGACGAGCTATCAGCTGATGGACGGCCTGGGCCGGCCGGTGGCCGCCATCGATGGCCGCGGCATCGCCACCATCACCACCCACGACGCCGTGTCCTCCAGCCTGCTGGAGACCGCGACGACGTCACCCCTGGGGCACACCACCCGGAGCCGGGCCGATGGCGCGGGCCGGGTGCGTCAGCTGATCGATGCGCTGAACAAGATCACGACCATGTCCTACGACGCGGCCGGCAACCAGGTGGCGCAGCGCTCTCCCAAGCAGGTCGGCTGGGACGCCATCTACACGGCGCGTGGCTTCCTGAGCCAGCGGACCGGCACCAGCACCGACGCGGTGGACACCCGGAGCTGGCGCTACGACCTCGACGGCAACCGGACCGAGGAGACGGATGCGCTGGGCAAGACCGAGTTCTCGTTCTACGACCGCCGCAACCGCCGCATCCAGGTTATCGACCGCGTGGGTGGCGAGACCGCCTGCGCCTACGACGCCGTAGGCAACCTGATCGCGATCTCGGATGCTGACAACGCACCCCGCGGCGGCCTGGCCAACCTGTCCGGCTGCACGCAGTACGCCTACGACGCCCGCAACCTGCTGGTGGCCGAGGCCTTCCCGCAGGGGGCCCAGGGGCGCACGCTGCGCGTGTACG
>JALHRW010000527.1 GCA_022841245.1 Planctomycetota bacterium
GCTGGTCGGCCTCGACCTCGCCGACGGCCGCGAGCTGTGGCGGGTCGAGACCGGCCGCGATCCGCTGCTGGCCGCGCCGCTGATCGCCGGTGATGCCGTGGTGCTGGGCGACGAGGGCGGACTGGTGCGCTGCTGGGCCCTGGCCGACGGCGCGCTGCGCTGGCAACGCAAGCTTGACGGCAAGGTGCTGGGCCGTGCGGCGCGCAGCGGCGCGAACGTGCTGGTCGGATCCTACGATCACCGGCTGCACGCCCTGGCCCTGACCGATGGCACCGAGCAGTGGCAGGTCGAGACCGACGGGCCGGTCCACGCCGGTCCCGCCGTGATAGGCACCCAGGCGCTGATCGCTGGCTGCGATGGCAAGGTGCGACGCATCGACCTCGCCAGCGGCACGCAACTCGGCGTGCTGGAGATCGGCGCCAACATCGGCGCCACGCCGGCCATTGCTGGCGAGTTGGCGCTGATCGCGGTACTCGATGGCCGCTGGCTGGCGCTGGCAGGTGGAACGACGCGATGGCAGGGGGCGGCAGAAGGGGATCGCTTCGAATACGCGCCGGCAGTCGACAGCACCACTGCCGTGCTGGTGTCTCGCGACGGCGTGGTGCGCGCCCTCGCCTTGGCCGATGGCGCTGAGCGCTGGCTGGTACGGCTGGGCGTCGGCGTCGAGGTGTCGCCGCTCATCGCTGGCGGCCATGCCTGGATCGCCGATGCCGGAGGCATCCTGCACGCGCTCTCCCTCACCGACGGCCGCGAGGCCTGGCGCAGCAACATCGCCTCGCCGCTCGCCGAGCCCGCTGCCGTGGCCGGCCGGCTGCTGGTCGGCACGGCGGACGGCAGCGTGTGGTGCTTCGGGAGCGTGCGATGATCGTGGTCCTCTCCCGTTCCGGCGATCCGGCGCAGGCGGCGCAGGAGCAGGCCGTGCTTGACGCTGCCGTCGCCGCCGGCGCGCGCGTGTGGGTGACCGGCCACCTCTACCACCTCGCCGAGGACTGTGCGCTGTGGGCCGACCTGGCAGCCCAGCCCGGCCCGCTGCGCGTCGCCGCCTGGCTGCACCCGCGGCCCTGTGCCGCCCTGCTGCAGCGGCACGGCGCG
>JALHRW010000528.1 GCA_022841245.1 Planctomycetota bacterium
CGCATTCCCCTACATCGTGACCAGCGTCGCGCCCCAGGTGAAGCCGCCGCCCACGCCCTGCAGCATCACCTTGTGGCCCGGGCGGATCTTCCCCGCCCGCACGTATTCGTCCAGCGCCAGCGGCACCGAGGCCGCCGACGTGTTGCCATGGTGGTCCACCGTCACCACCAGCTTCTCGCGCGGCACGCCCAGCTTCTTCGCCGTTGCTTCCAGGATGCGCACGTTGGCCTGGTGCGGGATGAGCCAGTCCACGTCCGCCACCTGCATGCCCGCCGCGGCCAGCACCTCGTGCGCCACCTCGTCGAGCACCTTGACCGCGAACTTGAACACCTGGTTGCCCTGCATCTGCAGGAACGGCGAGCCGGTGATCTTCCCGCCGCAGACGTTGCCCGGGACCGAGAGGATGCCGGCATGGCGCCCATCGGCGCGCAGCACCGAGGCGTGGATGCCCGGCTTGTCGGCGGCCGAGAGCACCACAGCGCCGGCGCCGTCGCCGAACAGGACGCAGGTGCCGCGGTCGTTCCAGTCGAGGATCCGGGAGAACACTTCCGCCCCGACCACCAGCGCGTTTTTCGCCGTGCCGGCGCGGATGAAGTTGTCGGCGGTCGCGAGGCCGTAGACAAACCCGCTACACACCGCCTGCACGTCGAAGGCCGGGCAGTTGGCGATACCCAGCTTCGCCTGCAGCAGGCACGCTGTGCTGGGAAAGATGTAGTCCGGCGTCGAGGTGGCGACGATGATGAGGTCGATGGCCGAGGCCTCGAGCCCGGCGGCCTCGATCGCGCGCCGGCCCGCTTCCAGCGCGAGGTCGCTCGAGGACTGCGACTCGTCGGCGATGTGGCGCTGCCGGATGCCGGTGCGTTCCTGGATCCACTCGTCGCTGGTTTCCAGGCGCTGCGCGAACTCGGCGTTCATCATCACCCGCGGCGGCAGGTAGCTGCCGGTGCCGGCGATGCGCGAATAGATCCGGCTCATGCGGCCCCCGGCTGCGCCAGGCGATGGGTGATGCGCGCGACGACGTCGTTGCGCACCACGTCCGCGGCCCGCGCCAGCGCCTGGCCGAAGGCATAGGCGTCGGCCGAGCCGTGGCT
>JALHRW010000529.1 GCA_022841245.1 Planctomycetota bacterium
CCCAGATATCACCGCCGCTGACGCTCAGCGTGCCGGTACTGCCGCTGATCGCGTCGCTGCCCCCGGTCACCGCCCCGATGTTCTGGCCGTACCACGGCACCTGCGGCACGATGGTCGAGGTCCAGGCCGTGGTCGCGGCGGCAACGCCGGCCCCTTCCGGCACCAGATCGCGCACCATCCGCTTCACGCGGTCGCGGACGTCGTAGACCGTCCACGCCGTGCGACCGAACGCGTCCTGCTCGCCCACCACGCGATCGAGGCCATCGAAGATCCGCTGGCTGGTCAGCGCGACGCCGCTGCGCGGATGGCGGATCATGGTCGTCTGGCGACCGGCGTTGTCGTAGCCGTACTCGGTCAACTCACCTGCGACGGTGCGGCTGGCGACCCGGCCGCGCCCGTCATAGGTGGTGGCAACGGTGGTCTGGTCGGGGTTGGTGCGCAGGACCTCCAGGCCGCAGTCGTCGTAGGCCATCGTCGTCACGCGGCCATTGCGGTCACGGCTGGAGATCAGCAGGCCGGCATCACGCCCGGTGCCGTAGGTCCACGCCTCGTAGTCGAGCGGATTGCCGGCATAGGTCTGGCTGAGCACGCGATGGGCCGCATCGTAGACCATATCGATGGTGATGCCCTTGGGGTCGGTGATGCGGATGAGATCCTTGTGCACCACATCCCACGCCCACTGCCACGTCACCACCGTGCCGGGGACATCCCCGGGCTTGTCGACCTTGACCGGGAAGCCGAACGCCGCCGGGTTGCTCTGTCCGCTGGCCGGCTGCCCGTCGAGGGCGTAGTACCAGCGGGTGGTGCGCCCCAGCTCATCCGTGGAGGTGAGGATCTGGCCGATGTCGTTCCAGGTGAACAACTCGTAGGGATTGTCGGCGTTGGTGGCCGGCGTGCCGTCCGGATGGATGACTGTGGTCGGCAGACCGCGTGCATCGCGCTCCCACGTGGTGGTACGGTCGAGTGCGTCGGTCCGCGTCAGCGTCATGCCGGTGCCGGCTTGGAAGGTGCGGCTCTCGTGGCTGCCATCGGGGAAGGTCGTGCCGGCGACGCGGAAGCTCTGCGACAGCCGGTTGTAGGACCA
>JALHRW010000530.1 GCA_022841245.1 Planctomycetota bacterium
GTGCGCTGAACCTCGACCAGCTCGGATCCGTCGTCATCCGTCAAGCGCCGCGCCCACCGGGGCAGCTTGCGCTTCTTGGTCTTGAAGGGGTGCTTCTTGCCCTTCAGGCCCGCATAAGCACTGTCCCCGCGCTCCGGCGCGATCTCGGTCACGTCCAGCTCGCCGCCCTGGCCGGACAGGTCCACCATGTCCTGCACGCGTTCGGCGCGCACAAAATGACTGGTCTCGACCACCACGCCGCTGTCCTCGTCCACCATCTCGAGCATCGCATCCGGGCTGCCGGCATCGGCGGCAGCGGGGTCCTGGGCGACGGCTTTTTGCAACTGGCGGCGCTGCCAGAGCGCGCGCAGCTTCGCCTTGCGGGCGCGGCGGGCCTGGCGGGCGGTGGGGGTGTTGCCGGAGTCCAGCAGGCCTTCGGTCTCCAGGGCGAGGGGGGCTTCCAGGTCGGCGGCGTTCAGCATGGCGCTGGGGCGGTCCTGGTCCAGGTCAAGGCGGCGCTCTACGCGGTGGCGCTGCTTCAGGCGCGCGATCTGCTTCTGTATGCGCTGGCGCTTGGCCGCGCGACGCTGAGCCTTATCCTTGGGCAGCTTGCCGTGGCCGCCCAGGCCGCGCTGCTTGCGCTGGGCCGCGTTCGGCTTGACGGCCGCCTTGGCCGCGGGCGCCGCGCCGGCCTCGGGTTCATCGCCAAAATCCACGCCCATCTCGCGCAGGGTGGCCTGGGTCTGCGGGTCCAGGGCCACCGTCTTCCACTGGCCGTTGGCCTGCAGGAAGCTGACCTCGGTGCCCTCGGTCTTGATGTCCATGGCCACTGTGCCATCCGGGTCCAGCTTTTGCACCCGCGTGGTCCCGGCTACTTTGTCGAAGGCAATGCGCGCGCGCGTGGTCTTGGTGACGCCGTCCTCGCCCGACACCGTGCTCTCGATCTCGGCATCCAGGGCGTCCAGGGATTCGGCCTGCGCGGCCTTCAGCTCCAGCAGCTCATCCACTGTCGGCCCCACTTCGGCAGCCTGCAAGCCCAGCGAGGCCAGGCCCAAAACGAAAACGCGCACCCAGGCACAAAAGGGGCCGGCAGC
>JALHRW010000531.1 GCA_022841245.1 Planctomycetota bacterium
CGACGGCCCCACCCCCGCGCTGCGCTGGTACGCCGGCGGGTCAGCGCGGGCCGCCGCAGCTAAGCGCTGGCGCCGTGCCGCCCGCTGCCTTGCCGCACCGCTCTTGGAGCGCGGCCGTTCCCGCGCACCTGCACCAACACCAGCACCAGCACCAGCACTCAAGGGGTTGCACCCATGAGCGCCGCCTACTGGCGCCGCGCCATGAACACCGGCCTCGCCGCAGCGGCGCGGCCGTTGCCGCTGCCCCGGGCCACGGCCTCAATGGCGACTGCAGCGGCAGCGCCCGTGGACCCCTACGCCAACAGCGATGCCCCCCGTTGGCTCAAGTTCCTGTGGCGGCACCTCTCCGCCCGGCACGTCTTCGTGCTCGCCTTCGTACTCGTCTTCCCCTTCGTCGCCACGCCCTTCTTCACCTTCCAGATCGCCGGCCAGGCGCTCGCGCTCGGCCTCATCGCGCTCTCGCTCACCTTCCTCGGCGGCTATGGCGGCATGATCTCGCTCGCCCAGCTCACGGTGGCCGGCATCGCGGGCTATGGCCTTTCGATCCTGGGCACCAGCGGAGCTTCCGGCGAAGCCGCGAGCCTGGGCTGGCCCTGGTGGGTGGCGATCCCGTTCGCGCTCGCCATCGCCACGCTGTGCGCCACGCTGATCGGCTGGCTGTCGGTGCGCACCGAGGGCATCTACACGATCATGATCACGCTCGCGATCGGCGTGGCCTTCTACTACCTGGCGCTGCAGAACTACACCGTCTTCAACGGCTTCCAGGGTTTCCAGAAGGTCTACCCGCCCACCGTGTTCGGCGTGAACTGGCGCGACCCGGTGCCGTTCTACTTCCTGGCCCTCGCCTGCAGCCTCGGCGGCTACCTGCTCGTCAAGTGGCTGGTGCGCGCGCCGTTCGGCATCGCCATGCAGGGTATCCGCGACAACCCGCGGCGCATGGCGGCCCTCGGCTTCAACGTCACGGCGCACCGTGTCGCCGCTTATGCGGTCGCGGGCTTCCTCGCCGGTGTCGGCGGCATCCTGCTCATCTGGTACAACGGCCTCATCACGCCCAACTCGGTCAACACCGGGT
>JALHRW010000532.1 GCA_022841245.1 Planctomycetota bacterium
CGCCTACCTGAAGCGGCGCGGGACGGAGGAGTTCGGCATCGACAATGCCCGCGTCACCCATGCCTGGACCCAGGACTCCGCCGTCACCGCCAAGCTCTGCGCCGCGTCGCGCATCGCGCACGCGGTCGCCAAGCCCGAGGAGATGCTGGGGCACGTCGACGCCGTGCTGGTGGCGCGCGACGACCAGCAGAGTCACTGGCCGCTCGCCCGCCCGTTCCTGGAGCTGGGCGTGCCGGTCTTCGTCGACAAGCCGCTGTCGACCGACAAGACCGCGCTGGCGCTGTTCCGCCCGTATCTGGAAAGCGGCAAGCTGATGAGCTGCGCCGGGCTGCGCTACGCCGGGGAACTGGACGAGGCGCGCTTCGACATGGCCGCCTATGGCGAGATCGTCAGCTTGCGCGGTGCGGTCGTGCTGGGGTGGGAGGCCTACGGCATACACCTGCTCGAGGCGATGTTCTCGCTGACGCGGGCGCGACCGCTGGCGGTATCGTGCCGGCGCGGGCGGCACGAGCAGATGACGATGCAGATGAACGACGGCACGCTGGCGACGATCGACTGCCTGGGCGACGGCCCGCCGCAGTTCCACCTGTCGATCCACGGACGCCAGCGCGCGACCACGCACGACCTGCGCGACAACTTCACCGCCTTCAAGCGGCTACTGACGGCTTTTGTCGGCCAGGTGCGCAGCGGCCGGCCCGCGATTCCGCCGCGCGAGACCCTGACCGTCATGCACACGCTGATGGCCGGGCGGCGGTCCGCCATGCATCACGGCAAGCCGATCGACCTGGAAGAGGTATCGACCGATGGCTGAGGACCGCTTCCAGCTCACGGGCAAGGTGGCGCTGGTCACGGGCGGCGCCGGCATATTGGGCCGCCGCTTCTGCCGCGGCCTCGCCGAGCACGGAGCCGACGTCGCCATCGTCGATATCGACGCGGCCGGCGCCAAGCGTCTTGGCGACGAAATCGCGCGCGACACCGGGCGTCGCACCCTGCCCGTCGCCTGCGATCTGCGCGACCCCGAGCGCGTTCGGCGCATGACCGAGACGGCGCTGTCGCACTTCG
>JALHRW010000533.1 GCA_022841245.1 Planctomycetota bacterium
TATCACCGGCGAGGAGTGCGACTGATTGCAGGGTGGTGGTTGCACCAGAGGTGAGGACCGGGCTGCCCTGGGCTTTGAGGAATCCGGGTGCCGATGCGACAACGGTGTAGGTTCCCGCCGGAGCCGTCATGGAAAAATTTCCATCCACATCCACGGTGGTTGTGGCTTGAACTGTAGTGTCTTGGTTGTAAAGCGTGACCGTGACTTCTTTGGTCGCAGTGACATTGCTAGTCAGTGTGCCATCGAGTACGACAGGTTCGGTAACGCCAAGTGTTGCGGGGGTGGAGGCGATGGTGGTCAATGCGCCGCCGGAAGAGACCCGCGCCACACAATTGACTTCAGCCTGTCCGGCTGCGAGGGCAGTGACCGTGAAGGTGAAGACAGCGCCATCACTGGTGGCACGTTGACTGTTGGTACCAGCTACTGCGAAAACGAAGGAACCGGCTGCAGGTCCACTGATGGCAACAGCGGAGTCGGAGCCGAAGAGTCCCGCATCGGTGATGTTGCTGATAGAGATCAGAGCAGGATCATAAGTACAAGTGAATTCAGCACTGGCATATCCACCTTCAGGGATATTAGTCAGCATCAAGGTGCCTGTGGACGTACCGCCTACTTCAACCGAAGCTGGGTTCAACACCACAGAAGCGGTGGGTTCGACAACCTGCTCCACACGTCCGATCTCCATGAGATAGGTGCCGTCTCCAGATTGCGGCTGGATTTGAATAAAATAGTCCCCTGCGGGCTGGTTGGTTGTCAGGATGGCACTTGAAAGGGAGCCATTAATAACTGCGACCTGATTTTCGTTGGCATCCAACAAATAAATATCAGGGGTAAGCGTGCCAGAAGTTGCAAACACCGAAACTGTGAAGTTTTCAGACTCCACAAGCTGCAGCGCCCAGCGTTCATAACGGTTCGCGTTCACCGTTCCGTTGAAGACCGCATCCCAGAAGGTGGTGCTGCGGATGATAATCTGCGCACCCAACTCCTGTGCGCGTACCTGTGTGCCAGTGCCGAATACACTGGCAATCGTTGCGATAAGCATCGCAACACGGATCAGAGT
>JALHRW010000534.1 GCA_022841245.1 Planctomycetota bacterium
GCCCAGCGGCCAGCGCCCAGCGGCCAGCGGCCAGCGACCAGCAGCCAGCAGCCAGCAGCCAGCGCCCAGCGGCGATCCCTCCGACGCCCCCATCTTGCCCTGGGCCGGCGCCGTGCGCTGGCGCCAAGTCGTTCGTGCCCAGGGCAGCGGTCTCGGTCCGGAAGTCCGGCCGTCGTTCCGTTGGATGGGTGCCATCGACGTCGCCGAGCCGTACGACTATCCCGAGCACGGTCACGCCAACTACGAACTGATAGCGGTGCGTCGGGGCACCTACCGTTGCCGGCTCGATGGCGCGGCGGTCGAGCTGGGCGAGGCCGGCCTGCTGCTGGTTTCGCCCGGCCAGCGCCACGCCGATCTGCTGAGGCCTCCGCTGTCCTACGTCGGGCTGTCCTTTGCTCTCGATGGTCCGCCGCTGGTCGTTCCCGGCCGGCCTGCTGCGGCGCAGGGCGATGGCCACGTTCTCGCCATCCTCGACGGCCTGGAAGCGGAGGCGCGGCGCGGCGACCGGGTGGCGGCGCGGGTGCAGGACGCGCTGATGCAGGAGCTGTTCTGGCTGCTGGTCCGCGCCTTGCCGGCGGCCTCGCTGTCGCCCGCCTTCGTCGCCCGGCTCGACGAGGAGGGCTTCCCCGCCCGCTTCGCCCGCGCTTGTGACGAGCGCCTCGGCAGCCGCACCGCGCTCGCTGATCTCGCCAGGGCCTGCGGCCTCTCCGCCAGCGGCCTGGTCGGGGCCTGCCGGCGCCAGCTGTCGACCACGCCGATGGCGGCGTTGGCCGAGGCCCGCCTGCTGCGCGCCCGCGAGCTGCTCTCCGGCGGCGGGCATGCGGTCAAGGATGTCGCTGCCGCTTGCGGCTTCGCCAATCCATTCCATTTCAGCCGCGTCTACCGCGCCCGCTTCGGCCATCCGCCGAGCGCGGCCGTCTGAGGAGCCCGCCGTGCGCCGTCCCCCGCTGCTCATCGTCGCCGCCATCCTCATGCAGGCCTGCAGCTTCTGGACCGCAGGCTGCGCTTCGCTGCGCGGCTCGCCGGTACGCCTCGACGAGGCCGCCGCCGAGGCCGCG
>JALHRW010000535.1 GCA_022841245.1 Planctomycetota bacterium
CTCGGTGAGCAGGGCGGCGTTGGCCGCCTCGCGCCGGCCGGGCGACAGATCGGGCACGGCACCGGCGGTGGCTAGCTCGGCGGCGAGCACGATGGTCTGGCTGGCGCGCTCGGGGCTCGAACCGGCGGCGGCGGGGATCAGCGCCCAGATGTCGGCGCACTCGGCATCGGCCCAGCGCACATCGATGCGCAACCGGCCGGTGCGCGGCGCGACCGGGTTGCCAGTCAGGCCAGCGGCCTCGGCGGCGGCCTGCGGCAGCCAGGCGCGCGGCGAGGCGATCGGCGCCTCGGTGAAGAGACGCGAGGCCTGCCATTGCGTGGCGTCGGCGCCAACCACCACGACCGCCTTGGCGCCCTGGGCGAAGACCTGCTGGATGTTCGGGCTGCCCATGCGCAGCAGCGCGATCGAGCCTTCGACCGGCAGGCCGGCCATCTCGGCCAGGGTGCCGCCGCCCAGCCACACCACCGGACCTTCGAGGTCGCGGCCCCAGGTGGTCGGCGGCACCGCGCCGTTGGGCGCCAGGGCGAGCAGCCCGGCGACCTCGACTCCGGCGACCTCAAGGCGGCAGACCCGGGTCTGCGGCACCAGGGTGGCGTAGGCGAGGCGGTCGGGAGTCAGGCCGGCTTCGCGCAGCCCGGTCTCGACCGCCTCGGCAATCGCGCTCCAGCCCGGCGAGCCCGGCTGGCGCTGCTGATGCGCCTCGGCGGCGGCGAGGACGCGACGGTAGGCGTCGCCCTCGGCGGCGGGAAGGGCGGCGAGGGCCAGGACGGCGAGCAGGAGCATCCTATGCATGGGTCGCTCCGGACTGCTGCGCCACCTGCGCCGTAGCGCCATTGTCTTCGACGTCACCCAGGCTGGCCTTGACGATCTGCACGTCCTTGGTCACCGCGATGCGTTCGATCTCGCCACCGCTGATCCACACCATGCGGCTGGACACCGCCAGCATCTCGTGGTCGTGGGTCGCGCAGATGATCGTCGTACCCGCTTCGTTCAGCTCGCGCAGGATGCGGTGCACCTCCTTGCCCGAGGCGAAGTCGAGGTTCGCCGTCGGCTC
>JALHRW010000536.1 GCA_022841245.1 Planctomycetota bacterium
AGCGACCAGCGGCCAGCGGCCAGCGGCCAGCAGCCAGCGACCAGCGGCCAGCGGCCAACGCGACACGAGAGGCGTGCCGGAAGCTGGCCGCTGGAAGCTGGAAGCTGGAAGCTGGCCGCTGGAAGCTGGAAGCTGGAAGCTGGAAGCTGATTGCTGATCTCCTGGTTGTGATGCCGCGTGCCATTCCGGTTTCCTTCCTCACCCCAGCTTCCGCTTCGTGCTCGCCGTCAAGGCTGCCCGCTTCGCGGCGCGCTGCGCGCGGCCTTGACCGCTCCGCGCGAGGCGGGTCTGGGGTTCGAAAGGAAACCTCACATGGCTCGCTATCCCAATCTCCTCCTCTGGAACCACGCTCGCGAACTCGTCCGACGCGTCTCGCGCGGATGCGTGGGCACCCGCGGCGAAGGCGATCTCATCTCGCAACTCCGTCGCGCGGCGATCTCCGTGGCCGCGAACGTCGCCGAAGGCGCCGAACGCGGTTCCGACCGCGAGTTCATCCGCTTCCTGCGGATCGCCGACGGCAGCAACGCCGAGGTTCAGGCCCTCACTGACATCGCCGAAGATGCACTCGTTTTCGACGCGGCGACCGCCGCGGGTATCCGCGATCAGGCGGCCGACGTCGGCCGCCTGATCGGTGGCCTCATCCGCCGCTGCGCAGGCGACGGATGAGGACCGTGAGCATCTTCCCGATGCTGGCGTTGGTCGCCACGAGCGTCTCGACACCGGTACCCAGTGCCTGGCATATCTGCAGCTGTCCTTCGATCTCGGTATTGGACCCGCGCGCGATCTCCAGGAAGCGGATGAGTTCCGTGTCGCTGTCGCGACCGCAGCCTTCGCAGATGTTGCTGGCGACGGAGATCGCCGCCCGCCGCATCTGGGATGCGATGTCCCCGTACCGGACGCCGATCTGTGCCACCTGAGTCGTCTGTCGCAATGCCGCGTGCCAGACCCGGAGTGAGTGGAAGTTAGCCATGGTGAAGGCTCCTTGTGCAGCCTGCCGCACCGCTCGCGCGCAGGGGTCAAGGCCGCGCAGCGCCGGGCGAAGCCCGGGAA
>JALHRW010000537.1 GCA_022841245.1 Planctomycetota bacterium
GAACAAAACTCGCTATTCATGCCACCAAAACAACCATTCTATGAAGACTCTGATACAGATGTATCGTCCCTTGACTCTGACTCTGAAGATCCAATAGAGATCCACTTTGAAGGGAATGGAGAGCTTTTAGATTTGAAATATAAAATTAAATTTGAGCGATTATTAAGAAGAGGGAAAGAAAATAGTCAGATTAAAAGAATATTAAAATTTTGTTTAGATCATTGCAGTGCTGCACAAGATATATCGCTGATAATCCATCAATCTCTGCTAACAGATTTTGATGAGGAAGGGGACGTTTGCAGTGTTAAACTGTTTAGATTTTCTATTTTATCACAGCTCTTGATCAAAACATCTTGTGAGTTGTCATCCAATTTGTCTAAATATAGAAAATATTTCAATGAAACTTTGTTAATGGATATTGCCCAACATTTTGCAGTGGTGTATCAAAAGACGTTGACGTCACGACTAGCTGCAGAGAGATTCAAGGTTGGAATAGAGAGGATCATTGATTTGTGGGATAATTTGCTTTTATATAACTCTGATTTTATTGAGAAATTCAAAAATACAATATTTTATACAGTAATTAGAAGTGGCATTGCAGATGCCCCGTCTAATCATGACAAATCTAGATATGAAATCAGTGAAATCAACCCATTTAAACGTAAATCAAATGAAAATAATCTAAATAATGAAGAAATTGTTGAACCAGACCCAGATATTGATGGTGAACCACTAATTCTGTAAATAATTGAAATAAAGCACTCGCTTGATATGCTGTTCGCTGTAGTACAAGGGTCTCCCAGAACTTGTCAAATGGTAAGTATCCATCCATCCTGAAAGCGGTCAATATTACATTGAAATTGGAAGAATACTGTATAGAATTATACATAGACATATTGTTAAGGTGTCCTTGTCTTCTATTTTCCATATTAGTCAAAATGGCGTATAATACCTCGATATCTCATTTATCCGTTCATCCATCCTTTATCAAGAATATTTCCATCTAATTCCTAGTCTCTTGTAGTTCCTGACAAATCACAATTTCAAC
>JALHRW010000538.1 GCA_022841245.1 Planctomycetota bacterium
GGCGCGCGGCATCGGCGCATTTGCGCTCGCCGATGCGCTGGAAGCGATCGAGCGCGGCGATGAAACCGCGCTCGCGCAACTCGAAGATCTGGCGGCGAAAGCCAGCGGCGAAGCCGAAGCGCTCGCCGCTTAAGTCTGCGCGCTCAGCGCGGATCGACCGGTACGTGCAGGATGCTCAGGAAATCGTTGCCCGACTGCGGATTGCACGCGAATACATTGGCGTGCCGCCAGTCGCCCTCGCGCACCCGCCATGCAAACTGGTTAAGCTTGCAGCGGTCGCTCACCGGCAGCTCGCTGTTTTTCAGCGGCTCGCCGTAGGTTTTTCGCAGCCAGCGCGCGATCTCGGGCTGCTCGGGGCGGTTCTGCGATTCGAGGTTCACCGCGGTCAGCTTGTTATCGCGGAAATAGAAGACTGCGAGATAGTTGAAGCCGTTCAATTTGACCGGGGCGACGGCGAGTACCTCGCCCCATTTCTCCAGACGCTTGCCTTGTTTCTCGGTGTCGGTTGCGGCCCGCACGCCCTGGTTACTGAAGGTCATCAGCTGGTCATAGGACATGCCCCAGCGGGTGAACTCCCAGTTCGCATGTGCCGGAGCGGAGACAAAGAGCAGGAACACAAGAAACGCGGCGCGAATGGCGGTTTTCATGACAGTTTTCCTCGACGCTTGCTGCGGCGATCGGGAGATTAGCAAAGGCTCGCATTCCCGCACTTCACATTATATAGAGCAGCCCTTCCTGGCTCCTCCCCAACCCGTTATTTCCCGCCAATGCCGAAAATCACCTACATCGAGCACGACGGCACCAGCCGGATCGTGGACGCCGAAGCCGGTGCGACCGTCATGGAAACCGCGATCCGCAACGGAATACCGGGCATCGAGGCGGAGTGCGGGGGCGCGTGCTCCTGCGCGACCTGTCACGTCCATGTGGACGAGGCCTGGAGCGAGAAGGTCGGCAAGCCTTCACCGATGGAAGAAGACATGCTGGACTTCGCTTTCGACGTCCGGCCGACTTCACGGCTGTCCTGCCAGATCAAGGTCACGGACGAAT
>JALHRW010000539.1 GCA_022841245.1 Planctomycetota bacterium
ACTCCGCAACTCAGTTCGATTCGCAGACCACCGGGAGCCCATCCCCACAGCCGGCTTCGTTTCCGTCTGTCCAAAGCGCGGAGACGGGCGGAACTTCCAAGAATATCGATTTTATTCTGGATATTCCCATGAGCGTTACCGTGTATGTCGGATCCACGAAGATGGCCATTCGGGATCTGTTGCAGCTCGCTCAAGGATCCGTCATTGAGCTGGATAAACTCGCGGGGGAGCCGATGGAAGTGATGGTGAATAACAAGCTCGTGGCTCGCGGTGAAGTCGTGGTCGTCAATGAGAAGTTTGGTATTCGCTTGACGGATGTGGTGAGCGCGGCGGAACGCGTGCAGCACCTGCGCTGAATGATCCGAGGGAGAGGCCGTGATTGATCTGTGGGAGAGCCTATTTCGCACCGTCGCAGCCCTGGCGATCGTGCTGGTGTTGATGGGCGTTGTTGCGGTGACGGTCAGGCGAGTGATGGGGCAACGGCTGGGAGTTGCCGGCGGGCGTCCGATCGTACGAGTCTTGGCCAGCGGCTATATCGCTCCACGCAAGACCATTTCCGTCGTGTCGGTTGCGGGAGAATATTTGATTGTGGGGACGACTGCAACCGATCTCGTTCCGCTCGGACGCATCAGCGATTCAGTCGAATTACGAGAATTACTCTCTCTCACCAGCGAGAACGCCTCCCCTGAGGCGGCACCGGTCTCTCAGGAAAAGTTTGCGTCTTGGGTGCGGCGGTTACCATTCAGTGCGTTGCATCAGATCAAGGGAATGCATGGCCGATAATCACGAGTTGCGCGCGCACATATTCTGGAGGATTCTCCTCGGAGGGATCATGCTGCTTGTGATGCCGCTTTCAGAAGCGGTCGCGGCTGGCCCATCGGTGAGTATCGATTTTGGCGCAGATGGCCCGAAACAAACAGCTGTGGTGATCCAGATTCTCATTCTGCTCACGGTGCTCTCCTTGGCACCGGCCTTGTTCATCATGGTGACGTCTTTTACCAGGATCGTGATCGTGTTGGCCTTTCTCCGTCAAGCGCT
>JALHRW010000540.1 GCA_022841245.1 Planctomycetota bacterium
CAATGCTTACGACTAAGCGGAGCGTCAAGAACTGAGCGGCGGTGGCGACCTTACCTGTTAAGTAGTCCTAGCCGCCGCGAATTCTTGACCGCAGCGACACCCACTTGCCTGGAACGTGGTGGCGAACCCATGTGGAGAACCAGGGCAACCTGAGCTATAACCACATGTCACGCGCTCCCCGTACCGACTGGTTAGGCCATTATTTTATCATTACGAACATCCTAACACTATAGAAACTTGCCATAAATGGCCAGTTATACCCGCTGAGAACTGAAATTCCCTGTTGCCATTCCTCGTTGTCCAACAGGCACTCCGTTACCATTATCTGATTTTCATTCTGAGCAACATACACGCGAACCCAATGTGGACGGTCGTCAAACTTTTGCTTCATAATTGCATCAACAAATGCGTCATACCAACCTAAAACACCTTTTGTATCCATCAATTTAATACTTGATTTTATCTGCACTCCATTTTCAAGTATTACTCTTACTCTATTCCCAGCTTCAAAGCTTTCCCCTTCGACTTGTTCGCACTTATGTCCAATCAGACCAGCCAAAAGAACATGAAAAGACCCAGCTAAGAAATTGCTATATGCTTGGCCGATGGCACTGTTGATATCTTCTGCAATACCAACGAAAGATTCCTGTATAATTCTTTCGTTCCCAATATCAACTTCAACATCAAATCGTATTACGTGCCTATCATTTGTGTCATCATCGCTTAATCTTCCATGCATTTTGTATTTGCCATTTCCGAAGACAATCCAATCTCCAACGGCACTGCAGGTCTCATTGTGGTTCAAAATTGACTGCCGAAGGAATTCGTTTGGAGTCGGCATTGATTTGGTAGGCATATCCTCTGATCTGTTGAGCCTCAACTTCCTCAGTATTGAATCGAATATTCCCATTTTATGGCCTAACATAGAGGTAGTGTGGGTGCGTGACCCGGACCATCCGAATCACCGCAAATATCTTCAGTGGCAACACTTGCGACTAAGCGAAGCGTCAAGAACTGAGCGGCGGTGGCAGTAATAA
>JALHRW010000541.1 GCA_022841245.1 Planctomycetota bacterium
CGTCATCGGCGGCGGGGTGACCGGTGATCGCGACTGGCTGGAACGGGTGCTGGAGGGCTGGCTCGCCATCTGGGACCTGCGGCTGGCGGTGATCGCCAAGGTGCATGGGGTGTGCCTGGCCGGGGGCACCCAGCTGGCCGCCATCTGCGACATCGGGTTCGTCAGCGAAGACTGCAAGGTGGGCACGCCGCAGCTGCCGCTGGGGGCCGGGTACGTGGCATCGTTCTGGACCTGGTTCGTGGGGCCGAAGAAGGCCAAGGAGATCTTCTTCCCCACCGGCTCCATCATCACCGGCCGCGAGGCGGCCGAGATGGGTCTGTTCAACCGGGCCTGCCCGGCCGACGGCCTCGACGAGGCGGTGGCCGCCTATGCCGCACGGGTGGCCCGCACGCCGAAAGACATCATCGCCCTGCAGAAGAAGTCGATCAACCGCACCCAGGAGCTGGCCGGGTTCCGCCAGGCGATGCTGCAGGGCGCCGACATCGACGCCATCGCCCACGTCTCCCCATCGGTGCGCACCATCAACAAGTTCATCGCCCAAAACGGTCTGAGCGAGGCCCTGCGAGCCTTCCAAGCCGGGGAGCTGCTGTAACCCGCCCCCGCCGATTCGACGTCGATTCGCCCCGAGCGGGGCCCCAGTCAGATAGACCCGGTCGGGTCCGGCTCAGGCCCGGGCGGGCTCAGCGTTCGTAGGGGCGGTGCTTGCGCTCGTCCAGGCGGGCGGCGTAGGCGGCCGCTTCGGTGCGGCGCGACATGCCGAGCTTGGCCAGCAGGTTCGACACGTAGTTCTTCACCGTCTTCTCGGCCAGGTACAACCGCTCGGCGATCTGACGGTTGGTCATGCCCTCGCCGATGAGCTCGAGGATGCGGCGTTCCTGGTCGGTCAGGCGCTGGGTGTTGTCATCGGCGCTGTCCTGGTGGCGGATGCGGTCGAGCACCCGGGCGGTGACGTGCGGGTCGATCAACGATTGGCCGTCGGCCACCTTGCGCACGGCGTCGACGAGATCGATGCCCCGCACCTGCTTGAGGAGGTAGC
>JALHRW010000542.1 GCA_022841245.1 Planctomycetota bacterium
CACGCGCTCGGGTGGCGTGGCCGAGGAGAACGCGGTGAAGCCGCGCAGGTCGCAGACCACGACCGACAGTTCGATGGTCTGCTCGTCGGTGGCGCTCTTCAGGCCGCGGCGCGCCACCAGCTGCGCCACCTGCGGCGAGAGGAATTTGGACAGGAAGTGGGCGCGCTGGCCCTGGATGACGTGGTACTGCACCGCGCCGACGAGGAAGATGAGCAGCCCGAGCGCGGTGGACAGCGGCGCCAGCGTGTTGGGCAGCACCACGCCCGAGGCCATGAACGGCGCCGCGATGGCGAAGGCGATCAGCCGGATGGACTCGGCCCGGTCCGGGCGCCGGCGCAGCATGAGCAGGGCGGAGAACAGGCCAAGGGCGAGCGACAGCACGAGCGGAACCCCGAACAGCCAGAGCTCCGGCGTGCCGCGCTCGAAGGCCTCGCGGAAGCCGACGTTCTGGAACCGGTCCAGGTGCATGCGCGGAAAGGCAAGCGCGGCCAGGCCGTAGAACACCGCCAGCGCCTGCGCGATGCGCAGCAGCCGGTCCGGCCCCGCGGTCTTCAGGCCGGCCGCCGGCACCGTGCGCCGCACGCGCAGGATCCACTCGTAGGCGAAGAAGAACGCGAACATGGTCGGGATCGCGAACAGCCCGTCCCACCACTCGACGATGCCGTGGAAGTGGCGCGGGTAGGCGACCTGCGAGCCGATGCCGATGGACAGACCGACCGAGGCGAGGAACAGCGCCAGCGCCCGGCTGGTCGGGGAACTGCGGTCGGCGATGATGAAGGCAAGCGCCATGCCCATCGCCAGCAGAGAGGTGATGATGTGCGGGGTGGTGTCGATCATGGGTGCGTGAATCCGGAAATCAGGGACACTCCACGATTTCCGCCGCGGCGGCGGAAATCGTGGACTGTCCCTATTTTTCCGCTTTTGCGAAGCCTTCGCGCATCCGGCGGTCGAAGTCCTCCGCCACCTTGGCGTCGTTGTCGAGCATCGCCTGCGCGTCGGTGTTCTCGTACCGGATGCCGCCCAGCTCGGTG
>JALHRW010000543.1 GCA_022841245.1 Planctomycetota bacterium
CCTTGGACGCTGAGGGCGGCGACACGCGCAGCGCTTACTTTGGACTGAGCGAGGGGGACGAGGGGGATGCTGCAGGCTCCCACTTCTCCGACGAAGAAATGGGCGTGCATCTCTACCCCCACGCGCGCGGCGTCCAGCTCCTCATCTTGACCGGGCTCGCCACGGGCCTGCGCAACCCCTACATAACCCCGCCCTTGATTCTGGACCACGAATCAAACGGCCCTTGGGGTTCGGTGACGGCGGACGAAGACGGGGCCCTGACCGTGGCGCGCGAGCGCTGCAGGGAAAAGGGAGCGCTGAAGGCGGCGCCTATCCCCTGCGATAAGGCGGCCTTGCTCGCCTTCCTGACCAAAGAAGCGGAAGCCGCCAAGCGCTTCGAAGCCCTGCGCAAACAAAAGGAGGCCTAGGCCATGAACAAGTACCTGAACGCGGAAGAGCTCGCCCAGCTGGAAGACATGCTAGACCGTGTCGGCCTGTCCGTGCTCCTGTCAGGCTTAGGCACCATCGCCGACGACAAAGCCCAGCACATCGAACAGGCGTTCGCCCAGCACAAGCCCGCGCGCGGCCAGAAGTACGCCGACAAAACGGCGGCCCTTTGGGCGAACGCGGCCGAAACCCTGTTCACCACGGCCGGGCGCCTGGCCGTTCGGGACGTGTCTCCCAAGTAACGGAAGGGCCCGGCCCGATCTCAGAAATTTTGGACGCCCCGCCTAGCTCCCTAGCCCCTAGGGAGCCTGGCAGGACGGTCAAAGGGACCATCCAGCGCGCAAGGGCGGCGCCTAAACAAGCCCAAACGGAGGATGCACCGTGCCTTTCCCCTGTGACCAATGTGAGGCCCTCGTTATCAACGGGGTCGCGTGCCACGAGACCGGATGCCCGGACGCCTGGAAGGACCGCCCCAAAGCGTGTTGGGAATGCGGATGCCAATTCCAGCCGGAAGAAAGAGGGCAAAGCGTTTGCCCTGACTGCCTGAACCCCGAACCTATGGAGGACTAGCCCCATGCCTGCAGCGCGCGAGAAGGCCC
>JALHRW010000544.1 GCA_022841245.1 Planctomycetota bacterium
GGGCGGCGCCGCCTGACCCTTCCCCTTCCCGTCGCCCCGCTCCGCCACAACGCTGTACAATCACCGCATGCCCGCTCGTGATGACATCGTGCGCACGCTTTCGGCGGCCATGCCCGAGCTCACGCGCGACTTTGGCGTCGTCACTCTGTGGATCTTCGGCTCTCTCGCCCGCGGCGAGGAGCGACCCGACAGTGACGCCGACGTGCTCGTTGAGTTCGCCGGAACACCAACGCTCTTCACGCTCGCCCGCCTCCAGCGCCGGCTCGAAGAACTCGTCGGGCGCGCGGTTGACGTGGGCACCCCCGATACCCTCCGGGAGCCCATCCGCGCCGAGGTAATGCGAGAGGCCGTCCGTGTCGCGTAGAGGGCCCGCGCTGCGACTGGGCGACATGCTGACCGCCGCCGAGCAGCTCGTCGCGTTCAGCGCGGGCATGGGCCCCTCGGAGCTTGACGCGGATCAGAAGGCCCGCGGCGCAATCCTCTTGTGCTTCACCGTATTGGGAGAGGCGGCCCGGTCGATCTCCGCCGAAGATGCCGAAGCGCTGAAACAGATTCCCTGGGACGATATTCGGCGCATGCGTAACTTCGTGGTGCACGTCTATTTCGGCGTGAAGTCCGATCGCCTGCTCGAGACCATCCGTACCGACATCCCCCCGCTCATTCTCTCCCTTCGTGCTGCTATCGCCGCGCTCCCGCCCGCCTGATCACATGCCCACCCTCTACCTCATCGACGGCTACGCCCAGTTCTTCCGCGCCTATCACGCGGTGCGCACCCCCATGACCAGCCCCGTCACGAAGGAACCGACGAACATGTCGTTCGGCTTCCTGGGAATGCTCCTCAAGCTGCTGCGCGGGCAGGAGCCGGGCATGATCGCCGCCGGCGGGCCGCCAGACTATCTCGGCGTCGTCATCGACGTCTCGGGCGACAAGGAGACGTTCCGCTCCGAGCTCTACCCCGAGTACAAGGCCAACCGCTCCCCGCCGCCCGACGACCTGTTCCCCCAGGTCGAGCGCTGCCTGGC
>JALHRW010000545.1 GCA_022841245.1 Planctomycetota bacterium
CCTTGTTCCGCCTACCGTACCATCCGTGCTCGCCGTCAAGGCGGACCGGGCTTCGCCCGGCGCTGCGCGGCCTTGACCGCTGCGCGCGGATGGTGCGGCAGGCTGCACAAGGAGCCTTCACACCATGAGTCACTTCACGCAACTCCGCGTCTGGCACGCGGCCAATCAACAGATCGCGGGCATCGCGACGATCACGGTCTGCTTCGGCGACCTCGCATCACAGATCCGCCGGGCGGCGATCTCGGTATCCAGCAACATCGCCGAAGGTGCCGGACGCGGGAACGACGGGGACTATGCCCGGTTCCTCTCCATCGCCCGCGGCTCCAACGACGAGGTCGCGGCGCAATTGCACATCTGCCAGGCTCTGGGACACGATGTGACAGCGCTACTCGAACAGAACAGCAGCGTCGGCAAGATGCTCACGGTCCTCATCCGCCGCCTGCGCAGCGGCGGATGAGACCACCGATCAGGCGGCCGACGTCGGCCGCCTGATCGCGGATGCCTGCGGCGGTTGCCGCGTCGAAGACGAGAGCGTCTTCGGCGATATCGGTAAGGGCTTGGACTTCGGCGTTGGAGCCGTCGGCAATCCGGAGGAAGCGGACGAACTCGCGGTCAGAACCGCGTTGTGCGCCTTCGGCCACGTTCGCGGCCACGGAGATCGCCGCGCGACGCAGTTGCGAGATGAGGTCGCCCTCGCCGCGGGTGCCTGCGCATCCGCGCGAGACGCGTCGGACGAGTTCGCGAGCGTGGTTCCAGAGGAGGAGATTGGGATAGCGAGCCATGTGAGGTTTCCTTTCGAACCCCAGACCCATGCCGCGCGCAGGCGTCAAGGCCGCGCGCAGCGCGCCGCGCAGCGGTCCGCCTTGACGCCGAGCCCGGCATGGAAGCTGGGGTGAAGAAGGAAACCGGAATGGCACGCGGAATCTCAGCCTAGTCGCTGGCCGCTGGTCGCTGGCCGCTGGCCGCTGGCTGCTGGCCGCTGGCCGCTGGCCGCTGGCCGCTGGCCGCTGGCCGCTGGCC
>JALHRW010000546.1 GCA_022841245.1 Planctomycetota bacterium
CCTGGACAGCGCCGCAGGCCTGGCCGAGGCGATGACGGCAACGGCGCTGGCGCGGCGCGTGCCGGTGCAGGCCGACGGCCGCGTTCCGCTGGCGGTGCTGGCGCTGGCCCTGCTGCTGTGGATGCTGCTGAGCCGCCGTCGCGCCTGACGGGCCCCGGCCGCTGTGGGGGCATTGGGGCTGCGCGGCTAACTGAGGGCTTAACGGGCCGCATTTCGGCCTCAAGTTCGCCGGGCCGTTGGTCGATAGTCACGGCAGCCGCCGGTGCCTGAGTGCGCCAGCGAGCTTGCTCACCCCATCGTCACCCAGCGCGGCCCTGCAATCGCCGCCCCTACCTGGAAGTACCCGCATGAACAAGACCCTGACCCTCGGCGTCATTGCCCTCGCGTTGTCTGCCCTGGCTGGCACCGCCCTGGCCGATACCGTCAAGATCTCCGGCGCCTCGACGGTGTTCAACGTCGTCGTCTCGTCGGCCAAGGCCGCGGTCGAGAAGAGCACCGGACACACCGTGCAGGTGGCCAGTTCGTCCACCGGCAAGGGGCTGGCCGATCTGGCGGGCGGCGCCAGCGATATCGCGATGGTGTCCGAACCGATGGAGATCGCCGGTGATGCCGCCATTGCTGCCGGGGCCAAGGTCGACATGAAGGCCCTGCAAGCCTTCGAGTTGCGCAAGGACGAGATCGTCTTCGTGGTGCATCCGTCCAATCCGGTGGCCAAGCTCAGCTGGGAACAGGTGCGCGACATCCACACCGGCAAGATCGCCAACTGGAAGGAAGTGGGCGGCAAGGACCAGGCCATCGTCGTCTATGCCGACTCCACCACCGGCGGCACGCGCGCCATGATCAAGAAGATCGTGCTGGGTGGTGCCGAGTTCGGCGCGGCGTCGAAGGCACAGAGTTCCGTCAAGCGCGCCGCCGAGATGGTGGCCGGGGACGAAGCGGGCATTGCCGGCGTCGGCAAGGGCTTCGCCGAGCCGGGCAAGCAGAAGATCGTCGACAGCAAGAAGCTTGAGCGGCCGCTGA
>JALHRW010000547.1 GCA_022841245.1 Planctomycetota bacterium
GTGCAGCCTGCCGCACCGCTCGCGCGCAGGTGTCAAGGCCGCGCGCAGCGCGCCGCGCAGCGGTCCGCCTTGACACCGAGCACGTGCGGTACGGTAGGCGGAACAAGGAGCCGACAGCCATCCCCAGCCGCACGCTTGCGAGCCAGCGACCAGCGGCCAGCGACCAGTGGCCAGCGACCAGCGGCCAGCGACCAGCGACCAGCGACCAGCGCCCAGCGACCAGCGACCAGCGACCAGCGACCAGCGCCCAGCGACCAGCGACCAGCGCCCAGCGCCCCTTGGCCAGCAGCCAGCGCCCCTAGTGTGCGCGCATGAGCGCAGCCCTCGTCGTCCTCTCCGGCGGACAGGACAGCACCACCTGCCTGGCCTGGGCGAAGAAGCGCTTTGCGGTGGTCGACGCGATCACCTTCGATTACGGCCAGCGTCACCGCGTCGAACTGGCCTGCGCCGTCGAGGTCGCCCGCCGCGCCGGCGTGCGTCAGCACCGCACCATCACGGTCGACAGCCTGAAGCAGCTCGGCGGCAACACCCTGACCGGTGACACCGGCGCGGCGCTCGGCGCCAGCGGGGCCGGCGGCCTGCCCAACACCTTCGTGCCGGGACGCAACCTGCTGTTCATGACTCTGGCGGCGGCGTGGGCCTGGCAGCTGGGCACGCGCGATCTGGTCACCGGCGTGTGCCAGACCGATTACAGCGGCTATCCCGACTGCCGCGCCGACACCATGGTCGCGCTGCAGCAGGCGCTGCGCCTGGGGCTGGAAGCCGAGGTCGTCATCCACACGCCGCTCATGCACCTGAGCAAGGCCGACAGCGTGCGCCTGGCGCAGGCCGAAGGCGGGCTGGAGCTGCTGGCGTGGACCCACACCTGCTACGCCGGCCAGGTGCCGCCGTGCGGCGCGTGCCCGGCCTGTCTGCTGCGCGCGAAGGGCTTCGCCGAGGCCGGGGTGGCGGATCCGCTGCTGGTGCGGCTGGCGGGATAGGCGCTGGGCGCTGGGCGCTGGGCGCTGGGCGCTG
>JALHRW010000548.1 GCA_022841245.1 Planctomycetota bacterium
GGGCTGACGCTGGTCACGCATAACACGGCCGATTTCGCCCGCGTGCCCGATCTGCCGCTTGCAGACTGGCTGACACACTAGTCGCAGCCTGGTCGGCACGAACTTACACCCCGCGCCCGGGCCACTGGCCCGCCAGACGATTGCCGCCGCTGCGGGCAACTGCCATAATCATCGCATCAACGAAGGTGGATGCGTTGATGGGCGGGGGCGCCGGCCTCCGCTCCTTGCCAGCCGCAACGTACGCGGGTCGAACTCGCCGCCACAGGGGTGAGCAGCCGCGGGCCTTTGCGGCCAACACCCCTCCAATTCGCGGGAAGGTACGCATGTCGCTGCGCCTCGCCCGGTTCGTGACTTCGATTTTTCAGCGCGGCGCGCTCGTTACGGCGTTCATCGCGCCGGCAGCTTGCGGGCTGGTCGCTTTCTCGCCGGCTTCCGACGCCATCGCCGACGATTCGCCACCAGCCACTGAGGCCTCCGTTTCGCCCCCCACGCTGACCTACGAAGAGCACATCCGCCCGATCCTCAAGGCCCACTGTTTTCATTGCCATGGAGCCGAAGGGCCGGCCAAGGCGGGGCTTGACCTGCGGCTGCGGCACCTGATTGAACGCGGCGGCGAAAGTGGCTCGGCGCTGAAGCCCGGCAGCCGCGACGAAAGCCTTGTCTACCTGCGGCCGCACGCCGGCGAGATGCCGCCGACCGATGCGAAGCTGTCGGTCGATGAAATTGAAACAATCGGCCGCTGGATCGATGCCGGCGCGCCGACCAAGCGCCCCGAGCCGGCCGAGCCGCCGACCTCGGTGATCACGCCCGAGGAGCGGCAGTTTTGGGCGTTTCAACCGGTTGCTCGTCCGGCCGTGCCCACGGTGAAAGACGCGGCCCGCGTGCGGACGTCGATCGATGCGTTTCTGCTGGCCGAACTCGAATCGCGCGGCCAGTCGTTCGCCGCCGAAGCGGACAAGCTCACGCTGTTGAAGCGGTCTTGCTTCGACTTGACCGGCTTGCCCCCGA